>NZ_JBSGDT010000046.1:0-58653 GCF_053602515.1 Amycolatopsis sp. NPDC004368 | reverse complement strand
ACACGCTGCTCGGCACCACCGACCTCACGCTCACGCAGTTCTTCTGGGCGCTGGTTCCGGCGGCCTCGCTGCTGATCCTCTGGGAAGCCGGCAAGCGACGAGGTCCTCCAGCGCCACGACACCCACGGCCTGGCCGGCGGCGTCGAGCGCTCGCGCGAGGTGGCTGCCTTCCTTGCGCATCGCCGAGAGCGCCACGTCGAGCCGCGCGTCGGCGCGCAGCTCGGTCAGCGGCCGGGTCTTCGAGTCCGGCACGCTCGTGTCGGGGCTCTGGCCGACGAGGTCGAGCACGTCCTTCACGTGGATGTACCCGGTGAGCGTGCCGTCGTCGGTGCAGACCGGGAAGCGCGAGAACCCGGTGGAGGACACCGCGCGTTCCACGTCGCCGAGCGTCGGTCCACAAGGGAGGGTCGTGAGCTGGGCCGTGGGCACGAGCACGTCGGACACGGTCTTCGCGACCGACGACAGCGTCTGCGAAAGCCGTTCGTGCTCCGACTGTTCGAGCAGGCCCTCCCGCCGCGACTCACTGAGCAGCTCGGCCAGCTCGTCGGAGGTGTAGGCCGTTTCCAGCTCGTCCTTCGGCTCCACCTTCACCAGCCGCAGGAACGAGTTCGCGACCCAGTTCAGGAACCAGATCACCGGGTTCGCGAGCTTCACCCACGCCACGTGCGCGGGCACCAGCCACAGCGCGAGCCGCTCCGGCTCGGCGATGGCGAGGTTCTTCGGCACCATCTCGCCGATGAGCACGTGGAGCATCGTGATGAACGCCAGCGCGATCGCGAACGAGATCGGGTGCAGCAGCTGTTGCGGCAGGCCGAACAGGTCGAAGAACCCGGACAGCCGGTGGGCCACGGCGGGCTCGCCGAGCCGGCCGAGCAGCAGCGAGCAGATCGTGATGCCCAGCTGCGCGCCCGCGAGCATCCTCGAGACGTGCCGGCTCGCGTTGATCACGATCCGCGCGCGCGTCTTCCCCTGTTCCAGCAACGCTTCCAGCCGGTCGCGCCGCGACGAGATCAGGGTGAACTCGGCGCCGACGAAAAACGCGTTGGCGAGCAGCAGCACCACGACGAGGGCGATGTTCAGCCAGTCGGTCACGCGACCACCTCGCGTTCGGTGACCGGCCGGGGCTCGGCGTCCGGCCCGGCGTTCGGGGCCGGGCCGGGTTGCACGGGCCGCACCTGCACCTCGGCGATGCGGTGGCGGTCCATGCTCGTGACGGTGAGCCGCCAGCCGTCGACGACCGCGGCGTCGCCTTCGGCCGGGATGCGGCCGAGGCGTTCGAGGATCAGGCCGGCGATCGTCTCGTAATCGCCGTCGGGCATGCGGAAGCCGGTGACCTCGCTGACCTCGTCGGCGCGCAGCTGGCCGGACACGAGCCAGCTGTCGGAGCCGAGCTGCTGCGAAGCCGGGGCTTCGCGCTCGTCGTGCTCGTCGCGGACGTCGCCGATGATCTCCTCGACCACGTCCTCCAGCGTGACCAGCCCCGCCGTGCCGCCGTACTCGTCCACGACGATGGCGAGCTGGTAACGCGAGTCGCGCAGGCGGTTGAGCAGGTCGTCGCCCGGGAGCGACTCGGGCACGGTCGGCACCGGCCGCATGACCGAGCCGATGCGCACGCTGGCGCGCTCGTCACCGGGCACGGCGAAGGCCTGCTTCACGTGCACGGCGCCCTGCACGTCGTCGAGGTCTTCGCGGTAGACGGGAAAGCGCGAGAACCCGGTGCGCTGCGAGATCCCGATGAGGTCGTTGATCGTGTCGTCCACGGTCAGCGACTCGACCTGCACGCGCGGGGTCATGAGCTCCTCCGCGGTGCGCTCGCCGAAGCGCAGCGAGCGGTCCAGCAGCTCCGCCGTGGAGGTGTCGAGCTTCCCGCTCTCGGCGCTGGAGCGCACGATCGAGCCGAGCTCCTGTGGCGAGCGGGCCGACCGCAGCTCTTCCTGCGGCTCGACGCCGAACTTGCGCACCACGAAGTTGGCGCTGTTGTTCATGAGCGTGATGAGCCAGCGGAACAGCGCGGAGAAGCGCGAGTGGTAGCCGGTCACGGCGCGGGCCGTGCGCAGCGGGCGCGCGATCGCGATGTTCTTCGGCACCATCTCGCCGAGGATCATCGACAGGAACGTGGCCAGCACCAGCGCGACGGCGATCGACACGCCCGCGGCGACGGGCTCGGGGAGGCCGACCGCGTCGAAGACCGGGCGCACGAGCTCGCCGATGAGCGGCTCGGCGAGGTAACCGGTGACCAGCGTGGTGAGGGTGATCGCGACCTGCGCGCCCGAGAGCTGGAAACTCAGCGTGCGGTGTGCCTTCTGCACCGAGAGCGACCGGCGGTCGCCCACCTGGCGCACGTCGGCGTCGACGGTGCTGCGCTCGAGCGCGGTCAGCGAGAACTCGGCGGCGACGGCGAGGCCGGTGCCGATCGTGAGGAGGATGAAGACCAGCACGCCGGCCACGGAGAGCAGGACGTGGATCATGCCGCACCGTCCTGGACGGCGGAGGGGGCGGCGGTCAGGGAACAGCCGGGATGTCGACCCGGCCCGGTACTGTCACCGGGCGATTGCGCGGCGCGCACGAATGGAGTCACTCCTACTCGGGAAATCGGCTTGTACTGCGACGATGCCGACAATCCTAACGTGCGCCGGCCGTCGGACGGGTGACAACCGGCGTGTCGGGCGCCTCAGCGCGGCCGCCGGCCCAGCAGCGCCACGAGCCGGGTCACGTCGCTCGCCGACCGCCCGACCGCCACCGGCGGGCCGAACAGCCCGATGCCCTGCCAGTCGTCCACCCACGGGCGCACGACCTCGAGCAGGCGCGCCGCGAGGTCCGAGGGAATGGGGTTCGGCCGGTCGAGCGCCACGGCGAGGTCCCAGGCGTGCACGGCGAAGTCGATCGCCATCTGCCAGCCGTACTCCTCGGCCGGGATCAGGCCGAAGGACACGTGCACGGTGCGCTGCGGCACGCCGGCCACCAGCCAGGCTTCGCGAGCCGTTCGCGACGCGGCGTCCCACGTGGTGACCGGGTCGTCGCCGAGCTGGTCCCCGTCGAAGCGGTCGCCGATGTCGTCGAGGGTGGCGCCGTCGAGCAGCGGTGGCACCCACAGCTGTTCGACGACCAGGTGGTTCACGAGATCGCGCACGGACCAGTCGCTGCACGGCGTGGCCCGACCCCAGTCACCCGGCCCGATCTCGTGCACGGCCCAGTCGAAGACAGCGAGCGACTGGCCGTGGGCGTCGAGGAATTCCACCGGGCACATTCAACACGACCACGCGCGCGGCGCAGTGTGAGACTTACTGTGCCGATGGTCGTGCGCCAGGGGGTCGGCCTACTTTTGGTCGGATGGGTAACGGCCGGCGCCGAGCCGGTGGCGCCGCACCGTCTCCTCGACCAGATCGAGCACGGGCCCGAGGTCGTCGCCGGGCAGCCCCATCGCCAGGTGCGAGACCAGGCCTTCCAGCACGAGCTCGAGGAACGCGGTGAGCACGTCCACGTTGACGTCGTCCCGCAGGTTGCCGGCTTCGCGCTGGCGCATGAGCCGTTCGCGCGTGGCGGTGGTCAGCTGCTCGGAGCGCTCGGCCCAGCGGCCGCGGAACTCCGGGTCGGTGCGCAGCCGGCGCGACACCTCGAGCCGGGTGCCGAGCCAGTCGGCGGGGTGCTCGCTGTCACCCGAGAGCAGCTCCCGCATGACCTGGACCAGGCCCTGCTCGGCCACGACGTCGGCCATGCGCACGGCGTCGTCCTCGGCGAGCGCGAGGAACAGCGACTCCTTGTCGCGGAAGTGGTGGAAGATGGCGCCACGGGACAGACCCGTGGCCTCCTCGAGGCGGCGGACTGTGGCACCCTCGTACCCGTAGCGGGCGAAGCACACGCGCGAACCGTCGAGGATCTGGCGCCGGCGTGCGTCGAGGTGATCCTGGCTGACCCGTGGCATCCTGGAATCCTGACAGCCGGGACGGGGTCCTCGCAATCCGTACGTACGTACTGTGACCGCGAGTCGCCGGAACCGCTGCCTGTTTTTCTCCGTCTCACGGCGGCCGCGTAATGCTGACACGGCCGTGGGCGATGGCTACGCTGTGCGCCATCACGGTGAGTGAGACTGGGGAGAGGAACGCGCCTTGATCATCGGCGAAGCGGGCCGTGCGGCCCAACGCGTCTTCGGCGACGTGTCCGGCCCCGTCTACGGCGGTGGTGGCGGCGGGGGCACGTTCGAGATGGAGCCCGCGGAGCTCGACGCCGTGATCGGCCTGTGGGAAGACCAATTGACGAAGATCACCGCGGACGGCCGCAAGATCGCGGAGATCGTCACGGCGTTGAAGGCTCCCGGGAAGGATCCCGCCAGCAGCGGCTATGTCAGCACGGGCGGCGACTCGTTGCGCGCGTTGCAGGAGCAGAACGATTCGATGCGGCAGTACGTGCAGGGTTACGTCGCGAAACTGAAGGCGGCGAAGGACAAGACCGTGGCGACCGACCAGGCGAACGCCGAGCTCGGCCAGGCACGATGAGGCGAACCAGTGCGAGGGCGGCGTGCGCCGTGCTCGTGGCCGCCGCGGTGGCCGGGTGCTCGACCTCCACACCGGGCATCGCGCAGCCGGCTCCGAGCAGCACTGCTGCCTCCGCCCCCGACTCGCGGGCGCCGAAGGTGAAGGATCCACTCGATCCGGCCGCATACCTGGGCAAGCCTTGTGCGCTCGTCCCGCAAAGCGTGCTCGCCCCCTTGCGCTATCCCGCGCAGGGCGAAGCAACCGTGACCGGGCCGTTCGCCGAGGCGGGGCCCGGCTGTGGCTGGCAGATCGGAGCCGAGGGGCTCAGCGTCCAGATCATCATCGGCACGGGCAACCGAGCGCAGGGGATGGGTGGCCTCGCCGGCGTCTACCGCGCGAAGGACGCGGGGCAACTGGGCTTCGTCGACCCCGCACCGTCGGTGGTCGGTTACCCGGCGGTGTTCAGCGACCTCACCGATCGGCGCGCGAAGGGCGACTGCAACCTCTGGGTGGGTCTCGCGGACGACCTCGCCTTCGCCACCGCGGCCCAGGGTTACCAGGGCGAGCAGGATTCGTGCCAGGTCGCCCGGACCGTGGCGGGCGCCGTCGTCGGCACACTCAAGGGGGACTAGGTGGACGGCAAGCAGATCTACGACAACTTCAGAACCGGTGACACCGCTGGCTTGCGCGCCGCGGCCGCGCAAGTGCAGGAGCTGTCGTCGGCGTACCTGGAGCGCGCGCAGAGCATCAAGGACCTCCAGGACCGCATGGCGAAGTCGTGGTCGGGCAACGGCGCCGACGCGGCCAACGCGGGGGCCGGGCCGCTGGAGAAGGCGTTCGCGGACACCGCCGACCCGCTCGACATGACCAACGCTTCGGTGGAGATGCAGGCGAGCAGCTTCGAGGACTCGAGCCACGCCGTGGTCGAGGTGCCGCCGAAGCCGGACAAGCCGAACCCGTGGACGGCCGGGCTGAAGGCGGCGATCCCGATCGCGGGGCCGTTCATGGCGGCCCACGACGAGAACTCGTACCAGGACAAGCTGAACAAGTACAACGCCGCCAACGACACCAACGTGCGCGTGATGGACCAGTACAACGGCGTCACCACCAGCACGAAGTCGGTGCTGCCGACGCAGTACGGCACGCTCGAGTCCGACGGCGCGGCGATCCGCCTGACCACGCCCACGCCCCCCGGCCACGTGATCGTGCCCGGATCACCCGGCTCCACGACCACCGGCGGCGCGACGAGCGGGGGCCACAACCCGGCCACCGGGTTCCACGCCACCACCGGCGACCAGACCGGCGATCGGACCGGCCACGTCACCGGCGGGCACCCCGGGACCGGCCACACCGGCGGCACGGACACGGGCAGCGGAACGACGGACACCGGCGGCACGCACCACCCGACGGACACGACCACCACGCAGAGCACCGGCGGCACGACCACGGTGACGCCACCGGGCACGCGGCCGACGGTGCCGCCGGCCGGTCCGAACCAGCCGTTCGGGCCCGGCGCGGGATCCTCCGGTGGCTCGCTGTTCTCGCGGGCCGGATTCGACCTGGTGCCGGGTGCGAACGGACTGTTCGGCGCCGAAGGCCCGGCCGGCCGGGGCGGGGCCGCGAGTGGCCGGTTCGGTGGCTCGGCCGGCGTGGCCGAAGGGGGAGCCGCGCGAAGCGGCCCGGGAGCCCGGTCGGGTCTCGGTGGTCTGAACCCCGTGGCGGCCGAGGAAGCCGCCGCGGCCCGGGCCGCCTCCACCGGACGCGGTGGTACGACCGTGGGACCCGCGGGAGCCGCCGGCCGCCGCGGGGAAGAGGAGGAGGACGCCGAGCACCGGCGGCCCGACTTCCTCGTGGAGCCCGACCCCGACGCCCTCTTCGGCACCGACCAGCGGACGATCCCGCCGGTCATCGGCGAATGACCGCCGTGGCCGGACGGGTCGACCTGCCGCTGGAGGCACTCGCTGCGCTCGCCGAGCGCGAGCAGGTCGGCTTGTTGCACGTGACGCTGCGCCCCGAACCGGTGTGGCTGTCGGACCTCGAACGCGAAGAAGCGGCGGAGCGCGTGGACGATGCGCTCGCGCAGGCCGGGCTCGTCGACCGGCGCGGGCGCGCGACGGTGGACTTCCTCGACTGGCTGCCGCTGCTGGCGCGGCCCGCCGAGGAGTTCTACGGCTGGGTCGCGACCGGCGGCCGCACGTACGGCGTGCTGGTGGCCGCCGGCGGACTGCAGGCGGTGCTCGCGGTGTCCGACGGCGAGCACGTGGGCGTGCAGGAGATCGACCGGCAGCGGCTGGTCGAGACCTTCGTGGAGCAGCTGCCGGCCGTCGGCGCCGGCGGGGGCACGCCGCGTTCGGTGCGGGTCTCCGACCTCGCCGACGCCGCCCGCCGCGGCGAGGACGCGTACCCGCTCGAACCGGAACTCGCCGACGTGGTGAGCCTGGTGCAGCGGCCGGTGCACGGCAGCGGCGAGCTGTACGCCGCGCGCCGCGACGAGGTCGGCCGCCGGGTGTGCGTCGAGGAGCCCCTGCACTACGCCGACACCGACTGGGGCCGCTACCTCAGCCACACCACCGGCACGGGCGCCGACGCCGTGATCCACCTCGGCCCCGCCACTCCCACGGCCCTGTGCCACACGCTCGGGGAGCTGGCGCAAACCCTGGTCTGACCCCGCCGGAAGGACATCCTGTGCCCGGACTGCACCCCGAGATCACCCCCTACCGCAGCGGACTGCTCGACGTCGGTGACGGTCATGCCGTGTACTGGGAGGAGTGCGGCAACCCGGAAGGCAAGCCCGCGCTCGTCGTGCACGGCGGTCCCGGGGGCGCCTGCCGGCCCGCGCACCGCCGCTTCTTCGACCCCGACCGCTACCGCGTGGTGCTGTTCGACCAGCGCGGGTGCGGACGCAGCACACCCCACGCGGGCCCGTCGCCGATCTGTCCGCGAACACCACCGCACACCTGCTGGCCGACGTGGAGGCGCTGCGCACCACGCTGGGCATCGACACCTGGCTGCTGTTCGGGGGTTCGTGGGGCTGCGCGCTCTCGCTGCTGTACGCCGAACGCCATCCCGACCGCGTGAGCGAGCTGGTGCTGCTGGGCCTGGCGACGGACCGGCAGGCCGAGCTCGACCTGCTCACGCGCGGGCTCGGCGGGGTGTTCCCCGCGGCCTTCGCGAAGTTCCGCGCCGGCGTGCCGGCGGCCGAGCGCGACGGGGACCTCGGCCGGGCCTACCACCGGCTCCTGATGGATCCGGACCCGGCCGTGCACGAGCCGGCCGCGATCCGCTGGTGCGAGTGGGAAGACGCGATGCTGTCGCAGGAATCGCCGTCGCCGGTGTTCGCGGACCCGGTCCACCGGCTCGCCTTCGCGCGGCTCGTCACGCACTACTTCGCCAACGGCTGCTTCAGCGAGGACGGCGCCATCCTGCGCAATGCCCACCGCCTTGCCGGGACCGCGGCCGTGCTGGTGCAGGGCGTGCTCGATCTCGGCAACCTCACCGGCACACCGTGGCTGCTCGAACGCGCGCTGCCGGACGCGCGGCTGGTGCTCGTCGGCGACTCGGGGCACACCACGGCCACCGGCTCGGCGAGCGACGTGCTCGTCCGGGAACTCGACCGCCTCGCTCGCACCTGACGCTCGCCGGGGGAGCTCGCGTGGTGCCCCGCCCCCGTCGCGGGGCACCACGCGACCCCCGGTTCATGGGGGATGCGCCTGATTACGGGATGAGCAGGGCAGGCGCACCCTCGTTCGCCTGCGCCTGTGCCCGCGCGGCGCGCGTGGTCTCGGCCAGTCGCAGCCCGGTCACCCGCGGCGGCACCCGGTCGAGGTGCCACTCGGTCAGCAGCAGCGCCACCTTGGCCTGCATCTCGGTGCGCAGCCGCAGGAACGAGTCGGCCGGGTCGGCGCCCACCTCGCCGAGCAGCAGCCACCACGCCCACGCGGCCGCGCCGGCGTTCGCGACGAAGTCCGGGATCACCGCGACGCCGCGGGCGGACAGCGCCGCCTCGGCCTCAGCCGTCGTGGCCGCGTTCGCCGCTTCCACCACGACCTGGGCTTTCACGAGGTTCTCGTTGTCCACGCGCAGCGCGTACGAGATCGCGGCCGGCACGAGGATGTCGGCGTCGGTCGCCACGATCGCCTCGCGCGGCAGCACCTGCACGCCTTCGGGCAGCCGCGAGCGGTCCACCTCGCCGAAGCGGTCGCGCAGGTCGAGCAGGGCCGGCACGTCGAGGCCCTCGGGGTTGTGGAGCGTGCCCGCGGCGTCGGCCACGGCGACCACCTTCACGCCGGCTTCGTGCAGGTACCACGCGGCGCCGCCGCCCATGGTGCCGATGCCCTGGATCGCCACCGTCGTCCCGGCCGGCTCCCAGCCCCACGCCGCCGCGGCGCCGAGGCAGGCCTGCGCGACGCCGTAGCCGCCGATCACGTCACCGAGCAGCAGCCCGCCGGGCACGGGGGCGTTGAGCCCGGCCTGCACGCGCCGCAGAGTGCGTTCCGGATCGGCCGAACGGCGGATCGCGGCGTGGTACGACTGCTCCAGCCCCAGCTTCTCGAACACGGAGTCGATGAGGTGCTGCGGCACGCCGAGGTCCTCGGCGGTGACCCAGCTGGCGTCGAGCCACGGCCTCAGGAACTCGCAGAACCGCGTGAGCACGCCGAAGGCCCGCGGGTCCTTCGGGTCGAAGTCGAGACCGCCCTTGGCGCCGCCGACGGGGAGGTTGAACGTGGCCGTCTTGTTCGCCATGCCGCGCGCGAGGTCCTCGACCTCGCCCATCGTGCAGCCCGCCCGCATCCGCGTGCCGCCCGTGGCCACGCCGGACACCAGGCTGTGCACGACCAGATAGCCGTGCGCACCGGTGACGGGGTCGGTCCACGTCAGCCTCATCAACGGTTCGGCGTTCTGCACGAGCATCGGGCCGCTCACCTCCAGGGGTCCTCGCGGCCCGGGCGGGCCGTCGCTTTCGAGGGTGCGGTCAGCGGCGCCTTCGCGTCCAGTTAACGAAGCTGCACGAAGTTGTTTAGGGTTTCTGCATGGAGCTTTCGTTGCACCGCCTGCGGATGCTCCGGGAGTTGCGACGCCGGGGGACGGTCACCGCTGCCGCGGTGTCGCTGCACTACACGGCTTCGGCCGTGTCGCAGCAGCTGGCGCAGCTCGAACGGGACGTGGGCGCGAAGTTGTTCGAACGGCTCGGCCGGCGCGTGCAGCTGACCGAACTGGGCGTGCTGCTCACCGAGCACGCGGAGGAGATCCTGGGCTCGGTCGAGCGCGCCACGCTCGCCCTCGAGGAAGCGCAGGGCACGATGGCGGCCCGGCTGACCGCGGGGGTGTGGGCCTCGGTCGCGTCCGGTCTGCTGCCCTCGGCGCTGACCGCGCTCGCCGCGGAGTACCCCGGCATCCAGCTGCGGACGCGGGAACTGGCCCCCGAGGACACCGCGGAGGCGGTGCGCGACGGCGCGCTGGACCTGTCGTTCGTGCTCGACTACTCCGACTCGCCGACGCAGTGGGACAACGGGCTGGAACGCGCGGTGGTGGCCGTCGAACGGCTGCACGCGGCGGTGCCGGCCGGTGCGTTCCCCACCGGTGCGGTGTCACTCGACGAGCTGGCGGAGCACCCGTGGATCCTCGCGAGCCCGAAGTCGCACTTCGGCCGGGCGATGCGGATGGCGTGCCACCGCCACGGCTTTGCGCCGAAGATCAACCACGAGGTCGAGGAGCAGTCCACGGCGATGGCCATGGTGGGCGCGGGGCTCGGCGTCACGCTCGTGTCGGACCTCGGGCTGCGGCTGCTGCGGCCGCCGGGCATCGACGTGGTCACGCTGACGACGCCGCTACTGCGCACGGTGTCGATCGCCTACCGGCGCACGGAGATCCGGCGCCCGGCGTTGCACCTGGTGATCGGGGCCGTGCAGTCGGCGGCCGCCGAGCTGGGCCTGGGGACCGAAGCCGCGTTGCCTTGATCATCCGGATGGCGCAACGGTCGGGAACTTCAGGACAAACGCGCAGGTCAGGAGTCCTTACGAGAGTCTTGCGGATCTTCGCGGCGCTCGCGGTCACCTGATTTTGTCAGACCCTCCGTGTAGCGTCCGGAGGCGAGAGGTCCCACCCCGCGGGCCTCCTTGACCCGGACGGCGAACATGACTGCGGTGCACGATTTTCCGGAGAAGTCCGGAAGTGCGTCGAACCGGACCGCGCGAGTGCTTTCCGATCGCGCGGCCGGGGAGGCGTACGTCGCCTCGGTGTGCTTCAAACACGGCCCACCGAGACTCCTCGGCGTGGAACTCGAGTTCACGGTGCACCACACCGAGGACCCGGCCCGCCCGCTCGACCTCGATGTCCTGGCCACGGCGCTCGGCCCGCACACCCCGCGGACACTGCGCCCCGACAGCCCGGCCACCCCGCTCCCGGCAGGCTCTCCCGTGAGTCTCGAGCCCGGGTGCCAGGTGGAGATCTCCGCTCTTCCCCAGGCCTCGCTGCCCGATCTGCACGCAGCCGTCTCGGCCGATCTCTCCCATCTCGTCACCCTTCTCGCGCGGCACGGACTCGTGCTCGGCGAGACGGGCATCGACGTCCACCGCCCACCCCGGCGCGCCCTGCGCACTCCTCGCTACGCCGCGATGGAACGCCGGTTCGAGCCCATCGGCGCCGGCGGGATCACCATGATGTGCAGCACCGCCGGGCTGCAGATCTGCGTCGACACGGGGGAAGCCGACCAGGTCGCGGCGCGCTGGGAGGCGGCCCACGTGATGGGTCCGCCGCTGCTGGCCACGTTCGCCAACTCCCGCGTGCACGCCGGCCGTGACACCGGGTGCGAGTCCGCGCGCTGGCTCGCGGTGCTCGACACCGAACCGGTCCGGACCCATTCGGCCGTCCCAGGTCCAGACCCGGCGGCCGACTGGGGCCGGCGCATGATGGACACGCCGTTGATGGTGCTGCCCCGCGGCGAGCGGCCGTGGGACGCCCCGGACGGAGTCACGTTCGCCGACTGGATCGACGGCCGCGGTGCTGCCGGAGTGCTGCGCCGCCCCACGGCCGAGGACCTCGACTACCACATCACCACGATGTTCACCCCGGTTCGGCCGCACGGATACCTGGAGATCCGGTACCTCGACGCCCAGGCCCCGGGCGAATGGCTGCCCCCGGTCGCCCTCGTCTCGGCCCTGTTCGCCCGTCCGTCCACAGTGGACGAGGTGCGCCGGCTGTGCGCGCCGGTGGCGGACCGCTGGGTCGAGGCCGCGAAGCGGGGTCTGGCCGACGAACGGATCGCGGCGGTCGCGCGCGAGCTCGTGGA
Organism: Amycolatopsis sp. NPDC004368; assembly: GCF_053602515.1. Lineage (NCBI taxonomy): Bacteria > Bacillati > Actinomycetota > Actinomycetes > Pseudonocardiales > Pseudonocardiaceae > Amycolatopsis > Amycolatopsis sp. NPDC004368. Next base: position 46,893 of record NZ_JBSGDT010000046.1, on the reverse strand, counting down.
GCTCGCGATCACCGAGCTGCCGACCACGGGGCTGGGCGCCGAGACCATCACCGGGATCACCGAGAGCGTGCGCGCACGCGTGAACGGATCGAGGAGTCAGGAGCGATGACCGTTACCCCGGAACACAACCCGCTGCTGGAGCTGAGCCCGCAGAACTTGCGGGCCCACGCGGCCGAGGCCCTCACCCGGGCCCGGGCGCGCAGCGTGGTCCTCACCGACGCCGTCGACGACGAGGACCTGGTGCGCCAGCACTCGAAGCTGATGTCGCCGCTGGTCTGGGACCTCGCGCACATCGGCAGCCAGGAAGAGCTGTGGCTGGTTCGCGACGTCGGCGGCCGCGAGCCGCTGCGCCCGGACATCGACGACCTCTACGACGCGTTCCAGCACGCGCGCGCCGACCGGCCCGCCCTGCCGCTGCTCGGCCCGGCCGAGGCCAGGGCGTACGTGCGCGAGGTCCGCGAGAAGGCGTTCGACGTGCTGGAGACCGCGCCGCTGGAAGGCAGCCGGCTCACCGAGAGCGCGTTCGCGTTCGGCATGATCACCCAGCACGAGCAGCAGCACGACGAGACCATGCTGGCCACGCACCAACTGCGCCGCGGCGAACCCGTGCTGCACGCGCCGGAACCACCACCCGCGGCGGCGGGCCGCCTGCCGGCCGAGGTGTTCGTGCCCGCCGGGCGCTTCACCATGGGGACCACGGCCGAGCCGTGGGCGCTGGACAACGAACGCCCGGCCCACGAGATCCACGTGCCGGCGTACTTCCTCGACACCGGCGCGGTCACCTGCGGCGCGTACGTCGAGTTCCTCGAAGCCGGCGGCTACGACGAGCGGCGGTTCTGGAGCGAGGCCGGTTGGGCATACCGGCAGGAGCACGACATCACGGCGCCGCGCTTCTGGCACCGCGAGCCGAGCGGCTGGTGGCGCACGCGGTTCGGTGTCCACGAGCCGGTGCCCGTCCGTGAGCCGGTGGTGCACGTGTCCTACTACGAAGCCGAGGCGTACGCGGCGTGGGCCGGCAAGCGGCTGCCCACGGAAGCCGAGTGGGAGAAGGCCGCGCGCCACGATCCGGTCAGCGGGCGGTCGCGGCGGTTCCCCTGGGGCGACGAGGAACCGACGGCCGAGCACGCCAACCTCGGGCAGCGCCACCTGCGCGCGGCCGAGGCCGGCGCGTACCCGGCCGGCGCGTCGCCGCTCGGGGTGCACCAGCTGATCGGCGACGTGTGGGAGTGGACGAGCACCGACTTCCACGGCTACCCGGGGTTCGCGGCGTTCCCGTACCGCGAGTACTCCGAGGTGTTCTTCGGTCCGGAGTACAAGGTGCTGCGCGGCGGCTCGTTCGGCACCGACTCGGCGGCGATCCGCGGCACGTTCCGCAACTGGGACTACCCGATCCGGCGGCAGATCTTCTCCGGCTTCCGGTGCGCGCGCGATCCCCGGCCCGGCGAGGTGAACTGAACGGCATGTGCCGGCACCTCGCGTACCTCGGTGCGCCCGTTTCGCCCGCCGAGCTGGTGTTCGCGGCGCCCCATGCGCTGCTCGTGCAGTCCTACGCCCCGCGCGACATGCGGGGCGGGGGCTCGGTCAACGCCGACGGCTTCGGCCTCGGCTGGTACCCCGAGCCGGGGGGCGCGCCGCAGCGCTACCGGCGGCAGACTCCACTGTGGACGGACCAGACGCTGCCCGCGCTGGCCGCGTCGGTGAAGACCACGGCGTTCGTCGCCGCGGCCCGCAACGGCACCACCGGCATGCCGGTGACCGAGGCGGCCGCGGCGCCGTTCACCGACGGCCGGTGGCTCTTCAGCCACAACGGCGTGGTCCGCGGCTGGCCCGGATCCGTGGCCGCGCTGGCGCAATCCCTCGACGTGACCGAACTGCTCACTCTCGAAGCCCCGACCGACTCGGCTCTGCTGTGGGCGCTGCTGCGCGCGCGGCTGCGGGGCGGGGCCGACCCGCTGGCCGCGGTCACCGACCTCATCGCCGAGGTCGAGGCCGCCGCGCCGGGTTCGCGGCTCAACTTCCTGCTGACCGACGGCACGACGCTGATCGGCACCACGTGGACACACGCGCTGGCGATGCGGCCGGTGCCCGGCGGTCTCGTGCTGGCGTCCGAGCCGTGCGACCCGGACCCGGCCTGGACGCCCGTGCCCGAGCACCACGCCGTGCGCGTGACCGCGGACGTCGTCGACCTTCTTCCCCTGACCTTGGATCGGAGCAGCGCCTCATGAGTGAAGTCGATCTCGAAAGCCATCACCGCGACGTCGCGGGCGAACTGCGCGCCGACGTGCGCGCGGGGCTCACGGCGGAGCGGAAGTGGTTGCCGCCCAAGTGGTTCTACGACGCCGAGGGCAGCGAGCTGTTCGAGAAGATCACCGAGCTGCCCGAGTACTACCCGACCCGCAGCGAGCGCGAGGTGCTGGCCGCGCGGGCCGGTGACATCGCGCGGCTCACCGACGCGCACACGCTCGTGGAGCTGGGCTCGGGGTCGAGCGAGAAAACGCGGCTGCTGCTCGACGCGCTCACCGAGCACGGCACGCTCGAATCGTTCGTGCCGCTGGACGTGTCGGAGTCGGCCCTCGCAGAGGCCGCCGAGGCGATCGCGGGGGACTACCCGAAGCTGGCGGTGCGCGGGGTCGTCGGCGACTTCACCCAGCACCTGAACCTGTTGCCGGGCACGGCGCCGCGCGTGGTGGCGTTCCTCGGCGGCACGATCGGCAACTTCCTGCCCGCCGACCGCGCCACGTTCCTGCGTTCGGTGCGCGACGTGCTCGACGAGGGCGAGTGGCTGCTGCTGGGCACCGACCTGGTGAAGGACCCCGAGACGCTGGAGCGGGCGTACGACGACGCGGCCGGAGTCACCGCGGCGTTCAACCGCAACGTGCTGCGCGTGATCAACGCCCGCCTCGGCGCGAACTTCGACCTCGACGCCTTCGAGCACGTGTCGCACTGGGACGCCGAGCACGAGTGGATCGAGATGTGGCTGCGGGCCCGGCACGAGGTCACCGTCGACATCCCGGGTGCCGACCTCCGGGTGCACTTCGCGGCGGGGGAGCACATCCGCACGGAGATCTCCGCCAAGTTCCGCCCCGCCGGCGTCGGATCGGAGCTGGCGGCCGCCGGGTTCGCGGTCGAGCGCTGGTGGACGGACTCCCAGCAGCGGTTCGGGGTGAGTTTGGCAAGATCGGTGCGTGCGTAACCCCCTCGAGTCCTTCGCCCGCAAGCTCGGCACCCTGCCGTTCGTGATGACGCTCTCGCGCGGCATCATCTGGACCGACCAGAAGCTGCACCGCTTCTTCGGGGGCCGGGTCACGCTGGTCGGCCTGGCCGGCCTGCCGTCACTGCGGCTCACCACGACCGGGCGCAAGAGCGGGCTGCCCCGCAGCACGAACCTCCTGTACTTCCCGCACGGCGACGACTTCGTGCTGACCGGCTCGAACTGGGGCCGGCCGAACAACCCGGCCTGGACCTACAACCTGCGCGCGGATCCGAAGGCGACGGTCGGGATCCGCGCGCGGGTCGTGGAGGTCAAGGCCCGCGAGCTGGAAGGCGCCGAGTACGACCGGATGTGGTCGGAGCTGCTCGCGTTCTGGCCGGGCTACGAGATGGAACGCGTCGCGGCCGGGCGGCCGTTGCCGGTGTTCGTGCTGTCGCGTCGCTAGTTTCGTGAGTCGTTGATTCGGCCGCAGTAGGCTGCGAGAGTGTCGACGTGGAACGCCGCGAACAAGCTGGTAGTGCCGTGACGAACGTAGTCACGGGTCATCCGCGCCGGCGTCGTCGGCATCAGCGGCAGGATGGCTGCGGTTCGGTCGATTGCCTGTATCTGGCTTTTCTTGTCCACCGCCAGCACCAAGGCGTTCTCCGGCGGGGCCATGTACAGGCCGACGACGTCACGGACTTTGTCCACGAACTGGGGGTCAGTCGACAGTTTCCAGGTTTCGATCGCGTGCGGTTTCAATCCGAACGCGCGCCAGATCCGCGAGACCGCTGTTTGGGACAGGCCCGTGGCCGAGGCCATCGACCGTGTCGACCAATGCGTGTCCTTGCCCGGCGTTTCTTCCAGGGTCTTGGTGATCATCCGCTCCACGCGGTCATCAGTGATCAACCTCGGTCGCCCCGGACGCGGCTCGTCCGAGAGACCTTCCAGACGGCCGGTCAGGAACCGCGACCGCCACTTGGAGACCATGTCCCGGAAAACACCCAGATCCGCGGCCGCCTGCCCGATCGTGCCACCTTCGGCGCACCGCAACACAATCCGCGCTCGCGCCGCCAACGCCTGCGCCGTCATACGACGCCGAATCCAGGCCAGCAAAACCCGCCGTTCCTCCTCGGACAACACCACCGGCTCAGCCTTCGGGTTCGGCATGCCACACCCCACCAACCACAGTCGAACTAACGACTCGCAACACTAGGTGTGCTGTTCGGTGAGGTCGATCCCGTCACTGGACCCGCCGGTGACGAACGTGTAGCGGAAGCCGCCAAAGCGTGAAGCAACGAACGGCGAAGGCCGCCCCGGAAACTTGCGGAGCGGCCTTCGCACGTGTTCGGACCAGACGGATCAGGCGTGCGTCATCTTGCGCAGCACGTACTGCAGGATGCCGCCGTTGCGGTAGTAGTCGGCCTCGCCCGGGGTGTCGATGCGGACGTCGGCGTCGAACTCCACCTTGGTGCCGTCCTGCTTGGTGGCGGTGACGTGCACCGTGCGCGGGGTCTCGCCGTCGTTGAGCTTGGTGATGCCCTCGATGTCGAAGGTCTCCGTGCCGTCCAGCTTCAGCGACGCGGCCGACTCGCCGGCCGGGAACTGCAGCGGGATGACGCCCATGCCGATGAGGTTCGAGCGGTGGATGCGCTCGAACGACTCGGTGATCACCGCGCGCACGCCCAGCAGCGAGGTGCCCTTGGCGGCCCAGTCACGCGACGAGCCCGAGCCGTACTCCTTGCCGCCGAGCACGACCAGCGGGGTGCCGGCCGCGGCGTAGTTCTGGGCGGCGTCGTAGATGAAGGCCTGCGGGGCGCCGTCCTGGGTGAAGTCGCGGGTGTAGCCGCCCTGCACGTCGTCCAGCAGCTGGTTGCGCAGCCGGATGTTCGCGAAGGTGCCGCGGATCATCACCTCGTGGTTGCCGCGGCGCGAGCCGTAGGAGTTGAAGTCCTTGCGGTCGATGCCGTGCTCGGTCAGGTACTGACCGGCCGGGGTGTCGGCCTTGATCGCACCGGCGGGGGAGATGTGGTCGGTGGTGACCGAGTCGCCCAGCTTCGCCAGCACGCGCGCGCCGGAGATGTCGGCGACCGGCGCCGGCTCGGCCTGCATGCCCTCGAAGTACGGGGGCTTGCGCACGTAGGTGGACTCGGTGTCCCAGTCGAAGGTCTTGCCCTCGGGGGTGGGCAGCGCCTTCCAGCGCTCGCCGCCGTCGAACACGTCGGCGTAGTCCTTGGAGAACATCTCCTGGGTGATCGAGGAGTCGATCGTCTCCTGGATCTCCTGCGGCGAAGGCCAGATGTCCTTCAGGAACACGTCGTTGCCGTCGGTGTCCTGGCCCAGCGGCTGGCTCTCGAAGTCGAAGTCCATCGTGCCGGCCAGTGCGTAGGCGATGACCAGCGGCGGCGACGCGAGGTAGTTCATCTTCACGTCGGGGTTGATGCGGCCTTCGAAGTTCCGGTTGCCCGAGAGCACGGAGACGGCGGTGAGGTCGTTCTCCTGGATCGCGGCGGAGATCTCGTCCGACAGCGGGCCGGAGTTGCCGATGCAGGTGGTGCAGCCGTAGCCGACCAGGTGGTAGCCCAGCTTCTCCAGGTACGGCCACAGGCCGGCCTTGTTGTAGTAGTCGGTGACGACCTGCGAGCCCGGCGCCATCGACGTCTTGACCCACGGCTTCACCGCGAGGCCCTTGTCCACCGCGTTGCGGGCGAGCAGCGCCGCACCCAGCATCACCGACGGGTTCGAGGTGTTGGTGCACGAGGTGATCGAGGCGATCACCACGGCGCCGTGGTCGAGCACGAACTCGCCGCGCTCGGCCGAGGTGACCGTGACCGGCTTGGACGGGCGGCCCGAGGCACCGTTGGCGGCCGAGGCCACCGGCACGGCGTCCTCGTCGGCGAACGACAGCGAAGCCGGGTCGCTCGCCGGGAAGGTCTCCTCGATGGTCTCGTCGACCTTGGTGTGCGGCGCCGGGTGCTGCTCTTCCACGTAGTCGTGCACCGACTTGCGGAACGACTCCTTGGCGTCGGACAGCTCGATGCGGTCCTGCGGGCGCTTCGGGCCGGCGATCGAGGGGACGACCGTGGAGAGGTCCAGCTCGAGGTACTCGGAGTACACCGGCTCGCGGTTCGCGTCGTGCCAGAGGCCCTGCTCCTTGGCGTAGGCCTCGACGAGCGCGACCTGCTCGGCCGAACGGCCGGTGAGCTTGAGGTAGCGCATGGTCTCGTCGTCGATCGGGAAGATCGCCGCGGTGGAGCCGAACTCGGGGCTCATGTTGCCGATGGTGGCGCGGTTGGCCAGCGGCACCGAGGCGACACCCTCGCCGTAGAACTCGACGAACTTGCTGACCACACCGTGCTTGCGCAGCATCTCGGTGATGGTGAGCACCACGTCGGTGGCGGTGACGCCGGTCGGGATCTCGCCGGTCAGCTTGAAGCCGACCACACGCGGGATGAGCATCGACACCGGCTGGCCCAGCATGGCGGCCTCGGCCTCGATGCCGCCGACGCCCCAGCCCAGCACGCCCAGGCCGTTGACCATGGTGGTGTGCGAGTCGGTGCCGACGCAGGAGTCGGGGTAGGCCTGCCCGTTGCGGGCCATGACCGTGCGCGCGAGGTGCTCGATGTTGACCTGGTGCACGATGCCGGTGCCCGGCGGTACGACCTTGAACTCGTCGAAGGCGCCCTGGCCCCAGCGCAGGAACTGGTAGCGCTCGCGGTTGCGCTCGTACTCGATCTCGACGTTGCGCTCGAACGCGTCGGCGCGGCCGAACACGTCGATGATCACGGAGTGGTCGATGACCAGCTCGGCCGGGGCCAGCGGGTTCACCTTGTCGGGGTCGCCACCGAGGTCGGTGACGGCCTCCCGCATGGTCGCGAGGTCCACGACGCACGGCACGCCGGTGAAGTCCTGCATGATCACGCGGGCCGGCGTGAACTGGATCTCGATCGACGGGTCGGCGCTGGGGTCCCAGCTGCCGAGCGCGCGGATGTGGTCGGCGGTGATGTTCGCGCCGTCCTCGGTGCGCAGCAGGTTCTCGAGGAGGATCTTCAGGCTGTAGGGCAGCCGCTCGGAGCCCTCGACCTTGTTCAGGCGGAAGACCTCGTACGAGTTGTCTCCGACCTTCAGCGTGTCTTTGGCGCCGAAGCTGTCCTTGCTGGCAGGTGCAGTCACGTCTAACTCCAGTGGCGGGGACTCGCGCCGTCGCGGGTGCGGGCCCCGGGTCAGTTCGGTGTGTGTTTCGCGGCCCTCGGGAAGACCGCGACCGAGTCTTGCGCACCCCCACCGTAGGACCGGAATCGGGATGGCACACCTCGTCCGTCGCCCCAAACAGTACGCGTGTCCTGTATTCACTTCAAGACGACACGCGGAGTGAGCTGGGCCATTCGAACACGCCGACCGGCGGGGGTCCCCCGATGAGGGGAATTGGTGTCTACGGTGTGTGAGTTCCGCCTGAGGCTTGTGATAGTGGTGTGACTGCAGTGGCACGCGGTGTGATCACTGCTGGCAGATGCTGGTGAGCGGTCGGGTGAGCGGGAGGTGGCGGGTCGTGGAGGTCCGGCGTAAACGGGTCGTGCGGCGTGGTCTCACCGTCGGTTCCTTCGCTCTCGTGGTCCTGTTCGGAGCAACGGGCACTGGTCTGGCCGTGCCGCCGCCCCCGCCGAACCCGAGTGACTCCGAGCTCAACTCGTCGAAGGCCGCGGCCAACGAGAAGGCCGGCGAGGTCGGCAAGCTCACCAACCAGCTCGCGCAGGCCGAGCAGAAGCTCAGCTCGCTGCAGGACGATGTCGAGCTGAAGCAGGAACAGGCCATGAAGGCCCTGGTCGACCTGCAGGCGGCGCAGGACGCCGCGAGCCAGGCCGAGCAGGCCGCGAAGTCCGCGCGCACGGAGGCCGACGCCGCGGCCGGCGCGATCGAAAAGGCGCGCCAGGACCTCAAGACGTTCGCCGCTGCGAGCTTCGAGCAGGGCAGCACGGTCGGCTCGATCTCCGCGTACCTCACCGCCGACAGCCCGAAGGACCTGCTCGCGCGCGCCGCGATGCTCGACTCCATCGGCGGTTCGCGGCTCAACGCCCTCGACCGGCTCCAGCAGGCGCAGACGGAGAAGTCCAACAAGGACTCCGCCGCGCGCAAGGCCGTCGAGATCGCGCAGGCGAAGCAGGACGCCGCGACCCGGGCCAAGAGCGGCGCCGACGCCGCGCAGGCCGACGCCGTGCAGGCACAGCAGGCCCAGACGGCGCAGAACCAGCAGCTGCAGGCGAACAAGGCTTCGGTGGAGCAGCAGCTCTACGCGGCGCAGTCGAAGGTCAACGGCCTGCAGGGCCAGCGACAGCGCTACACGGACTGGCTCGCGCAGAAGCAGCGGGAGGACGAGGAACGCGCCCGCCAGGCCGCCCTCAACGCGTCCTCGGGCGGCGGCGGTCGTCCGTCCTCGGGTGGCGGTGGCCGGCCGTCGCAGGCCGCGGGCTCGTCGATCGAGGCCGTGATCGCCCGCGCGCTGTCGCAGCTGGGCCGCCCGTACGCCTGGGGCGGCGGCAACAGCAGCGGCCCGACGCGCGGCATCCACGACGGCGGCGTCGCCGACCTGTACGGCGACTACCGCAAGATCGGCTTCGACTGCTCCGGCCTGATGATCTACGCCTTCGCCGGCGTCCGGTCGCTGCCGCACTACAGCGGCTACCAGTACACCTCCGGCCGCCGCGTCCCGCTGTCCCAGATGCGCCGCGGCGACATGCTCTTCTGGGGCGGCTCCGGCGGCATCCACCACGTCGCCCTGTACCTCGGCAACGGGCAGATGGTGGAAGCCCCGCAGTCCGGCTCGTACGTGCGCGTGGCCCCTGTGCGCTACGGCGGGATCATGCCGTACGCGACCCGGCTGATCGGCTGAGGTCCTCCGCTTCGTCCTCGTGACGTGGGACGGCGTGCGAGCGCGGGTCGAACGACTCGCGCGCACCCGTGGGGCGGCTTCGGTGTTCGGAGCAGCAGCGCCTGGGGACACCGCTTCCGGCTCGATCCCGTAGCTCGACGAAACTGACGTCAGCGCGGTCGAGGAGCGCTACGGCGCCCCCCTGCCCCGCGGAGTACCGCACGTACCTGCTCGAGGTCGGCGCACTCGGCGCCGGCCCCGGGTACGGGGTGTTCGGCTTCAGGCGGGCCGCTGGGCACCGGGAGTTCGCCGGCGCCAGGGGAGCGGGCCGGAGGTGGTGAACCTGCGCACCGAGTTCCCGCACCGAGTTCCCGCACCGAAGGTTGTTCCACCACGCTCCCGAGCCGGACTTCACCCGGGTGCCCCAGGGGTAGTGGACGGCGCTGAGGCAGCGGCTGGACGCCGACGCCGAGGCCGCGACGCACGGCACCCTGCCGCTGTGCCACCACGGCTGCGGCCACTACGACCTGCTCGCCGTCACCGGCCCCGACCGCGGCACGGTGTGGGCCGACGCGGAGGCATCCGACGGCGGGATCGGGCCGATCGGCGGCGCCGGTGAGCCGCTGACGTTCGACCGGTGGTACCTCGACTGGCTCGCCGAAGCCGAGCGACGGGCCGGCCCGCGGCGGGATCACAGGGCGCCGTGGTGGTCACGACGCTGAAGCGGCAACTGCCCATCTGGACGAGCATTCGGAGCTTGCCTGGTCGACTTCGGGCCGGGCGAGCAGCGCGGCCTCGATCTCACCCGGCTCGATCCGGAACCCGCGGAACTTCACCTGCTGGTCCGCCCGGCCCACGAAGTGCAGCTCGCCGTCTGTAACTACTGGAAGAACTACTGGAAGATCGAGAAGTGCAAGGTCAGGCCGGTGTGGGAACGGGCTCCCGGGTGAAGGGGCCAGGTCGCCGCGTGCAATGGGGAATTCCGGTGGTATTGGTCACCGGCCTTTATCGGCGTATCGATAGAAACAATGGTGAAAAGAAAACTCATGAATTGCCGGGTCGGGGAACAACGAACTCAGGCGGGATCGCGGACATAGGGTGTCGTCGTGGTCACCGGCGTGAAACCCAGCCGCCGGAGAATTGGGCGGCTCGGCGGCAGTGCGTCGACCTGGAGGTAGCGGACCCCGCGGGCGCGCGCGACGGCCACCCGGTGCGCGACGAGCGCCCGGTAGAGCCCGCGGCCGCGGAACTCCGGCAGGGTCGCCCCGCCCCAGAGGCCCGCGAACGTGGTGCCCGGGACGAGCTCGAGGCGCGCCGCGGAGACGAGCCGGCCGTCCGATTCGGCGACGACGTGCACGGTCGTGCCGTGGTCCTCGCGGGCGCGGGCGAGGAGTTCACGCGCCACGGCCTGCTCGTCGCTGCCGAACACCTCGGCGGTGAGCCCCGCGATCCGGCGCAGGTCCCGTGGCTCGGAGGCCTCGCGGATCAGCACGTCCGGGGAAGAAGGCGCGGAGGCGGCGATCGCAGACAGCGGCGCGACGAGGACCGTCTCCGTCTCCTCGGCGGTGAACCCGGCGGCCAGCAGCCGCTCGGGCAGCTCGGCGGGCCGGTCGTGCGCGCGGGTCTTCCACTCGAATAGCTCGCCGCGCGCGCCGAAGAACCGCACCTGCCGCTCGATGAGCGCTGCCAGCGCCGCCCCGGTGACGCCGAGGTCGGGCAAGCCCACGACCTGGCCGCGCCGCGCGCCGACGATCCGGGCCACGGGTCCGTCGCGCAGCAGCCTCGTGCCCGGCTCGGCGGTCGTGAGCTCGGCCCCGCGGACCTCGGTGTCGTAGGCGGCCAGCAGGGGATCGTCCATGCGGAGACGCTAGCGCGCGTGGGTGCTGAGCGCGTGGTGTTTTCGCGGGCGGTGCCGACTGTCCGGTGTGGACGCCGGTCGTGGACGTCCCGGGTCCCCGGAAATCCACAGTGGACCACCCCGACACCATGGCGGGGGCGGCGGTGGTGATCGGCTGGGTCGAAGCGTGGCGGGCGCGCCGGCCGAACCGGGCAAACGAGACGACCGTGGCCCGCTGAGACCGTCTTCACAGCTGTCACACCGCCGATGCGCTTGGCTACCGTGACGGGCCGGCGTGCCGTGCGCACGAAGACCACTCGGGCGTCGGCCTCCGGGACGCAGTACGGTCGCGGGCGAGCCCGGAGGAAGCAGAACCACAGGAGGCAGAGTGACCGAGCCCGGCTACGCCGAGGGCGGCAACGGGCAACAGCCCGGCACGCCGGCGCGGGACGCCCAGTTGCTGGAACGCACCGTGTTCGAGGTCAAGCGCATCATCGTCGGCCAGGACCGGCTGGTGGAGCGCATGCTCGTCGGGTTGCTGGCCAAGGGGCACCTGCTGCTGGAAGGCGTGCCCGGCGTCGCGAAGACGCTGGCCGTGGAGACCTTCGCGCGGGTGGTCGGCGGCTCGTTCTCGCGGGTGCAGTTCACGCCCGACCTCGTGCCGGCCGACATCCTCGGCACGCGCATCTACCGCCAGGGCGCCGAGCGCTTCGACGTGGAGCTCGGCCCGGTGGTGGCCAACTTCGTGCTCGCCGACGAGATCAACCGCGCGCCCGCGAAGGTGCAGTCGGCGATGCTCGAGGTGATGGCCGAGCGCCACGTGTCGATCGGCGGCCAGACCTTCCCGATGCCCGACCCGTTCCTCGTGCTCGCCACGCAGAACCCGATCGAGAACGAGGGTGTGTACCCGCTGCCGGAGGCGCAGCGCGACCGCTTCCTGTTCAAGATCGTGGTCGAGTACCCGACCGCCGAGGAAGAGCGCGAGATCATCTACCGGATGGGTGTCACGCCCCCGGTGCCGCACGAGGTCCTCAGCCCCGCCGAGCTGGTGCGCCTGCAGGGCGTCGCGTCGCAGGTGTTCGTGCACCACGCGCTCGTCGACTACGTGGTGCGCCTCGTGCTCACCACCCGCACACCCAACGACCACGGCCTCGCCGACGTCGCGGGCTGGGTCTCCTACGGCGCGTCGCCGCGCGCCAGCCTCGGCATCATCGCCGCGGCCCGCGCGCTCGCCCTCGTGCGCGGCCGCGACTACGTGCTGCCCCAGGACGTGGTCGACGTGGTGCCCGACGTGCTGCGCCACCGGCTCGTGCTGTCCTACGACGCCCTCGCCGACGGTGTGCCCGTGGACCACATCATCACCCGCGTGCTGCAGACCGTGCCCCTGCCGCAGGTCTCGGCCCGGCCGCAGGGCGGGACCGGGCCGGTGCCGGCGGGCGCGCCCGTCAGGTAGTCGGCGTGGCAGCGAAGGGGCAGAAAGAGCAGCGTCCCGCGTGGGCGCCCCCGGTGCTGCGCGGCGACCGCCTGGAGGCGGGGCTGCGCACGCTGGAACTCGACGTCCGCCGCCGGCTCGACGGGCTGTTGCAGGGCAACCACCTCGGCCTCGTGCCGGGACCCGGTTCGGAACCGGGTGAGGCACGGCCGTACCAGCCGGGCGACGACGTGCGGCGGATGGACTGGGCCGTCACCGCCCGCACGACCACGCCGCACATCCGCGAGACGGTGGCCGACCGCGAGCTCGAGACGTGGGTGGTCGCGGACCTGTCGGCGAGCCTCGACTTCGGCACCGCGCTGTGCGAGAAACGCGACCTGGTGGTGTGCGCGACAGCCGCCGTCGCCCACCTCACCGGCGGGGGCGGCAACCGCATCGGCGCGCTGGTGTCCAACGGCCAGGGCGTGAACCGCATCCCGGCGCGCGGCGGGCTCGCCCACGCGCGCGGCCTGATCCGGCGGCTGGCCGAGACCCCACGCGCACCCGAAGGCGTGCGCGGCGACCTCGCCGACGCGCTGGAGCAGCTCCGCCGGCCGCCGCGCCGCCGCGGCCTGGGCGTGGTGATCTCGGACTTCCTCGGACCCATGGACTGGCAGCGGCCGCTGCGCGCGCTCGGCGGGCACCACGAGCTCATCGCCATCGAAGTCCTCGACCCGCGCGACGTGGACCTGCCCGACGTGGGCACCGTCGTGCTGGCCGACCCGGAGACAGGGAAACAGCGCGAAGTGCACGCTTCCGCCTTGCTGCGCAAGGAGTTCGGCGCCGCGGCGCACGCCCACCGGCAGGAGGTCGCGGCCGGGCTGCGCCGCGCCGGCGCGGCGCACCTGGTGCTGCGCACCGACTCGGACTGGATCGCCGACATGGTGCGGTTCGTCGTCGCGCGCAAGCGCCGCTGGTCGGGAGGTGTCGCATGAGCCTCGGCAGCGAGCGGCCGCACGGTGGCGCAGCCCGGCCCGGCGACGACCGCTTCGGACCGGCCGTGCCGGCGCGGGGCGGGGAGGTGGTCGAGTGAGCCTCGGCGGCTTCACCTCACCGTGGTGGTTCCTGCTGCTGATCCTGGTGGCGGCCGTGGCTGTTGCGTACGTGCTGGCGCAGCGGGCGCGGCGCAAGCGCGTGATGCGGTTCGCGAACCTCGAGCTGCTCGACAAGGTCGCGCCGAAGACGCAGGGCTGGATCCGGCACCTGCCCGCGGTGCTGATCGTGCTGTCGCTGCTGGTGCTCACCGTCGCGCTGGCCGGGCCGACCGCCGAGCAGAAGGTGCCGCGCAACCGCGCCACCGTGGTCCTGGTGATCGACGTGTCGCTGTCGATGGAGGCCACCGACGTCGCCCCCAACCGGCTGAAGGCGGCGCAGGACGCGGCGAAGCAGTTCGCCGAGAACATGACCCCCGGCGTGAACCTGGGCCTGATCTCCTTCGCCGGCACCGCGACCGTGCTCGTCAACCCGACGACCGACCGCGCCGGCGTGGTGAAGGCGATCGACAACCTGAAGCTCGCGCAGTCGACGGCCACCGGCGAAGGTATTTTCGCGGCCATGCAGTCGATCGAGAGCTTCTCGGCCGTGGTCGGCGGCGCCGAAGGACCGCCACCCGCGCGCATCGTCCTGATGAGCGACGGGAAGCAGACCGTGCCGGAGGACCTGTACGCACCCCGCGGGGCGTACACGGCGGCGCAGGCGGCGAAGCAGGCGCAGATGCCGATCTCGTCGATCTCGTTCGGCACCACCCACGGATCGGTCGACATCGAGGGCAAACCGCAGGACGTGCGGGTCGACGACGATTCGCTGAAGGAGATCGCGCGCCTGTCCGGCGGCGACTTCTACAAGGCGGCCAGCGCCGACGAGCTCAAGAAGGTCTACGCCGACCTCGGCGAGCAGATCGGCTACGAGCTCAAGAACGCCGACGCGAGCAAACCGTGGGTCGTGATCGGCACGCTGGTGCTGATGATCGGCGCGGCGGCGGCGCTGCTGATCGGCCAGAGACTTCCGTAGCCCTCAGCCTGGCGGCAGGGCGAAGCCGTTCTGCCGCCAGGCTTCGTACACCGTGATCGCCGCCGTGTTGGCCAGGTTGAGCGAGCGGCTCGTGGGTACCATCGGCAGCTTCACGCGATCGGTGATCTCGGCCGCGCGCTGCACGTCGTCGGGCAGGCCGGTGGACTCGGGGCCGAACAGCAGCACGTCGCCGGGCTCGTAGGCCACGTCGGTGTAAAGGCGGGTGGCCTTCGCGCTGAACGCGTAGACCTTGGCCGGCAGCAACGCGTGCCACGCGGTCGCGAGATCGGCGTGCACACGGACCCGGGCGAGGTCGTGGTAGTCGAGGCCCGCGCGGCGCAGCTGCTTGTCCTCGAGGGTGAACCCGAGCGGCTCGACCAGGTGCAGCTCGCAGCCGGTGTTGGCGATCAGCCGGATCGCGTTGCCCGTGTTCGGCGGGATCTCGGGCTGGTAGAAGAGCACGCGGAACATGGCCGGACCTCAGGAAGCGGTGGGTGCGGGCAGGTGGGCCGAGTAGATCTCGCGCACGGCGGCGGGCGGCTCGGTCTTGCGCAGTGTGGCCGGGTCGATGAACACGTAGCGGATCTTCGCCTCGGTGGTGAGCCGCCCGTCGCGGCGGATCTCCGACTCGTAGACCATCGACGTGGTGCCGAGGTGGGTGAGGAACACCGACACCACGAGGTCGTCGTCGTAGCGGCACGGCGCGCGGTAGCGCAGGTTCGACTCCGCGACCACCACGTCGATCCCGGTGGCCAGGAACGCTTCGTGCGAGCCGAACAGCGTCTTCTCGACCTCGAACGAGGCCATGTCGACGTAGGCCAGGTAGTGGGCGTTGAAGACGATCCCCTGGCCGTCGCACTCGTGGTAGCGCACGCGCGAGGGCATCTCGACGAGCGGTCGGCGCGGTGGGGTCACCCGCCCAATCTAGCGAGCGCCGGTCAGCCGTGGAGCGCCCGGTAGGTGTCGGCGGCGCCGGGGTGCAGCGCCACGGGCTGGGTCCCGATGAGCGTGCGCACGTCGAGGAACTGCGTCCCGACGGCCTGCGCCGGCACCAGGTCCGCCGCCCGCCCGGCGAGCACCCGCACCACCGCCGCGGCGACGTCCGAGGGCAGCCGCGGCGCGCAGACGAGCAGGTTCGCGACCCCGATCGTCGCCGGCGCGCCGACCCCGGGGTACGCACCCGTGGGCACCTGGACCTGCTCGTAGACCGGTCCGTGGGCGGCGCGCAGCGCGGGGATCACCGAAGCGAGCGGCAGCAACGCGAGCGGCGTCGTCCGGTTGAGCTTCGCCAGCGCCGGCGTGGGCAGGCCACCGGACCACAGCAACGCGTCGATGCGCCGGTCCGCCAGCGCGGCGATGGCGTCCGCGAGCGGCAGGTGCCGCGCCGACACGGTCACCCCGGCCGCGGTGAACACCCGCTCGCCCAGCTGCGCCGCTCCCGACCCGGCCGCGCCCACGGACACCGGCCGTCCGGCCAGCTCACGCAGCTGCGTGAGCTGGTCACCCGCCCGCACCACGAGCTGCAGGTAGTTCTCGTACACCCGCCCGAGCGCCCGTAGCGGCACCGCCGCAGGGAACGGCGCCCGGCCCGCCAGCGCGGACTGCGCGACGTCCGCCAGCACCAGCCCCAGGTCCGCCCCGCCGTCGCGCACCCGCTCGACGTTCACGACACTCGCCTCGGTCTCCACGGCCGTGCAGTGCAACCGCGGCTCCGCCCGGCTCACCTCGGCCGCCAGGACCTCCGCGAACGCCAGGTAGAACCCGCCCTGCTCCCCGGCGGCGATCGTCACGCTCCGCTCGGGTCCGCGGTACGCGGGCGCGCACCCGGCGAGGGCCAGCGCGAGCCCACCCAGCAGGGCGGTGCGGCGGGTGATCGTCACGGCGTCACCGCCGGCAGGGTCACGCGCGCCTGCAACCCCCGCGGTGAGTTGCCGCGCAGCTCCAGCGTGCCGCCGCGGGCGCGCGTCTGCTCGCGCGCGATGGCCAGGCCCAGACCGGTGCCGCGGGGTGCGCCGTCGCCGCCGGCGCGCCAGAAGCGCGACGTCGCGCGGGCCAGGTCGGCTTCCGGGAGGCCAGGGCCGTCGTCGATCACGACGAGGGTCGCGGTGGCCGGGGTGGTTTCCCAGGTGGCCGAGATCGTGGCGCCGCGGCCGGCGTGGTGCACGGCGTTGTCGAGCAGGACGTCGAGGATCTGCGCGAGCTCGCCCTCGGGGGTGTGGACGAGCACCGGCTCGTCGTGGCCGGGGCAGGGGAGCAGGGTGGCGCCCGCGTCGTCGGCGGCGGGTCGCCAGGCGTCGACGCGCTCGGCGATCACGGCGGCGAGGTCGGCGGGCTCGCCGGCCGCACCGTCCGCACCGGCGGCGATGCGGGTGGCGGTGCTTTCGGCGGTGGCCAGGGCGAGCAGGCCGTCGAGGATGCGTTCGAGGCGCTCGACCTCGGCGGCGATCGCGCGGTAGGCGGGCCGGTCGCCTTCGCCGACGGCGAGTGAGTCGACCCGCAACCGCAGCGCGGCCAGGGGATTGCGCAGCTGGTGCGAGGTGTCGGCGACGAGCCGGTGCTGCTGGTCGGCGGCCTCGGCCACGGCGTCGGACATGCGGTTCACCGATGCGGCGAGCGACCGCAGCTCACGCGGCCCGGACCTCTCGGGCACCTGTGCGCGACGCCCGCCGGCGACGGCCAGCACGCCGGTCTCCAGTTCCACCAGCGGCCGTACCATCCACCGCGCCAGGAGCACCGCCAGCAGCACGAACACCGTGGCCACCAGCAGTGACCCGGCGGCGATCGCGCTCCAGCGGGCGGCGACGTCCGCGGCCGCCGCGGCCACCGAGGCCCGCAGCACCACCACGCCCGCCACCCGCGTGCCCGAGCCTACCGGGCGCGCGAACAGCACCGGCGCCGCCGACCACGGGCTCAGCTGCTCGACCCGCGGCGCCGGCTCGTTGCGCATGGTCGCCTCCACGAGTGCGCGCACGTCCGGCGCCGAAGCCGTGAGCCCGCCCGTCTGCACCAGCGGCTCGCGCTGCGCGTCGACGACCACCACGGCTTCGCCGTAGAGCGACGAGTACCGCTCGGCCTCCGCGTCGAGCGCCGCCGGGTCGCGGGCGTCGACCGCCTGCTGGGCCAGCACCCCGAACCGGTCGACGTCGCTGCTGCGCGAGATCACCAGCTGCTGCGTGCGCTGCTCCGCCGTGCTCGCCAGCAGCGGCACGGCGAACGCCGCCACCACGAGCAGCGCGAGCGCGACCAGCACGATCAGCAGCCGGGTCCGCATCAGCCGCGGCCCAGCCGGTAGCCGAAACCGCGGATCGTGGTGAGCAGGCCCGGCCGGTCGAGCTTCGCGCGCAGCTGGGTCATGTGGACGTCGAGCGAGCGCGAGATCGCCAGGTACGCGTCGCCCCACACCTCGTCCATCAGCTGCTGGCGGCTCACGGCGGTGCCCGGCCGCGCGGCGAGCACGGCCAGCACGGCGAACTCCTTGGTCGTCAGCCCGATGTCGTGGCCAGCCACGAGGACGCGGCGCGCACCGAGGTCGATCTCGACGTCCTCGACCTGGACCACGGCCTGGTCGGCCGCGGTGGTGCGCGCGCTCGCCCGGCGCACCACGGCGTCCATCCGCGCGAGCAACTCGGCCAGCCGCACGGGTTTCGTGAGGTAGTCGTCGGCGCCGAGCCGCAACCCGCGGACCACTGACCGCTCGTCGCCGCGCGCGGTCAGCACGATCACCGGCACCGGCGACACCTGCCGGATCTTGCGCAGCACGTCGAGCCCGTCGAGGTCCGGCAGCCCGAGGTCGAGCAGCACCAGGTCGGCCTCGCGGTGGCGGTGCAGCGCGTCGGACCCGCGCCCGACGCCGGTCACGGTGTGGCCGCGCGCGTGCAGGGGCTCGGCGAGCGCAGCGGCGACGCCGGGGTCGTCCTCCACGAGCAGCACGCGCACGGCCGTCCTCCCGCTCAGTCCTCGTCACGCTCCAGGGCGGACGAACGCGACGTTTCGCGCATTGTCCCGTACACGATCAACGACACGAGGATGCAGCCCGCGACGTACCAGAAGAAGAGCGACTCGTGCCCCGCCTTCTTCAGCGCCTGCGCGATCAGCTCGGCCGTCCCGCCGAAGATCGCGACGGTGAGCGCGTACGGCAGGCCCACGCCGAGCGCGCGGATGTGCGTGGGGAACAGTTCCGCCTTCACGATCGCGTTGATGGACGTGTATCCCGTCACGATCACGAGCGCGCCGAGCAGCAGCAGGAACGCGAGCACCGGCTGTTTCGTGTGCGCCATGGTCGTCATGATCGGCACGGTGAGCACGGTGCCCGCGATGCCGAAGAACATCAGCAGCTTCCGCCGGCCGATCCGGTCCGAGAGCCGGCCGGCCACCGGCTGCAGCAGTGCGAAGACCAGCAACGCGATGAAGAGGATCCACGTCACCGTGCGGCGCGGGATGCCGGCGGTGTTCTCGAGGAACTTCTGCGTGTAGGTCGCGTAGGTGTAGAACGCGACCGTGCCGCCGAGCGTGAGGCCGACGACGAGCGCGATCTCCTTGGGGTACTTGACGAGTGTGCGCAACGCGCCGCGCTCGCCCGACCCGGATCCCGGTTCCGCGACCACCCGCTCGTAGCTCGCCGACTCGTCCATGCTGCGCCGCAACGCCATCACCACGACCGCTGCCACGGCACCGACCACGAACGCGATGCGCCAGCCCCAGTCGCCCATCTGCGCCTCGGTGAGCACGCTCTGCAGGATGAGCTGCAGCCCGAGCGCGAGCAGCTGCCCGCCGACGAGCGTCACGTACTGGAAGCTCGAATAGAACCCACGTTTGCCGGGGGTGGCCACTTCGGACAGATAGGTCGCCGACGTCGAGTACTCACCGCCCACCGACAAGCCCTGCAACAACCGCGCGAGCACGAGCAGGATCGGTGCGGCGACGCCGATGGCCGAGTAGCCCGGCGTCGCGGCGATGAGCAGCGAGCCGAACGCCATCATCGACACCGAGAGCACGAGCGCGCTGCGGCGGCCGAAGCGGTCGGCGAAGCGGCCGAGCAGCCAGCCGCCCAGCGGGCGCATGAGGAACCCGACGGCGAACACGGCCGCGGTGTTGAGGAACTGGGCCGTCGCGTCACCGCCGGGGAAGAACGCCTTGGCGAAGTAGATCGTGAACGCCGAGTAGGCATACCAGTCGTACCACTCGACGAGGTTGCCGATGGAGCCGCGCAGCACGTTGCCGACGACCCGCCGCTCGCCCTCACGGGTGGCCGGGGTGGGGATCCGGGTTGTCATCCTTGACCTCCTGTGTCGCGACTCACGGTGACCACCCGATCCGCGTGCGGCAAGGTCCCGGCGCTGTTCCTTACCTGTCCTTAGGGGACTTCCCGGCCACGGTCGGGCTCCGCGGCCCGGCGATCCTGATCACGTTTTGTGCGGATCGCACGCCCCGCCTTCCCCTCGTTTGTAGGAACCCTCTGGTCTGCACAAACGGACCGGCGCGCCGGGCCCTAACCTCCACACCGGACTCGCGCGCCCGGCCGGACGCGGGTGCGGCGGCGTCTCGCGCGGCCGATAGCCTCGTTCCGGCGCGAAAGCGCTCAGCGACACCGAGCAGAGGGAGACGTGCAGTGGGACGGTCGGTCTTGGTCACCGGCGGCAACCGGGGAATCGGTCTGGCGATCGCCCGCGACCTCGCCGAGCAGGGTCACCAGGTGGCGATCACCCACCGCGGTTCCGGCGCGCCGGAAGGGCTCTTCGGGGTGCAGGCCGACGTCACGGACGCCGAGCAGATCGACGCCGCGTTCAAGCTCGTCGAGGAGCACCAGGGTCCGGTGGAGGTGCTCGTCTCCAACGCCGGGCTCACCGACGACACGCTCCTGATGCGCATGAGCGAGGAGCAGTTCGAGCGCGTGGTGAACGCCAACCTCACCGGTGCGTTCCGGGTCGCCAAGCGCGCGTCGCGAGGCATGCTGCGCGCCCGCTGGGGCCGGTTCGTGTTCATCTCGTCGGTCGTCGGCCTCTCGGGCTCGGCGGGCCAGGCGAACTACGCCGCGGCGAAGGCGGGCCTGGTCGGCTTCTCGCGCTCGCTGGCTCGCGAGCTCGGTTCGCGCAACATCACCTCCAACGTGATCGCGCCCGGCTTCGTGCGCACCGACATGACCGACGGGCTCAGCGAGGACCGCAAGAAGGAGATCCTCGCCAACGTGCCCAGCGGCCGTTACGCCGAGCCGGCCGAGATCGCCGCCGCGGTGCGCTACCTCGCCTCCGACGAGGCCGGTTACGTCAACGGCGCGGTGCTGCCCGTCGACGGCGGCCTCGGCCTCGGTCACTGACCTTCCTTCCCGACTCCCACCGACTGGACTGGAGAACCCGTTGCCCGGACTGCTCGAAGGCAAGCGGCTGCTGATCACCGGCATCATCACCGACGCCTCGCTCGCGTTCCACGCGGCCAAGATCGCGCAGCAGGAAGGCGCCGAGGTCGTGCTCACCGGTTTCGGCCGGATGTCGCTCGTGAAGACGATCGCGAAGCGGCTCCCGAAGCCCGCGCCGGTGATCGAGCTCGACGTGGTCAACCAGGAGCACCTGGACACGCTGGCCGACCGCGTGCGCGAGCACGTCGACGGTCTCGACGGTGTGCTGCACTCGATCGGCTTCGCGCCGCAGACGTGCCTGGGCGCGCCGTTCCTGGACGCGCCGGCCGACGACGTGAAGGTCGCGGTGGAGGTGTCGGCGTTCTCGTTCAAGTCGCTGGCCGTGGCCACGCTGCCGCTGCTCTCGCGCGGCTCGTCGATCGTCGGCATGGACTTCGACGCGCGCGTGGCGTGGCCGGCCTACAACTGGATGGGTGTCGCGAAGGCGGCCCTGGAGTCGGTGAACCGCTACCTGGCGCGCGACCTCGGCCCGCGTGGCATCCGCGTGAACCTGGTCAGCGCCGGCCCGATGAAAACGATGGCCGCGAAGTCCATCCCGGGCTTCACCGACCTCGAGGACGGTTGGAACGACCGCGCCCCGCTCGGCTGGGACAGCTCCGATCCCGACCCGACGGCCAAGACCGTCTGCGTCGCGCTGTCCGACTGGCTGCCCGCCACCACCGGCTCGATGATCATGGTCGACGGCGGAGTGCACGCGCTCGGCATCTGAGGTCCACGACTGACAGCTGCTTTCGCGAGCGACCCCGGACCCTCGGCAGATTCTTGGGGTCCTCGCAACCCCTGATGGTTTCTGCGGTTGTCAGTGGATCACGCAGGCGCTCGGCTGGGGTTGTCCGGCCGAGCGTTTTGCGTGGTCGGCTGTTGAGTTGTTGGGCGACGTGCTCGAGTTCTGTGGCGTTGTGGATGGACAGCTCCGGTTGTCGCGGTGAACTGCTTGTGGGCGGCCATCTCGCAGCTTTGGTGCCAGCTCAGCGAGCCGCGGAGGTGTTCGGGCAGGGTCTGGATCAGCGGTACAGCACGTCGCGGACTTCCTCGGCGGTGTGCCCGCCGGGCAGGTGCCCGAGCATGACGTTCTGGGTGGAGCGTTCGACGAGGGTCACGATCGTGGACTCGGTGCGGGCGCAGGGCGGCGGCGACCTCGCGCCGCAGCCCGCCGCGTGCCTGGACGTAGATCGCTTGGTAGGTCGTCTCCGGACTCATTCGCATGCCCTCGTCGTTGGGGGTCTCGATGACCAGAGCGTGACAGAGCTGCTCAGGTGACCATCGCTGCTGCAGCCGGCTGGTGACGTAGTCGCGCAGCCGGCCGTCGTGGGCGGGTTTGGGCTCCTTGGGGCCGTGGGCGGTGTGCGCGACCCGGAGTCGCGGCAGTACGCGGACCACTCCCACCTCGAGTTCTCCGCCGTGCGCACGCCGGGCGTCGCCCGGATCGGCATCGGCGGCCCGGTCGGGTCGGGCAAGACCGCGCTCATCGAGGCGCTCGTGCCGATGCTTGTCGCGCAGGGCCACCGCCCGCTGGTGGTGACCAACGACATCTTCACGAGCGAAGACGCCCTGCACGTGCGGCGCACGCTGGCGGGTGTGCCGGCACCGGAGCGGGTCGTCGGCGTGGAAACCGGTTCGTGCCCGCACACCGCGGTGCACGACGACCCGACCATGAACCTCGACGCCGTCGCCGAGCTCACGAACCGCTACCCCGACGCGGACGTGGTGGTACCAGGTGGTGGGGAGCTTGTTCGTGGTGTCGCGGGCGGTGCCTCCAGCCGAGCTCGTGGAACTGTTGCGCTCGACGCTGGGCGGGGCGCCCGCGGTGTGCCGGGGTTTCCGAGCTGCCCGCCGGGTGCGGGGTGGGGGTGCGGCTGCTGGGGCACACACACGTCGAAAGGGGTGCAGGCGGCGATGCACAGTGCCTGGGACCGGGTGCGGAGGCGGTTGCCGGGTGCGCCGCCGCCTGATCTGCGGAAGGGGTGAGGAGGCGGTCAGCCGTCCGCGGGGGTCGTGAGGACGAGGTGGAGTTCGGTGCGCGAGGTGATCGACAGCTTCGTGAACACCTTGTGCAAGTGGTACTCCACCGTCCGCGGGCTGATCGACAGGGTGGTCGCGATGTCGGGGTTGGAGCGGCCGTCGCGGGCGAGGATGGCGATGCGGTGCTCCTGGGGGGTGAGCTGGGAGTGCGTTTCGGGGACGCGGCGGCGCGCGCGTTCGCCCGTGGCGAGGAGTTCGCGCAGCGCACGGGTGGCGAAGGCGTCGGCGCGCAGGGCGACGAAGGCTTCGTGGGCGGTGCGCAGCGGGCCGCGGGCGTCGACGCGGCGGCCGCGGCGGCGGAGCCACTCGCCGTGGAGGAGGTGGGCGCGCGCAAGGTGCGGGGTGATGCGGGAACGGCCGAGGCGATCGACGGCTTCGGTGTAGAGGTCTTCGGCGGCGGGGCCGTCGGTGAGCAGCGCGCGGCAGCGGGCGTCGAGGCCGAGGGCCCATTCCGTGCCGCTGAGGCACGCGCGTTCGGACAGCTGCTCGGCGGCCGCGGCGGCGGTGGTGAGGTCGCCGGAGCGCGCGGCGCCCTCGACGAGCTCCACGAGTGACCAGCCTTGCAGTTCGATTCCGTCGCGTTCGAGGACTTCGCGGGTGGCGTCGGCGGCTTCGGCGTAGGCACCGTGGCCGTTGCGCAGCACTGCGGTGGCGTAGCGGGCGGTGGCGAGTGCCACGCCGCCGTTTTCGAAGCAGGACTCGGCGAACGCCGGGAGCTCCTGCCCGCGCCACGCGGCCAGCGCCGTCGCCGCGTGGGGGAGCGCGGGCGTGCCGATGCGGCGGGTGAGTGATTCGGCCTCGGCCACCAGCGACTCCGCGACGGCGAACCGTCCGAAGTGGACTTCGGCGAGGGCGCGGTGGGTGAGCACGTACGGCAGGGTCGCGTGGGCGCCCCTCGCGCGGGCCCCGGCGAGCTCGGCGTGGGTGAGGTCGTGCCAGGTGTCGTCGTCCCACAGGTCAGGGGCCACGAGGCACGCCAGCAGGCGGGAGCGGGCGTCGCTCTCGTGGTCGTTGTCGAGCGTTTTGAGGGCGAGCTTGAGCGGTTCGACGGCCGCCGCGTAGCCGGCCGTGTACCGCTGCGCGACGCCTTCGAGCAGCCGGTCGGACCCGGTCGGCCGGCGGCCGGCCGGCCGCGTCAGCACGGCCCGCACCACGTCGACGTGGCCGGTGAAGATCGCCGCCCCCAGCGCTTCCAGGTACGCGGGTCGCGCGAGCCGAGGTTCGCACCGTTCCAGCTCCCGGGCCGACGCGAGCAGCCGGCGGACCGCGGGCCCGCCACGCCCCGCGTCGAACGCCATGCGTGCCCGCA
The DNA here is from genome assembly GCF_053602515.1 of Amycolatopsis sp. NPDC004368. Taxonomy (NCBI): domain Bacteria; kingdom Bacillati; phylum Actinomycetota; class Actinomycetes; order Pseudonocardiales; family Pseudonocardiaceae; genus Amycolatopsis; species Amycolatopsis sp. NPDC004368. Next base: position 22,776 of record NZ_JBSGDT010000046.1, on the reverse strand, counting down.
CCCGGTCTGTCCGCGCGCGCCCGGCAGCGCCGGGGGACCCCAGCTCCGCGACGGCGAGCAGCCGCACCGCCGCGTCGACGGCGCCGGCCGCGTGGTGCGCGTCGGCCGCCGTGATCGCTCGCTCGGCACGCAGCCGCGGGTCGGCGGTGCTCAGCGCGGCGTGCTCCAGGAACGCGGCCGTGGCGGGGAGGCCGCCACGCCGGCCGGCGTCGTCGGCGAGCCGCGCGAGGTCGTCGGCCAGGGTTTCCGCGGGCTCGATCGTCGCCTGCGCGAGGTGCCACGCCCGGCGGTCGGGTTCGAGCCGCGGGTCGGTCACCGACGCGAGCGCGTCGTGCGCGAGCCGTCGGTGCGCGGCGGACGCGACGCCGTATGCGCACTGTCGCAACCGTGCGTCTCGAAACGCCACCCACGCCCCGAAGTCGACGAAACCCGCGGCTTCCAACGGCTGCGCGGCCTCGACTCCGACGCCGAGCCGCGCGGCAGCCCGCCACAGGCGCACCGGATCGCCGAGCGGCTCCGCCGCGGCGAGCACGAGCAGGAACCGGCTCTCGGCCGTCAGCTCTTCGGCCGCGGCCGCGAACTCGGGACAGACCACGGGCGCCACGCCGTACCCACCCGCGGTGGCCGAGCGGGGCGCTTCCAGCAACTGCCGTGGATTCCCCCGCGCCTCCGCCACGATCCGGTCGCGCACGGCGTCGTCCAACGGCTCCCGCAGCCCCGCGTCCAGCAGCAGTCGCGCGTCGGCGTGGCCCAGCGGCCCGAGCTCGATCGCCGGCAGACCGCTCACCCGCTCACCGGACTCGGCGAACACCACCGTGACCGCCCCCGCTCGCCGCCGCCGTCCCACCGCGCCGAAGACAGCCGCCGACGCTTCGTCCAGCCAGTGCGCGTCGTCGACCAGGCACAGCAACGGCCGATCCCTCGCCGCGTGCTCCAGGAGCTCCACCACGGCCCCGCAGACCGCGAGCGGCCCCGGTACCGGGCCGGGCCGTGAACCGACCGCCCGCTCCAGCACCTCGCTCCGCGGCACCTCACCCAGCTGCGCACACAACAGATCCACGGCGGCATACGGCAGCTCCGCCTCGGCCGCCACCGCGCGCACCCACACGACCCGCCGATCGACAGCCGCTGTCGCGACGTGCTCGAGCAGCGCGGTCTTCCCGAGGCCCGGCGCCGCGCGGACCACGGTCGCGCCGCCGCCCTCCAGCAGCGCTCGGAGCCGGGCGCTCTCGCGGTCGCGGCCGACGAGGGTTCCCATCACCGGGCCGCCTCACTTTCGTGTTCGGGCGGGGTTGTTCCGCCGATTCGCTTCACCGGGCCGCCGGTTCGTTTCCGGAACGGAGGTGGAGTTCCGTCCTCGAGGTGAGGCCGAGCTTCGCGAAGACCTTGCGCAGGTGGTACTCGACTGTGCGTGGGCTGATCGACAACGCGGCACCGATCTCGGCATTGGTGAGGCCGTCGCGGGCCAACGCCGCGACTTCGGTCTCCTGGGAGGTCAAGAGGGCCGGCTCGGGATGGCCGAGAGCGGGCCGCGAACGCCGTCGCTCCGATTCGGGCGAACGCGTCGTGCGCGGCACGCAGGAGCTCGCTTGCCTCGCTGTGGCGCCCCTGGCGGCACAACCACTCACCGTGGTCGAGGCGGGTGCGGGCGAGCAGGGGACGCAGGCGCGTCCGGGAGTGCCGGACGATCGCCTCGGTGTACAGCTCGCCGGCGGTGCGGTCGCGGCAAAGCCGGGCGCGAGCGCGGGCTTGGGCACCGAGCGCCCAGTCCGTGCCGCAGCGGTCGGTGCGGTCGACGAGCCGGTCGAGGGCCCGCGCGGCGATGTCGGTCCGCTCCGCGCCCACCGCGGCTTCCACCAGTTCGGTGAGCGCCCAGCCCGTCGTCGCCGGGGCGGCGCAGTCGACGGCGCGCTGGGCGGCGGCGAGGGCTCGCCGGTGGTCGCCGACGGCGTTGGCCGCGACCGCGTCAGCGAGGTCCGCGCAGGAGCGGGTGAGGCCGGCGCCCGACGCGCGGCCGGCTGCCCGACCCCGCCAAGCCGCGATCAGCACCCTCACGTGTGTCAGCGGAGCCTGGCCCAGCTTCAGGCTCAGCGCGGCGGCCTCGTCGTCGAGCGCGGTCGCTCCGGCGAAATCGCCCGTGTGGAGCGCGAACAACGCGCGTCCGGTGAGGAAGTCGGGCAGGGCAACCGGATCAGCCGTGCCCAGCGTCACCCGGTGCCACGCCCGGTCGTCCCACAGTTCAGCGGCGGCGAATCCTGCCAACCACGAAGACCTGGTGGGCGCGAGAGCACTCCGCAGCTGTGCGAACCCCTCGGCCTCGCGCGCGAGCAGACCGGTGACCGGAGTGTCCGCCGAACCGCACGCCGCCCCGGGAGCCACCCCGGTGAGGATTGCGGCGCCCAGCGCATCGGAACACGCTCGGCTCGACGGGGCGGCGCGCGTGGTCAGGAGAAGCGCTTCAGCGGCGGCCGGGGTCCGGGTCGTCGTGAAGGTGAGCCAAGCCCGCAGCCGTACGGCCTCGGGCTGGTGCGCGTCCACTGTCTCGAGCAGCCGCAGCGCCGCGGCAGGGCGTCCGGCGTCGAGTTCGGCGGAGGCCGCGGCCAGGGTGCGGTCGGTGTGCGGGCCGGGCGTGGTGGTGAGTGCCGCGGCCAGGCGGAGGAACGCCGCCGCCTCGCCGGGGCCGCCCCGAGCGCGGGCACGGGCGACCTGAGCGACGAGGCCGTCGGCGGCGACCGGGCCCGGCGTCGCGTGCGCGTGGTGCCAAGCGCGGCGGTCGGTGTCGGTCACCTCGGCCAGCGCACGGTGGACCCGGCGGCGCTGCGCGACCGTGGCCGCGTGATACACCCAGGCGCGCAAAGCCGGGTCCGGAAACATCACCAGTTCCCCGAACTCGAGCAGTCCTTGCAGCTCCGCGGCCGCGACCCCCAGCCGCGCGGCGGCTCGCCACAGCAGAGCCACGTCACCGGTCGGCTCCGCGGCGGCGAGCAGCAGGGTGCGGCCCGCGGTGTCGAGCCGCCGCACCCGGGCGCGCAGCGTGGCGGCCGGGCGACCTGCGTCGCCGCGCAGAATGGCACCCGGGTTCCCGCCCGTCTCCGCGACGAACCGCTCCACCACTGCTTCGTTCACGAGCCCCGGCGCCAGCGAACGCACCAGCGCACGCGCCCCGGCGCGGCACAGCGGCGGCACCGCGAGCTCGGGCAGCGCGTCCAGCACCCCGGTCGGCGTGCGTTCGGCGAAGAGCAGCACCACTCGCCCCCGCAGCCGCCGCGAGGCGAACGCGAGAGCGCGGGCCGAGGGCGCGTCCACGCACTGGGCGTCGTCCACGACGCACAGCAGGGGCGCTGCGGCGGACAGCAGCTGCGTCATCGCCACGCCGATCGTGAACGGGCCGGAGTCCTCCGGCGGCGCCTGGCCGAGCGCGGCGCACAGATCGGACAGCGCCGCATACGGCCGCGGTCCCGACGGACACACCGCGACCACCCGCATCCCTCGGGCTCCGGCAACGGCGTGCCGCAGCAACGCCGTCTTGCCGACGCCCGCGGCGCCCCGCAGGACGAGCGCGCCTCGGCCGTCCCGCACGTGCCGGTCGAGGCGGCGGACCTCGGCCGCACGGCCGTGCAGGGTGACGTCGGCCACCGGACGGGGCTGGATCGGGTCGGGCACGGCGTCGACGCTGGACCGCCCCCGGCCGCTTCGAACCCGGGCCGACCCGGGCGCGGCCCCGGGACCCGGGTGAACCCGGACGAACCGGACCGTTCGGTGAACGCCGTGTACCCGGCGCCGCCGACGGGCCGGGATATCCTGCGGGGGCCTGCTGGTCGCCGTGACCGGATGGGAACAACGAGCACACGGGCAGGTGGGTGAGTGCTGGACCGGCGCGCGGAACGCGAGACACTCGAGCGGCTGTTGGACTCCGTCCGCGGTGGCAAGAGCCAGGCACTCGTGCTGCGCGGCGAGGCAGGGGCGGGCAAAACGGTGCTGCTGGAGCACCTCGTCGGCCGTGCCGCCGGGTTCCGGATCGCGCGGGCCGCGGGCGTCCAGTCCGAAATGGAGCTCGCGTTCGCCGGCCTGCACCAGCTGTGCGCGCCGATGCTCGACGGCGCCGAGGCTCTGCCCGACCCGCAGCGGGTCGCGCTGCGCACCGCGTTCGGCCTCAGCCCCGGCCCCGCCCCCGACCGGTTCCTCGTGGGCCTCGCCGTGCTGGGCCTGCTGGCCGAGGCCGCGCGCGAGCGGTCGCTGCTGTGCGTGATCGACGACGCGCAGTGGCTCGACAGCGCATCCGCGCAGGCACTGGCCTTCGTGGCCCGGCGGCTGGTCGCCGAGTCGGTGGCGCTGGTCTTCGCCGTGCGGGAGCCGGCGCCGGTCACGGACCTCACGGGCGTCGCCCAGCTCGTCGTCGGCGGGCTGCCCGACGCGGCGGCCCGCGCGCTGCTCGACTCCGTGCTGCGCCTGCCCGCCGATGACCGGGTGCGCGACCGGATCGTCGCCGAGACCCGCGGCAACCCACTGGCGCTGGTGGAGCTCTCGCACGGACTCAGCCCGAAGGAGCTCGCCGAAGGCTTCGCGCTGGCCGGGGCGACCACGATCCCGCGGCGTGTCGAGCAGCGGTACCAGGCCCGCCTCGCCCGGCTCGGCTCCGAGACGAAACGCCTGCTCGTGGTCGCCGCGCTCGAACCCCAGGGCGACCCCGTGACGCTGTGGCGCGCGGCCAGGCTGCTCGACATCGGCGCCGAGGCGGCGGAACCGGCGCTGTCGGCCGGGTTGATCGAGATCGGCACGCACGTGCGGTTCCGCCACCCGTTGGTGCGCTCGGCGATCTACCAGGCCGCCGCCCCGAGCGAACGGCGGCGCGCGCACTGGGCGCTCGCGCAGGTCACCGACGCCGACGCCGACCTGGACCGCCGCGCCTGGCACGCGGCGCAGGCGGCGGAAGCGCCCGCCGAGGAAGCGGCCGAACAGCTCGTGCGCTCTGCTTGCCGAGCGCAGGCCCGGGGCGGCATGGCGGCCGCGGCGGCCATGCTGGAACGCGCCGCGGAACTCTCGGCGACCCCGGCGACGCGGGCGAAGCGAACGCTCGAAGCGGCCCACATCACGCACGTGGCCGGCGCGCCCGAGGAGGCGCTGCGGCTGCTGTCGATCGCCGAGGCGGGCCCGCTCGCCCGGCTCGAGAAGGCCAAGGCCGACCTGTTGCGCGGCCGGATCTCGCTGACCGTCAACCGAGGCCGCGAGGCACCTCCGTTGCTGTTCGCCGCGGCCCGCCGGCTCGAGGAGCTCGACGTGGGGCTCGCCCGCGAGACCTACCTCGACGCCCTGCTCGCCGGGATGTTCGCGGGCGCGACCGCCGCCGAGCTGCGTGAAGTGGCCGAGGCGGCCCGCGCCGCTCCTCGTTCGCCGCGGCCGCCGGGCCCGGCCGACCTGCTCCTCGACGGCCTCGCGATCCGCTTCACCGCCGGGTTCGCGCCGTCGTTGCCGATGCTGCGCCGGGCACTGAGCGCCTTCCGCACGCCGGAGCTTTCGCTCAAGGAACTGCACTGGCTCTGGCTCGCGCACATCATGGCCGGGAACATGTGGGACGAGCAGACCCTCGACACCGCGCGCCACCTGCAGCTCGCGCGGGACATGGGCGCGCTCGACACCCTGCCGCTCGCGCTCGCGTCGCACATCGGCGCCCACGTCTACGCGGGCGATCTGATCATCGCGGCGCACCTGCGCGACGAGCTGGCCGAGGTGTCGCGAGCGACCGGCATCCCCGCGGCCACCTACGGGTCGCTCCTGCTCGCCGCGTGGCGCGGCCGCGAAGACGAGGCACGTGACGTGATCGCCCGCACCGAAGCCGAGGCCGTGCGCCGGGGTGAGGGGTTCGGGCTGCTCATCGTCGGCGCTTCGCGCGCGGTGCTGTGCAACAGCCTCGGCTACTACGCCGAAGCCTTGGACTCGGCCGACAGCGCGCGGCAGCGGCCGCCGGTGATGGGCGTGGAACCGTGGCTGGCGCTGGTGGAGCTGGTCGAGGCCGCCACCCGGCTGGGGCGGACCGCGGTGGCCGAGGAGGCGTTCGCGAAGCTCGCGGAAACCACGCGGGCCGGCGGCACCGACTGGGGGCTGGGCGTCGAGGCCCGCTCACGCGCGTTGCTCGCCACCGGCGAAGCCGCCGAGAGCGCTTACCGCGAGGCGGTGGAGCGGCTTTCCCGCACGCGGGTGCGCGGCGAATGCGCGCGGGCGCACCTGTTGTACGGGGAATGGCTGCGCCGCGCCCGCCGCCGGGCCGACGCGCGCGGGCAGTTGCGCACGGCCCACGACATGTTCACCGAGATGGGCATGGAGGCCTTCGCCGAACGCGCCGGCCGCGAGCTGCGCGCGACCGGCGGCACCGCGCGCAAGCGGTCGGTCGAGACCGGCACGGAACTCACCGCGCAGGAGGCCCAGATCGTGCGCATGGTGCGCGAAGGACTGTCCAACGCGGAGATCGGCGCGCGGCTGTTCCTCAGCCCGCGCACGGTGGAATGGCACCTCGGCCGAATCTACGACAAGCTCAACGTCACTTCCCGGCGCCGGCTTCAGAGCTGAGCGGGCTGCTCCAGCACCGCGAACCCCGAAGCGTCCACACAGGACACCCCGCGCTTCTCGACGATCACCAGCAGCACGGTGTCGCAGTGCGCGCAGCGGGCCACCACACCCGGTGCGTCGCGGTAGACGCGCAGCAAGGCCAGGGGTTCGGTCGCGCCACACGCGGCACACGTTCCGGCGGCCGCGGTCATCTCGCCGCCGAACACCGCGTTGAGGGTGCCGGCGATCGCGTTGCCGTCGAAGGTGGTCATGGGGTCCCCGTTCCGCCGGAGCGTTCGGATCCGAGCTCATCCGCACGAGCGTGCCGCAGGCGGCAGGGCCGGCGCATCCTCCGAGCCGGGTGAACTCGTGGGCGCGGCACCGGGGTCACTCACCCGGGGGCTTCCCGATGCGATCGGGCCCGGCGCCGGCGCAGGCTGAGGGGCCGGGTGGCGCAGGGGAGGACTGACGGGGTGAGGGGCACGATCGGCTCCGCGACCGGTATGCGGGTCGTGGTCACGGGGGTGCTGGAGGTGCGATCCGCACAGGACGGGCGGCTCGGCCTCGTCGTCACCCCGCACGGCCGACAGGCTTGCGTGGCACTCGAACTGCCCCCTGACCTCGTCACCCCGGCCCGGGCCAGGATCCTGCGCCGCGTCTCCGTCGGCGGCCGGCTGCACCGGGCCGGTGACCGTCGCGTCCTGTGCGTGGAGTGGCTGCAGCCGGCGGGCTTGCCGCGACCACGGTGATCTTGATCCACTCCTCACCTGGGCGGTTTCCGGTGAACCGGCGAACCCCGCCGATCCGGGAGACACTCGTACGCGGCCGCTGGGACGACGGGTGGCCGGAAGGTGGATTCATGGTGGAGGGGCAGACCGGCGACGTCCAGGTCGTCGAGCCCGCGATGGTCAAGCGGGCGGTCGGTGCGGCGGCGATCGGCAACATCACCGAGTGGTACGACTTCGGCGTCTACGGGTACCTCGCGACGACCATCCAGAAGGTCTTCTTCACGGACCTGCCGGCCTCGGCCGGGCAGATCGCGACGTTCGGGGTGTTCGCCGTCTCGTTCCTGATCCGGCCGTTCGGCGGGCTGATCTTCGGACCGCTCGGTGATCGCATCGGCCGGAAACGGGTGCTGTCCCTCACGGTGATCCTCATGGCGCTGGGCACGTTCGCCCTCGGCGTGATCCCGAGCTACGGCGCCATCGGCCTCGCCGCACCCCTGCTGGTCCTGCTCGCGCGGCTGGTGCAGGGCATCTCGACCGGCGGCGAGTACGGCAACGCCATGACCTTCATCGCCGAGTACGCCCCCGATCGGCGGCGCGGATTCTTCGGCAGCTGGCTGGAGTTCGGCACGCTGACCGGCTACGCGTTCGGCGCCACGATCGCGACGGTGCTCAGCGCGGTGCTTTCGGACCAGCAACTGCTGACGTGGGGCTGGCGCATCCCGTTCCTGCTCGCATTGCCGCTCGGGGCCGTCGGCCTCTACCTGCGGCAGCGGCTGGAGGAGTCGCCGGCGTTCGCGAAGCTGCAGGAGACCGAGAAGGAGAAGCAGTCGCTCGGCGGGGAGCTGCGGGCGGTGTTCACGAAGTACTGGCCGGCGATGCTGCTGTGCGCCGGGCTGGTGCTGACGTGGAACGTCGCCAACTACATGCTCACCAGCTACATGCCCACCTACCTCACGGAGACGCTGCCCGCGCAGCACACCGGGATCGGCAAGACGGCGTCGGAGATCCTGCAGATCGTGGTGCTCGTGCTGCTGATGGTGGTGATCACCTTCGTCGGCCGGTTGTCGGACAAGGCGGGGCGGCGGCCGGTGCTGCTCGCCGGCTGCCTCGGGCTCGTGGTGCTGTCGCTGCCCGCCGTGCTGCTGGTGCGCGCGGGCGGGACCACCTCGACATTCTTCGGCCTGCTGGTGATGGGTCTCGTGCTGGTGCTGTTCTCCGCGATCCTGCCCTCGACGCTGCCGGCCCTGTTCCCGACGCGCGTGCGCGCCGGTGGACTGTCGATCGCGTTCAACTTGTCGGTGTCGCTGTTCGGCGGCACGACGGCGACGGTGATGAGCGCGCTGGTCTCCGGCACGGGGGACCTCAACTGGCCGGCCTACTACCTGATGATCGCCGGTGTGATCGGCGGCGTCTGCGTGGTCTTCATGCGGGAGTCGGCGCGCAAACCGCTGCCGGGATCGGTGCCGCACGACACCTGACGGAGGGCGCACGGCGAGGACGTGACCCGGACCGCGTGCGGGAATCAATCGAGGGCCGCGTACGCTTCCACGGGCGTGAAGAAGATTGGTTTCCTCTCGTTCGGCCACTGGTCGGACACCCCGCACTCCGAGACCCGGTCGGCGAAGGACTTCCTGCACCAGTCCATCGACCTGGCGGTGGCGGCCGAGGAGCTCGGCGTGGACGGCGCCTACTTCCGCGTGCACCACTTCGCGCGGCAGGCCGGCAGCCCGTTCCCGCTGCTCTCGGCCATCGGCGCGCGCACGTCGAAGATAGAGATCGGCACCGGCGTGATCGACATGCGCTACGAGAACCCGCTGTACATGGCCGAGGACGCGGGCGCGGCCGACCTCATCTCCGGCGGCAGGCTCCAGCTCGGCATCAGCCGGGGATCCCCCGAGCAGGTGATCGACGGCTGGCGCTACTTCGGCTTCCAGCCCGCCGACGGCGAGTCCGACGCGGACATGGCCCGCACCCACGCCGAGGTGTTCCTCAAGGTGATCGAGGGCGAGGGCTTCGCCCAGCCGAACCCGCGCCCGATGTTCGCCAACCCGCCCGGCCTGCTGCGCGTCGAACCGCACTCGCCCGGCCTGCGCGAACGCATCTGGTGGGGCTCGGGCTCCAACGCCACCGGCGTGTGGGCCGCGAAGCACGGCATGCACCTGCAGAGCTCCACGCTCAAGGACGACGAGACCGGCGAGCCGCTGCACGTCCAGCAGCGCAAGCAGATCGAGGCCTACCGCGAGGCGTGGAAGGAAGCCGGCCACGACCGCGAACCGCGGGTTTCGGTCAGCCGCAGCATCTTCGCGCTGACCAACGACCTCGACCGCGCCTACTTCGGTCGCGACCGCGACTCGCGCGACCAGGTCGGCATGATCGACGAGAACACGCGGGCCATCTTCGGCCGCTCCTACGCGGCGGAACCCGACGAGCTCGTGCGCCAGCTCAAGGAGGACGAGGCCATCGAGGCCGCGGACACCCTGCTGCTGACGGTGCCGAACCAGCTGGGTGTGGAGTACAACGCACACGTGCTGGAAAGCATCGTGAAGTACGTGGCGCCGGAGCTCGGCTGGCGCTGAGTTCCGCGTGCAGGCCCGGTCCCGCGGGGGCCGGGCCTGCCGTCTGGGCTTCACCCACGCAGGTCCGCATTCGGCGGCCGGCGCACACCGCCGGGAGGCACGGTGAGCACCACGACGTCCCGGCAGGCGACCACGGGGCCGCACTGACCCGGGCCGGTCAGGCTTCGTGCACCACGCGCCCGCTCACCACCGTCATCTTCACCGACAGGTCCTTGATCGCCTCCGGGCCGACCGTGAGCGGGTCGGCGTCGAGGACCACGAGGTCGGCGAGTTTGCCCGGTTCGAGGGTGCCGAGGGTGTGCTCGGCGAACTGCGTGCGCGCGCTGCCGAGGGTGTAGAGGTGCAGCGCCTCGCGGGCGGTGATCGCCTGCTCGGGACCGAGGACGTCGCCGCGGAGGGTGCGGCGCGTGACCATCCAGCCGAGCGACCACAGGGGGCTCGGCGGCACCACCGGGGCGTCGGTGCCGCCGCCGGCGACGAGGCCGGCGTCGAGGATGTCGCGGATCGGCACGGCGCGGGAGCCGCGTTCGGGGCCCCACCACTTGACCTGGTTGGCGCCGAGCAGCACGGGGTGGTCCTGCACGCTCGCGATCAGGCCCATCTTCCGCATGTGCGCCAGGTTGGGGCCGCTGGGCAGGAACAGGTGCATCAGCACCCAGCGCAGCCGCTCGAGCGACGTGTCGCGGTGCACGGTGGCGAGCACGTCGACGATGAAGTCCATCGCCGCGTCGCCCACGACGTGGGTCTGCACCTGGAAGCCGTGGCGTGCGGCGCGGCGGTACATCTCGGTCAGCTCGTCGCGTCCGCCCGGGGGCAGCAGCTGCACGCCGTGGTAGTCCGGACCGGTCTGCTCGCCGGGCACGATCCGGTACGGGTCGCGCAGGAACCCGCCTTCCACGCCGCCGTCGGAGAGGTACTTCAGGCCGTCGAAGCGGAGCATGTCGTCGCCCGTGCGGGGCTTCAACGCCGTGACGGCCGCGTCGACGTCGGCGAGCGCGGCGATCCGCCACAGCAGGTGCGCCCGCGTGGTCATCTCGCAGGCGTGCCACAGGTCGGTGTAGGTCGCGATCTGGTCCGGCGACAGCCCGGGCTCCGTGACACCGGTGATGCCCAGCGCGTTGTGCTCGGCCATCTGGTCACGCAAGAGCTGCCGCTGCTGCTCGGCCGACGGCGGGGGCGGCAGGAACGGCGTGACGAGCGAGCGCGCGCGTTCCAGCAGCACGCCCGTGGGCTCGCCGCTCGCGTCGCGCACGATCACGCCGCCGACGGGATCGGCGGTGTCACGGGTGATGCCGGCCAGGGCCAGCGCGCGACTGTTCACGGTCGCGACGTGGCCACCGCGCGGGATGAACACCGGGTTGTCCGGCGAGACCGGGTCCAGCTCGGCCCGTGCGGGCAGCCGGCCCTCGGCGAGCAGGCTCTCGTGCCAGCCCGACCGTGCCTGCACCCACGCACCAGCCGCGCTCGTGGCCACCCGTGTGCCGATGGCCGCGACGACGTCGGCGATGCTGCGCGACTCCAGCAGCGACACGTTCGGGCGGTCGAGCGCCGAGGTGAACTGGTGCAGGTGGCTGTCGATCAGCCCGGGCACGACGGCGGCACCCTTGAGGTCGACCACCCGCGTTTGCCGTCCGCGCAGGCGCAGGACCTGGTCCGACGGGCCCGCCACCACGACCCGGCCGCCGCGCACGGCGATCGCCGGCGTGGTCCGCCCGTGCAGGGCCTCGGTCACGACGCGTCCATTGTGGAGGATCAGATCGGCGCCCGAATCCGGGTGGGGCGCGGCGTTCGCCGGTGTCGCGAGCACCATCGGCGTGACCGCCAGCCCGGCCGCCGCGGCGAACAACGTCCGCCGCGAAACCGTCGACTGGGCTTCGGAACCGCACAACTGGCACATACGCCGACCCTTCGGACGAAAGAACCCGTGGTGTATCGCGTGTTCGTGGCGGCGGTGACCGTATCAACGGATCACCGGGGAAAACAGATCTTCCGCCGCGAGGATCGTTTTGCTACCGGGACATCAGTGCCCGCTGCAGCACGACGTGCGGGCCGAGGCCACGTAGTGCGGGTCGTGCCACCAGAAGGTGGCGTTGGCGGGGTGGTCGGGCACCGCGGCCAGGCGCGTGCTCACCGCGGTCGTCGAGGCCGCCTTCGTGAACGGTGCGAGCAGGTCGTCGACGGTGTGCACGCGCCCGGCGACGAGCGTCTGCCGCACATCGGCCGCGGCCGTGATGTCGGTGAGGGGATCGCCGCCGAGCACCACGAGGTCTGCGTAGCAGCCCCGCGCGACGCGGCCGAGTGGTTCGCCCAGCACCTCGCCCGCGACACTGGTGGCGGTGGTCAGCGCTTCGTATGGCGTGAAGCCGTACTTCACCATCGCGCGCAGGTTCATGTGCGTGCTCACCGCGGTGTGGTCGATGGGGGAGTCCGTGCCGGTCACCACCCGCCCGCCGCCGCGCAGGATCGCGGCCGCCTGCCCGACCTGGCGCCGGAGGTTGTCCAGCAACGCCGTCTGGTCGGCCGATTGCGCGGCGGTGACGGAGTTCTGCAGCGACGTGTACTCCCACGCCGGGTACAGCGTGCGCACGCGGTGGTCGGTCACGAGGCTCGTGTCGTCGCGGAACAGGGCCGAGGCGGCGAACAAGGTGGGCGTGCGCGCGGCGCCGCGGCGGACGAACGGGTCCACCACGTCGTCGTAACCCGCGCCGAGCAGCGACACCGTGCGCGAGTACCCGAGGCGATTGGTGGCGCCCATGTGTTCCATGCCGTCGCCGCCGAACGCGAGCGCCGGGTGGTGGTAGTGCGACGTCACGGGAAGGCGGCGGGCGTGCGCCCACTCGATCACGCGCCGGTGCCGTTCGGGGCTGAGCCGGACGTAGGCCTTGACCAGGTCGTAGTCGAGCTTCTCCGCGCGTTCCAGCTCGAGCTCGAGCTGGCGGTCGTCGAACGTGGGGCGCATGAAGTTGTAGTAGATGCGCGAGCCGTCGATCGCCTCGCCGGTCGCGAAGTACCGCGGCCCGATCCGGGCGCCGGACTGGATCGACTCGCGTTCCTCCACCATGTGGTAGGCCGGGCTGCCGGGGGAGCGCGTGGTGGTGAACCCCAGCGAGAGCCACAGCCGGCCCTGGCGGTCGCCGTAGCCGTAGCCCTGCATCTGGCGGTGGTTGTGCATGTCGATCAGCCCGGGCACGACCACGCCCGCCCGCGCGTCGACGACGGTGCCGTCGAGCCCGCTGCCCGCGCGTTCCACACCCGTGATCCGGCCGCCGTCCACCACGATGTCCACATCGGACCGCAGCGTGCGCGAGGTGCCGTCCCACACCCGCCCGGCCCGCACCACCACGCGCCCTCGGCTGCGGGCGTTGGTCCAGGTCAGGTTGGTGGGGACGGTGCGCGGTGTCCCGCCCGACGCCGCGACCAGCCGCAGGCGGCCGTTGTTGAGGTACAGCAGCGTGTGCGAGTCGCCGCTCCAGCTCGGGGCGTCGGTGACCTCGTCGGTGATCTGCCGCGGTTTCCCGGCGAAGGTGCCGTCGGCGTGCACGTCGACGACGTGGAGCACGCTGGCCACCACGAACGCCATCCGCCGCCCGTCCGGCGACCACACGGGCCCGTCGTCGCCGCGGGTCTGGATCGAGCGCTCCGGCATCGGGTCGACGTAGCGGCCCCGGCCGGTGGCGACGTCCACGAGCAGGATCTTGCTGAGCCCTTCGCGGTAGCGCGCCGAATACGGCTTGACCGCGGCCAACGCGATCACCTTGCCGTCGGCCGACCACGTCGGGCGGCCGGGCTCGAACGTCGCGGTGAAGACCTGCCGCACCGCGCCCGTCGCGACGTCGGCGGTGTGCAGTGCGCCGGTCTGGTCGAGGAACGCGATCTTCGTGCCGTCGGGTGCCCAGGTGCCCGACACCGCCGCGAGGTCGGGCAGGTTCGTCAGCTGCCGGTCCTGCCCGGTTTTCAGGTCGCGGATCCAGAGGTCGAGCGTGCCGCCGCGGTCGGTGGAGTACGACAGCCGCGTGCCGTCGGGTGACCACGCGGGATCGCTCTTCCACCAGCCGTCGCCGGTCAGGGGGTGCGGCGCTCGGCCGAACTGCATGACCTGGATGTCGTTGAGCGCGCGGAACGCGACACTGCGGCCGTCGGGCGAAAGCACCGGGCTGCCGATGCCGAGCACGGGATTCCGCTTCTGCGAGGTGAAATCACGCGGGCGCGCGTGAACCGGTCCGTTGTCGATGGAGACGGGCGCGGTGAACGGCACGTCCGTGGCGGCGCCCCCGCTGAGCTTTCGCCGGCGCAACGCTCCGTCGGCGGTGTAGAGGTACTCGTCGGCGCTGAGCCACGAGACGCGGAACGGGAACACGTCCTCGCCCGAGAACAGCGCTTTCCCGCCGCGCACCAGCTCCGCGACGCCGACCGCGACCGGTGGCAGGCCACCGGAGTAGCGGGTGTAGACCACGTCCGCGCCGCCCGGTGTCCACATCGGACTGTGCAGGACCGTGCCCGGCTCGCTGACGAGCGTGGACCGGGCGCCGCCGGCGACGGTCACCACGTCGATCCTCGTCCCGGCCGCCACGAACGCGAGCTTCGTGCCGTCCGGCGACCACGTCGGTTCGTACTCCTCGTCCGGGGTGTCGGTGACGAGCGTGGTCTTGCCCGAGGCGACGTCGAGCACGTGGATGCCGTAGCTGCCCGGGGCGTCCGACGAGAACGCGATCGTCCTGCCGTCCGGCGAGAACACGGGTTCGCGGTGGTCGAACGGCCCGCTCGTGAGGCGGCGCAGGCCCGTGCCGTCGGCGCGGATGGTCCAGAGGTCGAAGCTGCCTTCGCGGTAGGACTGGAACACCAGGGTCGAGCTGTCGGGCGACCACGTGGGCACGGCGATGTCGAACAGGTCCCCGGTGAGCCGCTTCGCCTGACCGCCGCCGGCCGGCACGAGCCACAGCACGCCGAGCAGGTCGAGCGCGACCAGCCGGCCGTCGGGGGAGACCTGCGCCGCGACGTTCGTGCCCTGGCGCAGCGCGAGTGGCTGACCCGCGCGGGGCTCGGCGATCGCGAGTCCCGCTCCGGCCGAGCCGAGGCCCACCGCCCCCACCGCGCCCGCCACCCCGGTCAGGAAACCGCGCCTGTTCACTGTCACCGAGTCCCCGCCTCCGCCGTCTCTCGCGTCGAACCGGACCCTAGTACCGGCCCAAGCCGTGAGTGAATAACCGACCGGGGGAAGACACGAACAGAGCAGCGAAGTCTGCCCGGACGTTCATCGCCGCCGGACGGTCCGGGGCGCGCGGGCAGCGAACGCCGGTCAGTGAAGTGGACACGCGAAGGATGGAGAGAAAACGATTCCTTTTCGCGAAGAAGATTCGCGAAGAATGGTCAGGCTTCGGCGACGGCGAAGCCGCTCACGCACATGCCCGCGGTCGCGAACCCGCTCACGACGTGACCGAGAACCCTGCGAAGGCGAACCATGGTTTTTCCTCCCGGTCGATTTCCGATGCTCTCCGGAATCGACCGTAACAGGAAGAGGGCGGACGCCGGCTCGAAAACGATCTTGCACGCTTTCGGGCCGGCGGCGCCGGTTCCGCTCACGCTCCGTCGTGGGCGAGGGCTTTCGCGGGCGCGGTGCGCCGGATCCGGCCCCACGGCCTGAACACCGTGAGCAGATAGGCGAACAGGAGCAGGCTCGGCGCCACGACCATCGGGGGCAGCAGATCGACGGGCTGCGCCGGTTCGCCGGTCGTGAGCGCGCGGGCGTAGCCGGCGGCCGCGTCGATCCCCGGCCGCAGCGCGACCAGGATGAGCACCGCCATCAGCAGGTTCACCGCCAGTTTCGCGGCGACCCACCAGTAGCGCACCAGCCCGTACCTCGTCCCCAGCCCGAGCACGGCACCGGTGACGAGCGTGAGCACACTCGCCGTGAACATCGGCCACACCGCGAAGAACCGCAGCGCACCCAGCGCGGTCGCTTTCCCCGCGGGGTCGTCGGTCAGCAGGGCCGTGCCCGCGAGGAAGTCCAGTGCGAGATCGAGGCCGAACCACGCCGCCGCGGCCACGATGTGCCCGACGAGCCACACCTTCCGGGCGTGGGCGCTGAGCCGCCACTGCTGTCCGGTCGCCATGCCGCTTCCCCTTCGATGGCCGTGTGCGGTCCATCGTCGGGTGAAAGCGGACGGGCGTCGTCCGTCGAGCTGCGGTACTTGCCCGTACTCCCGGGTGCGTACGCGGCCGCAAATCAGCGGCAGGGGCTCAGCCGGACGGTGCCTCGATGTCGTCGTACACGCGGACCGCGCTCAGCAACCCGTCGTGGCCGCGGTCGAACACGGCCACCCCAGCCTGGGCGGGCACGGCGTGGCGGCCCCAGCGCACGCAGTTGTACTCGAGGACGCAGCGCACGCCGTCGTCGGTGACCACACACGGTTCCAGGTGCACACCGCCGTCGGAGAAGATCTCGGCGAAGAACTCGCGCAATTCGTCAGGGCCGGTGTGCGCGTTCGCGCCGATCGGCTCGCTCAGGGAACCGGCGGGGGAGAAGGTGGCCACGATCGCGTCGGCGTCCCCCGCGTCGAGCGCCTCGAGGTAGTGCCCGACCACGTCACCGAGCGGCGTGTCGGCCGACGCGAGGATCGCCGGGCGCAGGTGCCGGTGCCCGTCGACCGGCCACTGGCTGCAGTAGGTGCGAAAGACGACGGACCGCTCGCCGGCCGACTCGGCGACGACCGCTACCGGCCAGGCCGACTGGTCGTCGGTGCCGAACCGCGCGAGCAGCTCGACCACGGCGCGCCGGCTGGCCCGCGTGGTGGCGATCGTCTCCGCGCGGGCGTGCAGCTCACCCAGCCAGGCCTGGTTGGCCTGCACGAACTGCCGCAGCTCCTTGCGGCCGCGGATTTCCCCGGCCCGCGGGTCGAACACCACCACCTCGCCGGGCCACACGGTCTCCAGCGGGCGTGTGTCGCCCTGGGTCAGCGCCGCGAAGAACTGCCCGACGGGATCCGCGTGCCCCTGCGCGCGCTCCTGGTTGCGCGCCAGCTCGGCGGCGTTGACGAAGTCCGGGAACCACGGCATCTCGACCCACGCTCCTTCTCCCGAGCGGACACCCGGACCCCACCCTGCCTCCTCGGGCGCCGCGGCGACAGTCCTGAAGAGCCGACCACTCTTGATGTATAACGCCCTATACGGCGCGGCAAGGGTCAGCGATCAGGCAGGCCGGAGGCCGGCCAACCGCACCAGACCAGCGAACCCGTCGTCGGTGCCGGGCCAGTGGGCGCGCACGGCGTCGATCCCGGCCCGGCGGACGACCGAGCGCAGCACGACGGCGACGACAATGGCGTCGTCCGCGTAGCCCAGGACGGGGATGAAGTCGGGGATCAGATCGATCGGCAACGCGAGGTACGCGATGAGCAGCCCGAGCCGGATCCGCACACCACGAGGGAGGTCGCGGTCGGCGGCCAGGCGGCGGACCAGCCGCAGCAGATCGGGCAGCAGGCGCAGCGCCTCGCGCAGCAGGTTTCCGCGCGGGCGGGCGACGACGAGCACGACCACGAGCGCGAGCCACGCGACCAGCAGCGCGGCGGCGATCCCGATCAAGAGGTCCCACCAGAACGCGCCGGTCACCGGTTCGGCCCGGGGGCGAGGTCTGCCATCACGCCCCGCATCGTAGGCGAACGCCGCGGCTCAGGACCTCGGACGGCCGTTCTTGATGCCGTACTGGGCCATCTTGCGGTAGATCGTCGCGCGGCCCATGCCGAGCTCGGCGGCCGCGCGCACGACCGTGGCGCCGGGCTGGGCGAGGCACCGGACGATCTCGTCGCGTTCCAGTGCCTGCAGGCGGCTGAGGCGGTGGCCGGTCGTCGTGAACACCTCGGGCGGCAGGTGGTGGGTGTCCACGGTGTCGGCCCGGGCGGCGGCCTCGGAGACGACGCGGCGCAGCTGCTTGGCGTTCTCGGGCCAGTCGTGGGTCGCCAGGGCGCGGGCGGCAGCGGGGGTGAACGTGACGGCGCGGCCGCGGGCGCGGTGGGCGAAGTGGTGGGCCAGCGGCAGGATGTCGTCGGGCCGCAGGCGTAGCGGCGGGAGCTCGACGACCGTGTCCACGAAGGACCGCAGTGGCGTCGGGATCGCGGCGGAGTCGGCGGCGGTGAGGACAAAACCGTCGGGGTGGCCGGCGAAGCGGGCCGCCAGCTCGCCGGCCGCCCAGGCGGGCAGGGAATCGACGCCGGAGACGATCACGCACGTGTCGGGTTTGCCGACCTCGGGGGTCCACATCGCGAGCCACGCGTCGACGTCGTCGGGCGCGGGCGGGCGGGCGTTGAGCACGCGTTCACGCGGATGCAGCTCGCGGCGGGCGAGCGCGGCCAGCGCGGTCTTGCCGGCACCGGGCTCGCCGACCACCGCGACCGTGCGGCCGCCGCCCATCGGGTCCATGACCTCGAGCAGCGCGTGCTGCCACGCTGCCGAGAGCTCGGGCGGGTCGATGCGGTCGGCATACACGCGGAACACCTCGCCGCGCGGCGCCGGGCGCGGGCGGCGGCCCGAGGCACGGGCCAGCATGAGGGAGCTGGTGTGCCCGGCCGCCGTCTGGGCCAGCGCGAGCAGCAGGCCCGAGGACTGCTCGGACCACGTCGTGAGGTTCACGCTGCCCGCCAGCGAACCCGTGATCGGGTCGAGCACGGGCACCGCGGCACACGTGTACCCGCGCAGGCTGGTGCAGTAGTGCTCACCCGCGCGGACGAGTGACGGGGCGCGGTCGGCGAGGGCGAGGGCGAGGCCGTTGGTGCCGGCGTTGCTCTCCGCGTAGGAAAACCCGGGCGCCAGGTGCACCCGATCCAGCGACCGCGTGATGCCCGGGTCGCCGCACAGGCGGCTGAGCACCAGGCCCTCGCTGTCGGTGAGCATCAGGCTGATGGGTTCGTTGGCCAGCGTCGCGTGCAGGGCTCGCAGCACCTCGTCGCCGCATTCGAACAGCAGCGAACCCGTGTCGACCGTCGCCGTGAACACGGGTTTCACCTCGTCGCCGGGAACCCCGTAGCGCGCACTGCGCTGCCACGACGCCCGCAGCCTCGGCGTGGTGTCCCCGCGGGGCTCGAGCCCCTCACCGCGTGTCATGCCACCTCCCGGAAGACGCCACACCGCGTCCGCTGCCGATCGTGTGCCCGGCTCGGTCAAGGCTACGAGGACCAGGGTAACCACGGCACCGTCCGATGTCTCAAATCGAGACAGCATGGCCCACCCGCACCCGCGATGATCCCCCTAAGTTCCGGTCTTGACGTGCCGATGTGGTCACGAATGCGGAGGAAAGCCCATGTACAGCAAGGACGGCGAGAAGTACTTCATCCTCGACGCGCACGTCGCGCTCTGGGACGCCCGGCCGGAGAACCAGCGCAACATCCACGGCAAACAGTTCATCGACTGCTTCTACGACTACCACCGCAACCTCAGCCCCGAGTCCGAAGTGTGGTCGTACGAGGACTACCTCTACTACGGTGGCGAGCGGCTGATGAAGGACCTGTTCACCGACGGGTACGTGGACCACGCCATCTTCCAGCCCGCGGCCCTGCCCGCCTTCTACAACAACAACTTCGGGCAGACCGACGAGGCGTTCGCGCTGGCGCAGAAGCACCCCGACAAGCTCACCTACAACCACTGCTGGGACCCGCGCTACGGCGAGGACGGCCTCAAGCAGCTGCGTGAAGACGCGAAGCGCTTCAACCTCAAGGGCGCCAAGCTGTACACGGCCGAGTGGTTCGGCGACTCGCGCGGCTGGAAGCTCGACGACAAGTGGAGCTACCGCTACCTGGAGGCCGCGCAGGAGCTGGGGATCAAGAACATCCACATCCACAAGGGCCCGACGATCCGGCCGCTGGACCGCGACGCGTTCGACGTCGCCGACGTGGACAAGGTCGCCACCGACTTCACCGACCTCAACTTCGTGATCGAGCACTGCGGCCTGCCGCGCCTGGAGGACTTCTGCTGGATCGCCACGCAAGAGCCGAACGTGCACGCCGGTCTGGCGGTGGCGATGCCGTTCATCCACACGCGACCGCGCTACTTCGCGCAGATCATCGGCGAGCTGCTGTACTGGCTCGACGAGAACCGCATCCAGTTCTCCAGCGACTACGCGATCTGGACGCCGAAGTGGCTCGTCGAGAAGTTCGTGGACTTCCAGATCCCCGAGGACATGACGGAGTACGCGCCGCTGACCACGGAGATCAAGAAGAAGATCCTCGGCCTCAACGCCGCGGCCATGTACGACATCCCGGTGCCCGCCGAGCTGCAGGTGAGCAACCCGCCGGCGGACGCCAAGGCCGAAGCGGCGGCGGTTGCCTGATGCCCGACCTCGAAGAGCTGGCGCGCGGTGCGCTCGGCTCGGTGTACGACCCGGAGCTCGACGAACCCATCACCGATCTGGGGTTCGTTCGTTCCGTGGCCGCCGCCGAGGGCGAGCTCACCGTGCACCTGCGGCTGCCGACCTCGTTCTGCTCGCCCAACTTCGCCTACCTCATGGCTTCGGACGCGAAGGACGTGCTCACCGCCCTGCCGGGCGCGCGGCGCGTGGTCGTGCGGCTCGACGACCACCACGACTCCGACCTGATCAACCGCGGGCTCGCCGCCGACGCCGGGTACCTCGGCACGTTCGGCTCCGAGGCCGAGAAGGACCTCGACGAGCTGCGGCTCACCTTCCGCCGCAAGGCCCACACGGCCGCCATGGAGCGGGCGCTCACGGGCCTGCTGCGGGCCGACAAGGAGCTGCGCGAGGAAGCCCTGCACGACGTCACGCTCGGCGATCTGCCGGCGGGCCGCACCACCGACGCCCTGCTGCGGCGGCGGGCGACGCTCGGGTTGAGCGTCGAACCGGGTGAACCGGTGCTCGTCGACGATCACGGCGAGCCCTACCCGCGCGAGGAGGTGCCGCTGCGGTTGCGGTTCGCCCGGTCGATCCGGATCTCGATCGACGGCAACGCGCACTTCTGCCGCGGTCTGCTGCGCACGCGTTACCCCGGGTCGGAGACCGATCAGACGGCCCGGCCCCACGACCCGTCCGTTTCGGCGACAGCCGGTGAGGAGGCACGAGCTTCGTGAAGGCAGTCCAGGTCGTCGGGTACGACGAGAAGCTGCGCATGACCGACGTTCCCGAGCCGGAGGTGACCGGGCCGCACGACGTGCTCGTGCGCATCGGTGGGGCGGGCGTGTGCCGCACCGACCTCCACATCCTCGAGGGGCAGTGGGCGGAGAAGTCGGGTGTCACGCTGCCTTACACGATCGGGCACGAGAACGCGGGCTGGGTGCAGGCCGTGGGCTCGGCGGTCACCAACGTCGCCGAAGGCGACAAGGTGATCGTGCACCCGCTGATCACGTGCGGGCTGTGCCCGGCGTGCCGGCGCGGCGACGACGTGCACTGCGAGAACAGCCAGTTCCCCGGCATCGACACCGCCGGCGGCTACGCGCAGGTGCTCAAGACGTCGGCGCGCAGTGTGGTGAAGCTCGACGACTCGCTGGAGCCGGCGGACGTCGCAGCGCTGGCCGACGCCGGTCTCACCGCATACCACGCGGCGGCGAAGGCGTCGCGCCGGCTGCGGCCGGGCGACAAGTGCGTGGTGATCGGTGCCGGCGGGCTCGGGCACATCGGCATCCAGGTGCTCAAGGCGATGACGGCCGCCGAGCTGATCGTGGTCGACCGCAACGCCGACGCGGTGGAGCTGGCGAAGGCGATCGGTGCGGACCACGGCGTGGTCGCCGACGGCGGGCACGTGGCCGCGGTGCAGGAGCTGACCGGCGGCAACGGCGCCGAGGTCGTGGTCGACTTCGTCGGCGAGGGCGGCGCGACGCGCGACGGCGTGGCGATGCTGCGCCGCGCGGGCGACTACCACGTGGTGGGCTACGGCGAGAACATCAACATCCCGACGATCGACGTGATCTCCACTGAGATCAACTTCATCGGGAACCTCGTGGGGTCCTACACCGACCTGTGCGAGCTGATGGTGCTGGCCGCGCAGGACAAGGTGAAGCTGCACACCGCGAAGTACGCGCTGGACGACTTCCAGCAGGCCCTCGACGACCTCGACGGCGGCCGCGTGCGCGGCCGGGCAATCCTCGTCCCGTGAGCGCGGCGCACAGGAGCGGACGGGCGCTAGTCTGCTGAGGGCACGAAGGAGGAGCAGATGATCTTCATCACCGTGAAGTGGCAGATCAAGCCGGAGTACGCGGACCGGTGGCCGGAGCTCTCGCGGGAGTTCACCGAGGCCACGCGTGCCGAACCGGGCAACAAGTGGTTCGACTGGTCCCGCAGCCTCGACGACCCGACCGAGTACGTCCTGGTCGAAGCCTTCGAAGACGACGCGGCCGCGGCGCACGTCAACGCCGATCACTTCAAGAAGGCGCAGGCCGACTTCCCGCAGTACCTGCGCAAGACCCCGGACATCATCAACACCACGCTCGAGCAGGACACCTGGTCGGAGCTGGGGGAGATGCAGGTCGGCTGAGCCGGCCCGGCCCCGACGACACGGCGGCGCGCCCTGGGGGCGTGCCGCCGTTTTCCTGTGCCGCCGTGTTCGTGTACGCAGCTGTGATCCGTGGTAGGCAGGGCGGGTGCTGCCGAACCACCCGCCGATCGTGGTCGCCGAGCAGTTCGGCACGCTCGCGGTGCTCTACCGGCCGGGCCCCCGGCGGTCCGCGCGCCGCGGCGGACGTGGTCCGGGACGAGGCCGCGCGCTCGGCGAAACCCTTTGTGGAGCAAGTGAAGGAGCTGCTGTCTCACTTCGCCGGCGACCGGCCCGTGCCGGCGGCACCAGCGATCGGCAACACCCCGCAGTGCCGGCTGCTCGGATCGAGCCCGTCGAGTGCGCAGCTCGCGGGGGGTGTCCCTATGTCGTTGTCAAGCCGCAGCGGGTTCGGGATGGTGGTAGTGGGTGCCGTTGCGGAGCATGGCGTAGAGCACGTCGCAGCGG
>NZ_JBSGDT010000045.1:0-60177 GCF_053602515.1 Amycolatopsis sp. NPDC004368 | reverse complement strand
CGGTGCCGGCGGTGCACCGCCGCGACCCCCGCCTCCCCGCCGGAAGGAGTGTGTTCACAGTGGACCCTGTCACCCCGGTCCTCCCGACCCGAACCGTGTTCCGCCGATTCTGGCCTTTCACCCGTGGTGAGCGGCGGTGGTTGGCGACGGGCGCCGCGCTGCTGATCCTGGCCGCCGCCGGCGATTCGGTCGGCCTCTCGATGTTCTCGTCCATCGTCGATGACTCCCTCGCGACCGGTAACCTCGACGCGTTCTGGCGGCCCGCAGCGCTCTGGGGCGGGATATCCGTCCTTTCCGGGCTACTGGTCTTCGGCGGCGAATACCTGACCAACCGATCGGGTGAGCGTTTTCTGTTGTCCTTGCGAACCCGGGTCTTCGCACATCTGCACAAGCTGTCACCCGACTTCTTCGAGCGCCGCAGGCGAGGTGACCTGGTTGCCCGGATGACCGACGACATCGACACTGTCGAGCGGCTCGTCAGCTCAGGTCTCGTGCAATTGGTCACGTCGTTGTTCAGCGTGCTCTTCTTCACCGCCTACGCAGTCGTCCTCAGCTGGGAGCTGACCCTGGCGGCGTTCGTCATCGCCCCCTTGTTCGTCCTCGTCACCCGTAATTTCGCGAGGCGCATCAACGACCGCTCGCGCGACGAGCGCGCGCTCAACGGCGAACTCACAGCCATACTCGGAGAAGATCTCGACAACGTCGCCGTGGTGCAGGCTTACAACCGGCAGGCAACCGCGGAACACCGCCTCCACGAGGTCGGAACGCGCATACTCAAGGCCAATCTCGCGATCGTCCGGCTCAGCGCTCTCTACTCACCCGTGGTCCACTTGGCGGAGACCCTCTGCGTGCTGGCGATCGTCGCGCTCGGTACCTGGGAGGTCTCCAACGGCGCGATCAGCCTCGGCGGGGTGCTGGCGTTCGCCGCGATCGTTTCATTCACCTATGGGCCGTTGCAACAACTCGGCCAGCTACGGGTGATGGTGTCGGCGGCGACAACCGGTTCGGAACGCATCGTCGAGCTCCTCGACGAAGAGCCGTCGCTGCGTGAGTCGAGTGACGCCCGGACGCTGAACCGCGTCTCCGGTCACATCCGCCTGAAGTCCATCAGCTTCGCTTACCCGGGAGCACCGCGCGCAGCCATCAAGGCGTTTTCCGCGGAAGTACGCGCGGGCGAGTTCGTCGCGATCACAGGTCCGAGCGGAGCGGGCAAGTCGACGATTGCCAAGCTGCTGGTCCGCTTCCACGACCCGGACCGCGGATCGATCGAGCTCGACGGCGCGGACCTCACGACGATCACCCTCGAGTCCCTGCGCCGCAACGTGGCGTTCGTCCAGCAGCGGACGGCGCTGTTGCACGGCACGATCCGGGACAACATCGCTTACGGCTCGCACTCCGCCGACGACCGCGCCGTCGTGCGTGCGGCGGTCGCCGCCGACGCACACGAGTTCATCACAGCGCTCCCCCACGGGTACGACACCGTTCTCGGCGAGCACGGGCACGGCCTGTCCGGTGGGCAATGCCAACGGATCGCGATCGCACGAGCAGTGGTGGCCGACGCTCCGGTGCTCGTGCTCGACGAACCGACCGCCGGCTTGGACGCCGACACCGTCGACCGCCTGCTGCCCGCTCTCCGCAGGGTCACCGCAGACCGCACCACCATCCTGATCACGCACGATCCCCGCGTGACGGCGATCGCGCACCGCGTGCTGATCGTAGCCGCGGGCCGGGTGGCGGAAAGTGAATCGGCATCGGCGCGAGCCGCGCAGCCCCGCGTCGTGGACGCTGTCAGCACCATGACCGAGTCAGTCGTCCAGGCTTCCTCGCACTCGGCGCCCTTCCAATGATCAGCTCACCTCGACGCCGGCCGACCGCGCTCCCGCCTTCGTCGTCACCCTGTTAGCGGAGCAGGGCCGGGTGATCGATCGGCCCTGCTCGGCGAAAGATCAGCTGAGGACGGCTTCCACGGTCAGCCCCACGGAGAGCAGAGCGCGGTCGGCTCCCGCCGGGGCGTCGATCTCCAGTCCGGCGGGCAGCCCGTCGGAGGCCGAGCCCATGCGGACGCTCAGACCGGGGATTCCCGCGACACTCGCCGGACCGGTGTTGCGCATGAAGGTTTGAAAGGTGTCGACGGGAACCCCCTCGAGGATCATGCCTTCATCGCAAGTGGACAGGTCGAGCGCGGTGGCCGGCGTTGTCGGGAAGACGATACCGTCCAAACCGTTCGACGCGAATGTCTCGGCGTATGCGCGGCGGAGCCGCTGCCTGTGTCCCAGAGCTTCGCGGTAGGCGCTCTGGCTGACCGGGTTCGGTGCTCCGTCGACGACGCTCTCTTGGAGAATGTGCCTCACGTCCGGTCCGGCGGCTTGCGCGGCGAGCATCCCGAGGGTCACGTGCGGGTAGTAAGTGGCCAGATGAGCCGAGAGCTCCTCTCGACACTCGCGGAGCACGATCGTCATGCCCACTTCCCGTTCACGTTCGACAAGCGCGGAAACCTCGATCGGGACCAGCACCACACCCGCTTCAGCCAGCGCCCTGGTCGCCGCCGCCCACAGGACGGCGACTTCGTCCTGCAACGGCCGCGTGAAGTGGTCCGCCGGCACGCCCAACCTGATCGATTCCGGCGCCACAGCGGCCACAGGCCGGTCGTCACCGGTCAGGACCTGGTCGAGGACGATCAGGTCACCCACGCTTCGCCCCATCGGGCCTGCCGTGTCCCGCGTGCTCGAGAGTTTGGTCACGCCACGCATCGGGTACCGTCCGACAGTCGGTCTGAGCCCGCAGATACCGGTGATGGCGGCGGGGATCCGAACAGATCCACCGGTGTCGGTGCCGACACCGACCGGGACCACGCCGGCCGCGATCAGTGCGGCGACTCCACCGCTGCTACCGCCCGCGAACCGATCGCGATCGTGCGGGTTCCGGACCGGCCCGAAGGCGCGGTTGTTGCTGGTGATCCCGAAGGAGAGCTCGTGCATGTTCGCCTTGCCGAGAACGACTGCTCCGGCCCGGCGAAGTCGCTCCACCATCGGGGCGTCGGCTGCCGGGACGAAGTCGCGCAGAGCAGGCGTGCCCGCCGTGCTGGGCAGGCCGGCGACGTGGATGTTGTCCTTGATCACAACGGGAACGCCGAACAGCGGGCCTTTGGTGCCTTCGCCGGGGATTTCGGGTGAACGGTCAAGGGAGATGAAGCCGCCCAGGCCGGCGGCCTGCTCCGCCCGCAGGAGAGCACCTCGGACCCGGTCCCGCGCTTCGTCCACGGACTCGGCCGGGCGCAGCGCTGAAGTCGTTTCGCTCGAACGATCGATCATCTGTCGTCTTCCTTTGCGCTCCGGGGTGCACTCTCCTGGCAGTTCGCGAGAAACCCGCCGACGCCGTCTCCCCCACCCGGACAGCCCCGCTTCGCCGGCACAGTTGCGGGCAAGGGCACCGTTTTCCTCACTCCGTCACGCCCGCCGCGCCGAGCGCGGCGAGCTGTCCGTCGCTGTAACCCAGTACTTCACGCAGCACTTCAGAGGTGTGCTGGCCGAGCAGCGGCGCGGGAACGGCGATCGTGCCGGGTGTGTCCTCGAGCCGCGCCACGATGCCTTCGTGGTGGAACGAGCCGGCCACAGGGTGCTTCAACACGGGGTAGAATCCGCGAGCAGCCAGATGTTCATCCGCGAGAAGGTCTCGGCCGTTGGCGACGACGGCGGCCGGAACGCCGGCTGTCTGCAGACGATCCGCGATCGCCTCCGCTGTCTGGCGGCGTGTCCAGGCGGACAGAGCGGCTGCGACCTCCTGGTGATCGCACTCGCCGCCCGGAAGTCCTGCCAGCTCTGTGAGCGCCGCGCGTTCCCGTTCGTCGCGCGTCGAGATCGCCACCCACCGGTCCTCGCCGGCGGCCGGGTAGACACCCTGCAACGCCTCCGGCCGGCTCGATGAAGGGTCCTTGCCCCACGCACGCTCGAGCAGAGCCGGTCCCATGGCGGCTACGACGGCCTCCAGCTGAGACAAGTCCAGGTGGCCGCCCTCGCCCCGCACGAGCAGTTCGAGCCCTCCCGCGACCGCCGCATTGGCGGCGATCATGTCTCCCAGGCCGAACGTCAATCCCTCTGGCCTGCCTGTGCGGTCGCCGGTCTCGAAAGACAGGCCGGACATCGCGGCGAGGGTGTCGGCGAACGTCGCCACGTCGCGCCACGGACCGGTCTGTCCCACACCCGCCATCGAGACGAGAATGATGCCAGGATTCATCGCACGCAACGATTCGTAGTCCATGCCCCAGCGGGCCATGACACCCGGGCTGAAGTTTTCCACCACGACATCGAAGTGAGGTGCGAGTTCGCGCAGGACCCGCTGTCCCTCGCGGGTGCGCAGGTTGAGCGCGACACTGCGTTTCCCACGGTTGAAGTTGAGGAAGACCCCGCTGTCGTCGTGGCCCGCTCCGGGCCGCAAGCGCATCGAGGGCGCGAACCGGGTGGGGTCCTGGCGATGCCTCGACTCGATCTTGACGACGTCCGCGCCGTGCTCGGCGAGGATCTTCGTCGCATAGGGGCCGGCGAGAACCCAGGTCAAATCCAGAACTCGCAGCCCGGTCAGGGCACCGCCGCTGACATCCGTGGTGGTGGGTGTTCGGCGAACCCGGTGCGACTGCGACCGCCACCCCCGTCCGGGCTCGCGTTCGTCCGGCAAGCTGACCTCTCTCGGCCGCGCGGGCGACCGCCACGGAAAGCCGATGTCGGCGACACCTTCCCTGGGAAGCCCCGGCCCCACGATCCGGGTGAAGAAGTCTCTGGCGCGCAATTGGGGATTCTCGGAGAGCTGGGTCGGAGGAACCACCTCGGCCCAAGGAAGAGCCCGCGCCCGCCCTTCCGAGGCGATGTCCCCCGCGAGGCGTCGCGCCATGAATCGCTGCACGACTTCGTCGACGTGCGATCGCTCCTGCCATCGAGTCACCGGATCGGCCCACCGCTCCTCGGACAGGTCCGCTTCCTCACCCGTCTCGGCCATCCAGGACAGCAGATCCGTCCACATGCGATCGCTGCCGGAATACCCTCCGGCAACCCATCCATCGGCGGCCGCGAAAATCCGGTGCGCGACGTGCTCGTACACCCCGCCGTTGCGAACTGGGTAGCGACCTGCGTGGATCCACGTGATGGCACCGGTGTCGAGCGTCGCGGCGACCGCTTCCTGAACAGACACATCGATCAGCTGCCCTGAGCCGGTACGGTCGCGAGCGAGCACTCCGAGCAGAGCCGCGGTGGCCGCGTTGGCGCCGGCCAGCTGGATCGCCTGCTCCCGCGGCGGCGGCTTCGGCGGTCCCTCTGGTTTTCCGCCAAGCCAAGTCATGCCGCCGGCGGACGCGAGCACCAGGTCGTCACCCTTCCAGTGCCGGCGTGGCCCGTTCATCCCGAAGGGTGTCACGACGACGTGTACAGCATGCGGCCACCGTGAAGTGCCGTCCTCTCGCAGGCCCCGGAGGTTCACGAGCGGACCGCTCTCCAACACGACGTCGGACCCCAGCGCCAGCTCGTCGAGCTCGCTCTCACCACCCACCGGGACCCGGCGTTTGCCTGCGTGCCAGTGCGAGTGCGCCGCCGGCCCGAGTGGCGGCCCCGGGTCCACCCGCACCACGTCCGCTCCCGTGCCCACGAGCACACGAGCGCCGTAGAGGCCCAGATCATCGGTGAGATCCAGCACGCGCAAAAGCTGGCCATCGCGGTCGGTCATGTCGTCTCCTTCGTCCTAGGTGCTTCGGCGAACCCGGTACGGCGGGCTTCAGCGCAGGTACAGACCACCGTTGACGTCCCAGCACGCACCGGTGACCGAGCTCGCTTCGGGCGAAGCCAGCAGCGCCACGGTCCGCGCCACGAACGCGGGATCGCCGAGCCTGCCGACCGGAATGCTGGCGCGCAAAGCGTCGAGCCGCTCCCCTCCGACGAGGGTGCGGACGGTGTCGCCTTCCTGCGGACCGGGCGACACCGCGTTGACGGTGACACCGCGGGAGGCCAGCTCCCGCGCGAACACCTTGGTCGTGGTGAGGACCGCTCCCTTCGATGCCGCGTAGTGCGCACCCGTCGTGGTACCGCCGTTCTGCCCCGCGAGCGACGCCATGTTGACGATCCGGCCGTGACCTTGACCGGCGAAATGGGCGCCGAAGACCTGGCAGAGTCGGAACGTCCCGCCGAAGTTCACCTTCATGAGCGCTTCCAGATCGTCGGGATCGATTTCCATGAGCGGCGTCGCCTGCGTCCGTGCCGCATTGTTGACCAGAACGTGCACCTCGCCGAAGCACTTCAGAGCGTGGTTGAGCAACTCGGCCGGGGCGTCACGGTCCGCGACGTCCACTGTGCAGGCCTGCACCGCGGGACCTGTGGCGTCAAGCTCGCCTGCCAGCGCTTCGGCTGCGGCTGTGTCGACGTCGGCGACGACCACGCGATATTCCTCGGCGTGCAACCGCCGGACAATCGCTTCGCCGAGGCCACGGGCGCCCCCGGTCACCACGGCGACCCGATGCCTGCTCACTTCGCGAGACCTGCGTCGGGCGTGCCGGTGACGTCTTCCCGCATGGTGAGAGCACGGCCGATCCGCGCCTCGATTTTCGCAAAGCGCCAGAGCTTCACCTCGCCCGCTCCGACCCGGGTCGTCCGGAGAAGGTTGCACGCCGCTTCGACGGTCTCCCTTGTGTCGACATCGGCGACCAGGTAACAAGTCCACGGCCAGCCGTCGGAGGGCCCGACCATGTGAGCGTCGTCGTCGATGTCAGCCAGGAAAGCGACACCCGGCATGGCCTTGATGCTATCCATCATCGCGACGAACGCCAGCCAGACATCCCGCTGGTCGAGGTCGTCGGCCGGTAAGTCGAAGAAGTTCTGATTGATCCCGATGCAGAAAAGTACGCGAAGGGGACGCCCGGTCATGCGCTTCTCCTCAAGACGGTCGCGGCTCAGCGAAAGCCGGGGCTGGTCGGCGGCAAGCCCATCAGCACCGCACCGGCGGAGTCGTAGATCGCCGGGCCGAGGAACGCGTGCTGCTTCGGGACCAAGGCATCACCGAACATCCGCTGCAAGGGGTGCGTGTCCGCGATCGCCCCGGTTCCCGAAACCTCGACGAGCCAACCGACCACGTCCGAAGACGTCTTCGCGATATGGGCCGAGGCGAGCCGCAGCTGCGCGTTTTGATCGTCCGAGACCGGGTCCCCGGTCAGAACACCCTGCCAGACCTGTTCGGTCACCTCGTAGAACCAAGCCCGAGCCGAACTGAACGCCGCCTGGGCACGCGCGATTCCCGATCGGTAGTAGGACCGGTCGGCCAGCTTCGGAGCTCCGGTGACACCCTTGTACCCCGCTCCGGTCTGGCGGGCGTATTCGAGTGCCGCACTGGCGACTCCAGCGCCCACGACAGCGAGCAGCTGGCCCGCGTACGCCAGCGTGGGATAGCGGTACAGCGGCTCGTCGACCATGGGTTCCGCGCCGCGCACGAAAGTCCATTCGCGGGGGACCTCGACATCGCCGACCACGAGGTCGAACGACCCGGTGCCACGCATCCCGACGACGTCCCATTCCTGGATGATGTCGACCTGGTCGGGCCGCAGCAGCGCGGTCCGCGGTTTGCCCTCGGACGCCTCGTCGCCCGCCAGCCCGACTCCGAGCAGGTCCGCGCCCATGCATCCGCTGGCAAACTTCCACCGACCGGACAACCGATAACCGAGGTCGGTTTCCTCCCCCTTCTGAGGTGGAAACAACGCCCCGGCGAACGCCACGTCCGGTCCGTCGGCGTAGAGGCGCTCCTGCGTCTCGAGAGGCAAAGCCGCCAGGTAGACGTTGGAGGCACCGAAGCTGGCGACCCAGCCGGTCGAGCCGTCGACCTCTGCGATCCGCTCGATCGCGCGCAGGAAATCGGCCGGCGCGGCAGGCTCCCCGCCGAAGCGCGCCGGAGTCGCCGCACGGTAGATCCCAGCGTCCTTCAGCAACCTGACGAAGTCCTTCGAGACGTACCTCTGTTCGCGGAACTCATCGCGCCGGCCGGCGAGTTCATCCAGCACTCGATCGAGAGAAAGACGGCCTCCGCCCGGGAACTCCGGCGCCTTGCTCAGCCGCCGCACATCGCGTTCTTCCTCGACCTGCCGCATTTTCGCCTCCTTCGTCGTCGAACACCGCCGAGCCTAGAAATCAAGGGCGACAGCCGAAATCGGCATCACCCTTCTCTTCGTACAGAAGTTCTTTCCCCATGTAGGGGATTCCCTTACGCGCTGGGCCGGCCGAACCGGCCTACACTGGCGCGATGTCCGCAGTACCGGAAGTTCCGGAGATCACGACCGCCGACCTCGCGGTGCTCATGGAGGAGAGCCGGACATGCGTGCTTGTGCACGACGCCGCCACGAAGACCATCATCTGGGCGAACCGGGCCGCCTGTGACCTCCTGGGGTGGAGCGTCACCGAGTTCCGCCCGCTGACGGCCGACGACATGAGCAGCACAGCACCGCAGTACCACCGAGTCCTCGGCCGGGCCTGGCTCCAAGACGCAGTCGAGCGCGGGAGTAGCCGCATCGAGTGGCACTACCGGACTCGCAGCGGACGCGTGATTCCCACCGATGCCTTGGCCCTGCGCGTAGAGCTCAATCACGGCACGGCGGTCATGGTCCAGTTCCGAGACATCGAACGAGAACAGCAAACCGAGCAAGCACTTCGACGGACCACCTCGAGTATCGACGCGCTGGCTCGGCAAACCTCCACGATCGCGCTGCTGCTCGATGCAGCAGGTACGGTCCGCCTCGCAACGGACACTGCCATGGCCCGCTTGGACATGACGCCGGTCGACACAGGCCGTTCGATCGGCGAGGTCGCCACCTTGCACCGGGGCCGTCACGAAATTTCGTGGGGGGACCTCGTGGACCGAGCACACCCCGCGGCCGAGGTGCAGCTCGAAGTAGGACCCCCCGCCGATACGCCGGTGTGGCTCGAGGGCACCGTCGAACGCCTGGCCGACCCTGGCGACGGTTTCCTGATGATCCTGCACGATGTGTCGGGACGAATGCAGCGCGAGGCCGTTCGGGAGCGTGAGCTGCACCGCGAGAATTACCAAGCCCGCTACACAGCCATGGGTGACATGGCCATGGCCATCGCGCACGAGCTCGGCCAGCCACTTGCCGCGGCGGGAAATTTCCTCGCCGGTGCGGTCAAACACCTCGACTTGCTGCAGAAGAGCGGCTGTCTGACCCCGGAGTCGGCGGAGCTCCTGACGTTCGGTGTCGGGAGCGCGATTCGCCAGATCGACCGCGTGAGCTCGATCGTCACGTCCGTGCGAGCCTTCGTCGGCCACCTCGATTCCGACGAGAAGATCATCGACCTTCGTGAAGTCGTGGACGAGTGCCTCTACTTCGTGATGCTCCGCGCGGGCGAGGCAGGCATCGAAGTCGTGGTGCACCAAGCCACGGAAGCCCTCTTCGTGCGCTGCGAGCGGGTCCTGACCGGTCAGGTACTCCTGAATCTCTGTTTCAACGCGATCGACGAGATGGCGGTTTGCCGTCCCGAGGACCGCCGTCTGGAGATCACCAT
This sequence comes from Amycolatopsis sp. NPDC004368, assembly GCF_053602515.1. NCBI lineage: Bacteria > Bacillati > Actinomycetota > Actinomycetes > Pseudonocardiales > Pseudonocardiaceae > Amycolatopsis > Amycolatopsis sp. NPDC004368. Next base: position 50,641 of record NZ_JBSGDT010000045.1, on the reverse strand, counting down.
CAGTGCGGTGGCCGGCGAGGCCGTGGTGACCGTCGACGACTACGGTCGCGGCATCCGTCACGATCCGTTGGCCGAATCCTTCACGTCGAAGGAGCACGGCAGCGGTATCGGCTTGGCACTCAGCTACCGGATCATCACCCGTCAGCACGGCTACATCTGGGCCGAACCGCGTCTCGGCCGAGGTTCTCGTTTCGGTTTCAGGCTGCCGATCGTCGTGGACCCTCCCGATTAGAGAAATCTTCAGGCCGGGCGAAGAATTTCCCACTACGACGGGTCGCCCGCCGATTCCATAATAACCCTAGGCGCCAGGGCTCGTCGGCACGCACACGGCCTAGGAGGAAAAATGTCCGAGCTTACCCAGACCGCTTCCGATTTCCGCTCTGCGATGGCCAACTTGTCCGCAGCTGTCAACGTCGTCACCACGGACGGCGAGCACGGCAAGGCGGGAATCACCGTGAGCGCCGCCTGCTCGGTCACCGACTCGCCGCCGACAGCACTCGTCTGCGTCAACCGGTCCAGCCGCTCGCACAGTGTCCTACTCGGGAATCGGCGGCTTTGCGTCAACGTCCTCGCCCACGCAGACGAATACCTCGCGAAGCATTTTGCGGGGGCAACGGGCTTACCGCCGGCGGAGCGTTTCACAGACGATCGCTGGGATGTCGCGACGTACGGTGTTCCAGTGCTGCGGGGCGCCGCGGCAGCCGTCATCGGGACCGTGACGGCGTTTCGTGAGACGGGTTCGCACTCCGTCCTGTTCGTCGATGTCGAACACGTGCACGCCAACGAGGAAAGCGGGGCACTCGTCTACTTTCGACGTTCCTTTCACACGCTGCCCCCGCCGCGACCGGAAGATCTTCAGTAACAACGCTCTGCCGGCGGCAGGGAGGGAGGGACTTGCATCTCGGGCCGGCAACTCCGGCGCTCAGACCTCCACTCTGTGCAGGAGGACGTCCCGGGACAACGCCGCCAGGCTTTCGGCATCGGTCTTCGCCTTGATCCGGGCTCGGTGGACGTCGATCGTCTTCACGCTCACATCAAGCTCACGGGCAACCGCTTGGCTCGACAGCCCGTCGATGACGAGACGAAGTACCTCCCGTTCGCGTTTCGTCAGCTTTTCCAACCGCCGGAGAACGTCGCGCCGAGCCCTGGCCTCCGCGAAGCGCTCCTCCGCGGAGGCCAGTTGCCGCTGGACGACCTCCAGCATGCGCTGCGCGTCATAGGGCTTTTCCAAGAAGTCGACCGCTCCATTGCTGAGCGCCCGGACGGACATCGGAATGTCGCCGTAAGCCGAGCAGAAGATCATCGGTGCCGGATACCCACGTTCGCGCAGCACGTCCTGCAGCTGGAATCCACTCATTCCGGGCATTCGCACATCGACGACCACGAGAGCGACCTCGGCGGGATCGAACTCGGCAAGAAATGTCGGCGCGTCCGGATAGACCAGCGCCTGCACCCCGACGCTGGCGAGCAGGAACCGCAGCGATTGCCGTAAGTCCTCGTCGTCGTCGACGATGTGAACCGTCGGCTGTGCATTGCCGGCCGTCGGCTCACCAGGGCGGATCATCTCAACCTCCCGGAAAGGGCCGAACGAGAGCCTGGCCGACAACGGTACGCGGACCCGTGCCACACGTCCTGCATGCCGTTTCGGTCACCGGACCGGTCCGGTCCGATCCGGACTGGGCCGGTCCGGCCACGCCTGCCTGCAAGCGCGATCATGCCCGAACAACTCTGCCGGGTACACCTGACACACGGCCCACCCCGGCCGGCCTGGCCGCCGGGGCTGCATGGGCCGGCCGGGCCGGGCGGGTCCGCCCGGCCCGGCACGAACCTCGCCCCCGTGCCTCGGTACGACGCGGCAGCGTTACGGCAGGAGCTCAAAGGTCAAAGGCCGATGTCGGCGAGCCATTGACCGGTGGCTCGAGGTGCAATGCCGAGCAGTTCCCTCGCCGACCGTTCGGGCGGGATGGCGTTGGCAGGCAACGTATCGAAGAGCTCGTAAAGACCTGCGACACCGCTTGCCGCGTATTCGCCGATCACCGGCGCAATGGCCTCTCCGAACGCACTGGGTGCGATGGCCTCGTAAGACACAGGACGCCCGAAGTGTCCCGCGAAAGCCTCGGCGAGGTCCGGCCCGGTGAGCGGGGGGTACTGGCCCACGGCGACCACTCCGGTGACGTCCGAAGCCGTGAGCAGCGCAGCCGCGACATCGGCCATGTCCAAGTGCGAGACCCACGACGCACCGAACTCCGCGCGCAGCGGGTACCGCAGGACACCGTCTTCCTTCACCCCGGCGACGACCGGCGGCAGCAGGAGATTCTCCAGGAACAGCCGAGCGGCGATCACGGCGTGGGACAGCGCGCTTTCCCGCAAACCGGAAATCACTTTCATGACCGCGCTGTCATCCGGCGCCTGCAGGACGCTTCCGGGCGCATCGACGATGGTGCCGCTGGTGGAGAACACGATCCGCTTCGGGCGAACCTTCCGCAGGGCCGAGACGATGTTCTCCGCCTGGGACTGACGCAAGTCCTCCGGGCCCAGCGGCAGGTGGACGAAAACGCCATCGGCGTCGCGGTAGACGCCGGCGAGCTGGGCGCTGGAGGAATTGTCGACGGCCGCTACACGAGCGTTGTCGACGACGGCGTCGGCGTGGCGGGTGAGGGCGACGACGGAGTGACCAGCGGCGGTGAGAGCTGCGACAACGGGGGCGCCTTGGGCGCCCGTTGCGCCATGAACCACATATTTCATGAACCCATTAGTGCATGCACTGCATCAGTTACATCAACTGCACTAATGTAGTATAATGAAGAAGTGGCAGCCATCACACACCATCCCACACTGCCGTCGTGCGGCGTCGCCCGCTTCCTGACCCTCCTCGAGGGCCCCTGGGCAACGCTCATCGTCAGAGAACTTCTGCAGGGCCCCCATCGCTTCACAGAACTCAGGCATGCCCTGCCCGGCATCAGCCCGCACACGCTGACGAGCCGACTGCGACAGTTCGAGACCCACGGGCTCGTTGTCCGAACGTCCTACCCCGAAATCCCGCCCCGCGTCGAATACCGCCTCACTCCTCTCGGCGAAGGGTTGCGCGGCGTGCTCGAGGCGATGTCCGACTGGGCCCTTTCGATACCCGGCCCCGAATCCGGTACCGCTGAAGTTTCGCGCGGTGCTCAGGACGTGTGATCCCACCACGGCTCAGCCGGGGCGCGAGGGCAGCGGATTCCGCTGCCCTCGCGTCCAGCGTGCCACCCGATGAGGCGGCCATGAGATCTCAGAGACGAGGATTTTTCGCGGAGACCAGATCGAGCGCGATGTCGACGATCATGTCCTCCTGACCGCCCACGAGAGCCCGGCGGCCGACTTCCAGCAGGATCTCGCGCGCATCGAGACCGTACTGGGTTGCGGCATTCTCGGCGTGGCGGAGGAATGACGAGTAGACACCCGCATACCCGAGCGTGAGGGTCTCCCGGTCGACCTGCACGGGCCGGTCGCGCAACGGCCGCACCAAGTTGTCGGCTGCGTCTTGCAGCGCGAAAAGCTCGCACCCGTGCGCCCAGCCTTCCAGGTCCGCGACCGCGATGAATGCTTCGATCGGGCAGTTGCCGGCACCTGCGCCCTGACCGGCCAGCGACGCATCGACTCGCGTGACGCCTTCCTCGACCGCGACAACGCTGTTGGCCACCGAAAGAGAGAGGTTCTCGTGGGCGTGGATGCCGATCTGCGTTCCGGGGTCGAGCACGTCACGGTAAGCGCGAATGCGCTCCCGGACTCCGTTCATGGTCAGGCGCCCACCCGAGTCCGTGACGTACACGCAATGAGCGCCGTAGGACTCCATCAGCTTGGCCTGTGCCGCCAAGTCTTCGGCAGGCGCCAGGTGGCTCATCATCAAGAACCCGGACACGTCCATGCCGAGTTCTCGTGCGGTGGCAATGTGCTGGGCAGAGATGTCCGCTTCCGTGCAATGCGTCGCGATGCGCACGGAGCGGACGCCGAGCGCCTGCGCCGCCCGCAGGTCGGCGATCGTGCCGATACCGGGTAGCAGGAGCGTGGTGAGCACCGCGTCGGTCACGTTCTCCGCCGCTGCTTCGATCCACTCGTGGTCTGAATGGCTGGCGGGGCCGTAGTTGACCGAACTACCCGCGAGCCCGTCGCCGTGCGCGATCTCGATCGCATCGACGCCTGCGGCGTCGAGAGCGGCCACGATCCGTCCGACCTCGGCAGGGTCGATTCGGTGGCGGATGGCGTGCATCCCATCGCGCAGGGTGACGTCCTGGATGTAGAGCCTGCCGGTCATCGGGTCGCCTCCGAAAGACGCCGCCGTGCCACCGACTCGGCAGTGCGCAACGCGGCGGAAGTCATGATGTCGAGATTGCCCGCGTAAGAGGGCAAGTAGTGAGCCGCGCCCTCCACCTCGAGGAACACCGACACCCGGGTCGTGACCGGGCCGGCGTCGTTCCCGACCAGGGTGTGCAGAGGTTCGCCGGCGGCCAGAGGAGTGAACTGGACCTGTTGCTTCAGGCGATATCCCGGCACGTACTGCGCCACCCGGTGCGCCATGTCCTGGACTGATGCGCGGATCTCGTCGTGGTCTGCGTCGCCGATGAGGCAGAACACCGTGTCGCGCATGATCATGGGAGGTTCCGCGGGGTTGAGCACGATGATGGCCTTGCCGTGTGCCGCGCCGCCCACCGTCTCGATGGCTCGGGCGGTGGTCTCGGTGAACTCGTCGATGTTGGCGCGGGTGCCGGGTCCGGCGGACTTCGACGCGATGGACGCCACGATCTCCGCGTATCGCACTGGCGTCACGGCCGAAACCGCTGCGACCATCGGTATGGTGGCCTGGCCGCCGCAGGTGACCATGTTGACGTCGGTCGCGCCCGCGGCCAAGTGCTCGTCAAGGTTCACCGGCGGGACCACGAACGGACCGACAGCAGCAGGAGTGAGATCGATCAGGGTCTTGCCGTAGGGCGCGAGCTTGGCTGCGTTGACGACGTGCGCTTTCGCCGAGGTCGCATCGAAGACAATCGCTATTTCTTCGAAGCCGGGCATGCGGATGAGTCCGTCGACGCCGTCGGCCGTGACGGGGACCTTGAGCCGGGCAGCTCGTGCCAGACCGTCCGAGCCGGGATCGATCCCGACCAGAGCTGCGACTTCGAGGGTGGCGGAAAGGCGGATCACCTTGATCATCAAGTCGGTGCCGATGTTGCCGGACCCGATGATCGCGACCTTGGTCTTGCTCATGCGACATCCTCTCGGGCGAAAGTGGCCTCGACCTCGCCCAGCGGAGAGATCTCGGCGCGGAAGCGGGTCCCGGGCACAGCAGGCACCATCGGGCCGAGTGCGCCGGAGAGCACGATCTGCCCGGCGCGCAGGGGTTCTCCGAACTCCGCCGCGGCGCGCGCGAGCCAGGCAAGTGCTTTCAGCGGATCACCGAGGCACGCGGCGCCGGTACCCTCGGAGACGAGTTCGTCGTCGGCGAACAGGCGCATGGTGACGTCGCGAGGTTCGAACTCGGTCAGGGTGAGCTGGTGTTCCGCCAGCACGAACAGTCCGCTGGAAGCGTTGTCGGCCACGGTGTCGGCGATGGTGATGTCCCATCCTTCGATCCGGCTGTCGACGATTTCCAGCGCTGCCACCGCGTAGGCGACAGCCGAACGCACTTCGGCGGCCGAACGATGCCCGCCGTCCAGGTCTTCGGCGAGGACGAAGGCGACCTCGGCCTCGACCTTGGGCTGCAGGAGCCTGCCTGCGGGAACCCGAGCCGCGCCGGAGACGTCCATGTCGGCGAACAGAACTCCGAAGTCCGGTTGGTCGACGCCCAGCTGCCGCTGCACTGCCGGCGAGGTGAGGCCGACCTTGCGGCCCACCACCACCCCTCCTCCGGCCGTGCGGCGCCGGACCAGCTCCTGCTGCACCGAGTAGGCCAGCCGGACGTTCGTCGCGCCCAGCAAGTCGCGGACCGGCCCGGTGGGACGCCCCGCCGCTTCCGCGCGCCGGAGCCGCGATGCGGCCTCGACGATGTCGTCGGACGTGGAATTCATGCGGTTTCCTCCATGAACCCCACGATCGCCGCCCATCCCGCAGAAGACCAGAATCCCGGACCGCTGAGCGAAACGGCCCGGTACGCCTGTACCCGCGCCGTTCTCTGCCACCGGCAGGTGGGGAGCTCGGCTCGGCAGGCCGCGCACCGGCGGTTCGGTGGGTGGAACCGCGGCTTGTCCACGGGCCGCAAGGTCGGTGATCGTCGAGGGCGTCGATACCGAGAGCGTCCGGGGAGTTGCGCTGAAAACCGATAATCCACCTGCGACACTGCCTGCGTTGCTGGCCCAGCGAGCGCAGCTCACGCCCGACGCAGAGGTGGTGCGCTTCGAGAAAGGCGCCGGCGTCACCGCGGCGGACCTCGCGACCGGGGCGGACTACGTGGCCGCCCGCCTGGCGTCACTGGTCCCGCGAGGTGCCACTGTCATCACCTGCCTGCGCCCGGGCCGTGCGGCGCTCGAGGTCCTGTTCGCGCTCTCGGCTCTGGGCGCTGTCGAAGTCCCCGTTGCCCTGGACGTGACCGAATCTGCCGCTTGCTCTGTGGTGCGCGCGACCGAGCCGCGGCTGATACTCACCGAGGCAGCCGTGCTGGAAGCGAACCCCGGTCTCGCCATGGCCACAACGAACCTGTCGATAGTGCTGCTCGACGGGAGCCGAAACGACCTCCCGCTGCTCGGGGAACTGCCCGCACACCCCTGGCATCGCCCCGCGCCGGAGCCGGGCGACCCGTTGGTCATGCTGTCCACATCGGGCACGACCGGTCGCGCCAAGACGGCTGTCCTCCCGCACTTCGCCGCCATTCGCCATGCCCGCCGCGTGCGCGAGACGATGGGTTACGGGCCTGAAGACGTACTGCTCAACGTGTTCCCCTGGAACCACATCAACGTCCGTCACGCGGCGCTGCTGCCGGCGTTGCTGGCGGGAGCTCGGCTGGTCGCACACGCCCGATTTTCGGCCTCCCGGTTCTGGGAGATCTGCCGGACCGAACGGGTGACTGCCTTCAACTTCATGGGCGCGATGCTGGCAATGCTCGAACGGCACCCGCCGTCCGCGGCTGACACCAGGCACGAGGTACGGCTCGCCTACGGCGGCCCGGCCCCGCGCGAACTCGCATTGCGATTCCGCGACCGGTTCGGCGTCATCCCCCTCGAGGCCTACGCCTGCACTGAGCTCGGCGATGTGGCGACGAACACCCCCGAGGACTGGCGCCCCGGCACTGCCGGCCGGGTCGTCGCCGAGTACGACGTCGCGATCCTCGACGAGGGCGGACGGTCGTCGCCCCGCGGAGAAAACGGGCTGATTGCCGTCCGGCCCCTAGTGCCCCACCTCAGCTTCACCGGTTACGCCGGCGACCCCGCAACGACGTCCGAAGTCTGGGACGGCGAATGGTTCCGAACCGGCGACCGGGGACGGCTGGATGAAGACGGATACCTGATCTTCAGCGGCCGCCGTGCCGATGTGGTGCGCAGGCGCGGCGAAAACATCGCGACCTGGGACGTGGAAGAAGTGGTTCGAGCAATGCCCGGCGTCCTCGACGTCGCTGCATTCGGCGTGGACTCGGAGCTGACGGAGCAAGAACTCGCAGTGGCGCTGGTCCCGCAGGAAGGCATCGAATTGAATACTCGCGCCGTGCACGAGTGGTGTCGCGCTCACCTGCCGCGGCACGCGGTCCCCCGCTACGTTCGGGTCGTGGCCGACCTGCCCCGCACCGCCAGCGGGAAAGTGCGCAAGACAGTGCTCAGCGAACAAGGCCTGGCCGAGTCCACCTGGGACGCCGAAGGCACCCGAGCAGCTGAGGAGCAGTCATGACCGGACACGCACAGGCGCCGCTGCGGGTGCTGGACTTGACGGACGAACTTGCCTTCCAAGGTCCCCGGCTCTTCGTCGGGATGGGGGCCGAGGTCGTGCGAACCGACCGCGGACCGTGGCGGGGGGCGGCCGCGGATCTGCACTGGCACGCCGGGAAGCGGTGGGTCCGCGCGTCCGATGAGCGTGAGCTCGACGAACTCGCCGCCGGTGCCGACGTGGTGCTGGAAAGCGGACCGCTGCACCAGCTGAGGGGGCTGAAGGGCGGCGGCACGTCGCGGTGGCCGCACGCCGTGCACGTCGTTGTGTCGCCGTTCGGGCTCACCGGCCCACGCCGCGGCTGGAGGGGCGACGATCTCGTGCTCGCCTCCGCCGGTGGTATGACCTGGCTGGGTGGCCGGCCCGACGAGCCGCCGGCTCCTCCGCCGCGAGAACAAGCAACGCAGCTGGCCGGCGCACACGCGGCGATCGGGGCTCTGCTTGGCTTGCTCGCGCGGGACCGAACCGGATCCGGGCAGCTCGTGGACATCTCCGTGCAGGAGGCCGTTGCGGCCACGCTCGAGACCGGGGCGATCGCCTGGATCCACGCAAACCGCTACCCCGTCCGCACCGGAGGCGTCTACGAGCACGTGGCGCACCGAATTTTCCCAGCCGTCGACGGCTACGTCGCGGGGGGATACTCGGGCAGCGATCGCATGTGGACGGACTTGGTCGGCTGGCTTGCCGAGCAGGGCGAAGCGGAGGATCTCACCGGTGAGCGCTGGGCCGATCCGGTCACCCGCTGGAAAGGCCGGGCACACGTCGACGAGGTTCTGCGCAAGTTCACAGTGAAACGCCGGGCCGGCGAGATCGCGAAGCAGGGACGAGCCCGGGCGCTGCCCTGGGCCGAGGTCGTGCCCCCCTCACGCATCGCCGACAACCCGCAATTGCTCGCGAGGGAGTTCTTCGTCGGTTTCACCGGATCGAATGTGCGCAACGTCGGGTTTCCCTGGCGGTCGCCCGCGCGACCCGAGTCGCTGGCGCCGCCGGAAGAACCCCGGGCCGCACCCGGCTGGCTCAGCGGCGGGCGGAGCGGGTCTCGGGCACGTGATCGTGAACTCCGCATTCGGGACGGTGGTGCGCTGGCCGGGATCCGTGTCCTCGACCTGACCTGGGTCCTCGCCGGCCCTTACGCGACGAAGACTCTCGGTGACCACGGCGCGGAAATCATCAAGATCGAATCGCGCCACCGTCAGGACCCCACCCGCTTCGCACCGTCCATGCACCTGCGCCCGGGCACTGACCCCGACGACAGCGGCTATTTCCTCAACTTCAACCGCGGCAAGCGCAGTGTCGCCCTCAACCTGCGCACACTTCAAGGGCAGCAGTTACTTCGTGATCTCGTCCCGCACTGCGATGTCGTGATAGAGAATTTCAGCCCAGGGGTGCTCGCCCGCTGGGGCATGGACTACGAATCATTACGCAGCGCGAACCCCGACGTCGTACTGGTGTCGATGGCGGGTGCCGGGCAGACCGGCCCATGGCGCGACTCCGTGACCTTCGCCGACACCCTCGCGGCCATGTCGGGTCTCTCCCACGAAACCCATGAACCCGGAGGACCGCCCCAAGGACTGACCTTCGGGCTCGGGGACATGGTGGCCGCGAACGCAGCTGTCCTCGCACTGCTCGAAATGCTGACGCGGGGGCACGGCGGACACGTCGACCTCTCGCAACTCGAAGCCATGACCGCAACCATGGGACCGGCATTCCTCGAGCCCGCGTTGGGCGACTCCCCCAGGCATCCCGCGCCGCACGGTGTCTACCCCGCGGCCGGGACCGACCGGTGGGTGGCGATCTCGGCACAGGACGAACAGCAGTGGGCAGCCCTTCGCCGCCTGACAGGCCTCGCTGAAGACCGCGGACACGAGGATCTCGTGAACGCCACGTTGGCTTCCTGGACCAGCGAGCAGGAAGCGCCGGCTCTGGTCTCCCTGCTGCAGGCCGAGGGGGTGGCCGCGGCATTGGTGGCCACCGGAAGAGACCTGGTCGCGGACGACGAGCACCTCGCCGCGCGCGGGTTCTACCCCGTTCTGGAACATCCCTTGACAGGCCCGGTCCAGCACGAGGGAGTCGTCGCACGGCTGATGGGCACCCCCGGCTCGCTGACGACCCCGGCGCCCCTGCTCGGGCAGGACACCGCGAGTGTTCTCACTGAACTGCTGGGCCTGGACGACGAGCAACTGGCCGCGCTCGCGGCGGCCGGCGCGACAGAATGACTGGAGTCTCCTGATGACAACGAAAGTGCTGCAGGTGAGCCGCGACGCCGCCGTGGCCACCGTCCGGATCGACCGGCCGCCCGCCAATGCGGTGAACCCCGCCCTGATCGAGGAGTTCTTGCAAGTGCTGGCTCCACTGGCCGAGGACTCCGAGGTACGCTGCGTTGTGATCACCGGCACAGGGCGCTTTTTCGTCGCAGGCGCGGACATCGCCGTGATGCGCGACCTGTCCGCTGAGAACCAGGCGAAGATGCGGCGGTGGATCGATGTGCAGCGGTCGATCGAACTCGCCGGCAAACCGGTCATCGCCGCCATGAACGGCCATGCGCTGGGCGGCGGTGCAGAGCTGGCCCTCGCGTGTGACCTGCGCATCCTCGCGGACGACGCGACCTTCGGGTTCCCGGAGATCAAGCTCGGGCTGTTCCCCGGCGCGGGCGGTAGTCAACGACTGCCACGGCTGGTCGGACCCCATTTGGCCAAGCGCCTGATGATCGAAGGGGCGCGGCTGTCCGCGCAACAGGCCCTCGATCTCGGTCTCGTCGACCTCGTCGTACCCCATCGAGAATGGACGGAGGCCATAACGGAGAAGGCTCACGAGTGGGCGGCCAAGCCGACGCTGGCCATCGGGCTGCTCAAGCGTGTCGTCGAAGACGGCTTCAGCCTGGCGATCCAAGACGCGCTGTCCAGGGAAGAAGAGGGCGTAGGTGAGCTGACCAGGTCCGCGGATGCGGCCGAGGGCCTGCAGGCGTTCCTTGACAAGCGCACCGCGGTCTTCTCGGGCCGCTGACGCGGCACAGCTCCGGCCCAACGTCCCTTGAGGACCGACTCAGTTGGCTGGCACGTAGGACTCGCGCTTCGCGTCAACACGGTTCGTCACCGATGATAACGTCGGCGTGAACGGATCTCCGCCTCAGGACCGCACCGATTCCCGTTGGCAAACGACGTCGGTTCCGGTACTGGACTTCTCGACCTATCCATGTGGATAATCAGATGGTCTCGTTCCCGCCGGTGAGGAGAGCCAATGTCGGCACAGCTTGCCGTGGACGCGCTACCCACCAGCGACGAGGATCGGCCGAATTCGGTCCTCGGCAAGGCGCAGCTATTGCTGCGGGCTTTCGAATCCGGCCCTTATCAATTGCGGCTGACCGAATTGAGCCGGCGCTCCGGAGTACCGAAAGCCAGCGCTTACCGCCTGGCGCAGGAGCTGGTCCAGTGGGGCCTGCTGGAAAGGCGAGGAGACCAATATCAGCTGGGAATGCGGATCTTTCAGCTTGGGCAACGCGTCCCCGCGACCGCCGCGTTGAGGGCCGTGGCCAGGCCGGTGCTCACGGACCTGTTCACCGTCACCAGAGCCACGATCCATCTCGCCGTGCTGGACGGCGGCCACGTGCTCTACCTGGAGAAGATCGCCGGCGGAGCGAACGTGCTCAGCCACTCGCAGGTAGGCGGCCGGTTACCTGCGACGTGCACCGCTACGGGCAAGATGCTCCTCGCGGCGACCCCGGCCGGGGCGGAGCAACTCGAAACGTTCAAAGCCACCGCGCTGACCCGCCTCACCTCCCGCACCGTTGCGTCGTTCCAGGATCTCGAACGCCAGCTGACCCGGATCCGAGCACAGGGGTTCGCGGTCGAAGTCGAGGAAACTCTCCCCCGGTACGCCAGTGTTGCGGTGCCCGTTATCAGCACCGATGGCGCGGTTCACGCTGCGGTGTCGGCCACGGATTCAGCACGCCGGCTTGCGGTCAACACGTTGCTGCCCGAGCTGCGGCGCGCTGCGGCGACCATCGCTCGCGCCATTCCGGACACCGACGAGCAGGGAGGCTGATTCCCCGTCCGGCGCCGGGTCGACGCCCCGGCGCGGGACGACGAGGCACCTCGACGTGGAGTGTGAAGCTCGGGCCCACGCCGGATACGCGGGTCACCACCTCTCGTCTCAGCCTCGACTACCAGCACTGCGGCGACGTTCGGCCCGCTCCGCGAAATCGCTGATGACCTCGGCCAGGCGTTCCGGTTCCTCCAGAGGCGCGCAATGCGCGCTGTTCTTCAGGACCGTGACGTGGCCCTCTGGCGCGTGATCCGCAATCCACTGTGCCAAGCTCGCCGGGTAGTAGGGATCTCGATCGGCATACGCGGCCAGTACCGGCACAGTCAAGGCGCAAACCGCTTGCCTGTGGTCGATCGCGGCCTGGTTTCGCACCACCCTGAGGGCGATGTCCAACGGAGTTTGCAGCGCCACTGCGAGAAGAAGGTCGAGGAGAACTGCATCCGATTGATCGAGCAGACTTTCCGCCTGGAACACACGTTCGGAGGCAGGCCACCCCCGCTGCATTTGGACGAGGTAGTCTTCGAACTGCTTTTTCGGCATCGCATGGGGAAAATCCGGCGCCTGTATCAGCCGAAGGGGACCATTGTGCAAAATCGCGCGGCCGACTCCCAGCGTCGATCGCCTCAAGTATTCGAGCATGACAGTGCAGCCCATCGACCAGCCGAACAGGGTGGCATCGTGGACGTCGTGGGCTCGTAGCACCCTTTCCAAATCTCCGGCGAGGATGTCGAACCCGTAAGACCCGTCGGGTTTGTCCGACTCGCCCATACCACGATGGTCATAGGAGATCACACGATGACCTCGCTCAACCAAGGCGAGCGAGAGCCGATCGTAAAGACGATGCGATTGCTTCCACCCGTGCACGAGTACCACTGGTTCGCGGCTTTCCCCCGGCGGCCTCCGATCGGCGACACGCAGCCGGACGCCGGCATCCACCTCGAGCCAGGTCATGCCACGCTCGCGGGGATGAACCTGGCTCCGCCGTCTTCGAGGGCCTGCGCTGCCCGGAAAACGAGATCCTCTCGCCACGGAGCGGCGATGACCTGCACCCCCACCGGCAAACCGTCTTCTCGCCCGACGGGCACGCTCATCGCCGGAACTCCGGCCACGGCGACCGCGTGCACGTAGTTGAACGCTTCGTAGGCGAAATACTGTTCGCGCGTGACGCCCGCCGGGGGAAAGCCGTGCAAGGGAGCGGGCCCGGTCACCACGGGCGCGAGGACTACGTCAAAAGTGCGAAGCCAAGTACGAACACGCGCCCGGAATTCGTGCAAGCGCGAAAGATGCGAGAAGTACTCCGCTGCAGTCGGGTCCCGGAGTTTCATGAGAGAGAGAAACGTAGTGAACTGTTCGGTGTGATTTCCGTCCGCGCCGGCCAGGTTGGCGATGAGATCGTGCCCGCCCGCAGCGCCCGTCGCCCCGAAGAAGAGCTCCGTCGCTTCGCCTAGGTCGGGCGGGACGGTTTCCTCCACTCGCGCTCCGGCTGACGCGAGAATCTGGGCCGCGTGCCGAACGGTGGCGCGAGTGGTTTCCGTCGGCATCGCGAACCCGTCCTGATCGTAGAAGCCCACGCGCATGCCGTCGGCAGAGCCGCTCGCCCACTCCTGAAGGGGAACATCGTGGGCGTACGGATCGATGTCGTCAGCTCCCGCGATCACCGACAGGAGCAAAGCCGCGTCGGCCGTGCTGCGCGCCATCGGACCCACGCACGTCAGGTCGGCGTAACCACTCGCCCTGGACGACGGCCACGCACCCGTCTCGGGAACCCGCCCGACGGTCGGCCGCAACCCGAACAAGCCACAGTAGTGTGCCGGCACCCGGATGGAGCCGCCTCCGTCGGTGCCCAGGCCAAGGGGCGAAGCGTCGGTGGCGAGCAGCGCCGCCTCACCACCGCTGGAGCCGCCAGGAGTCCGCCGGACATCAAGAGGATGACAAGTGCGACCCGTGATCGCGTTGTCCGTTTCATAAGATGACGCGAGTTCCGGCATTGCGGTTTTCGCCAGGACGATGCCGCCTTCCGCCCGGATGCGCCGGACAGCGGTGGCATCGTCCACCGGACGATGTTCTCGGCGGCCCCACGTGCCCGACGAGCAGGTGAGGCCGACAGCGCCGAGGTTGTCCTTGACTGTCACCGGGAGGCCGAGCAGGCGCCCGCCGTGCCCCGCGGCACGGCGGCGATCCGCTTCCTCGGCCTGGGCGATCACGAGCTCCTCGTCGAGAGCGGCGACGGCGTTGACGACCGGGTTCACCTGGGAAATGCGCTTCAGGTAATGCCGGGCCACCTCAACGGAGGAGCACTCGCCCCGCGCCATCATCGCGAGCCACTCGCGCGCCTGCGGGCTGCGCTGTGGCGCAGTTGCCCCGGTCGATCCATCGTGGGCGATCAAGAGTATCCGTCCTTGCCTGGCTTCCTCCGGCGCAAACACCACGCGTTGTCCCGCCGAATGATCGGCGGGCAACACGGCCACAATGGTGTTCACGAACAATGTGTGCAAGAGAGACTGATTCAGGAATGGTGTGAGTGATCGTCGTCGTGGTGGAACTCCCTCGCGATGATCTCGGCGGCGAGGCTTTCCACATCGGCCGGATCCAGGACACCCTGCGCGGCGAGAACATCTTGCAGGGCGTCCAGCCAGCACACATAGTAGGACCAGTTTTCCGGTTGCGCGGCCTGCGCGCCGGCAATCCTCGCGATCAAGCGTTGGCGGAATGTCTCCCATTCCAGAACCCCGCCTTCGCAGAGCGCCACGGCGAGACCGAAGGCGCTGCCTTCCCAAGGCTCTTCGAAGACGAGCTCACCGTTGCTCCTGGGTAGCGCGGCCGTGCCCTCGAGGTCGTTGAGACCTGCCATCTGGGTGCTCATGCGGCGACCTCCGGTCGAGCGACGCCGATCATGCAGTCCCGGGTCACGAGAGCGGCCAGCTCTTCCTCGCTCAGGCCTTCGGCTCCGGAAGGCATTTCAGGCAGAACGAAGTAGCGGGTCTCGGCACTCGTGTCAACCACTCGGACCTCGACTTCCGGAGACACGTCGAGGCCGAACTCGGCGAGGACTGATCGGGGTTCCGCAACCACTCGAGCCCGATACTCCGGGCTCTTGTACCACGACGGCGGAATCCCGAGCACGGGCCAGGGATAACACGAACACAGCGTGCAGACGATCACGTGGTGAATGTCCGCACTGTTCGGAAGTGCGACGAGGTGCTCGCCTTGCATCCCCCCGATTCCGAGCTCGCGGCACGCGGCCGTGGCGTCGGTGAGGAGCCTTTCGCGAAACTCCGGGTCCACCCAGGCGCGAGCGACGACCTTGGCGCCGAGAAGAGGTCCGATGTCCCGCTCGTAGCGTTCGACGATGCGGTCGACGGTGCCCGATCCCAGGGCTCCGCGTTCCATCAGAAGCTGTTCGACGGCTCGCGCGCGGGCCAGCAGGTCCTGGTTGGAAGCAGGGTAACGTCCCAGGGTGGTTCCGGGGTCGGTGGGAAATGCTGTCATGGGACTCCTTGTCCGTTCGTCGGTGCCGGCCGGAGGTCGGCTTCCCAAACGTCGAGGTAGACACCGTCGGACGGTGCCTCGGCCCCGGTACCCCACAGGGCTGACGCCTCGAATCTCACTTGATAGCACCAGTCCGCGCCGGGCCCCAGGTGGTGTGCAACGACCTGCGGAAGCGGAAAGCCTCCCAGCACCGCTGTCACGGTGGCGAGTCGCCCGCACGCGTAAGTCGGTACCCGGCTGTGCTGTCGGGTGTTCGGCGGGTCGACGACAACCACGTCCCCGATGCTGAAGACCGCCGGCGCACCGACCTCGACAGACGTGTCTCCACCCTGGCTGACGAGCCCGTCGATCGCCGGGCCGAGATGGCTGGGTTCGGTTCGTTGACCCTGTACCGCGGCGTGCCCGGTGCGCAATTCGGCTTCGCGCCGGGCGATGTCTTCCAGGGTCAGAACGCCGTTTTCGACGAGATTCATCTCGAGCGAGGCGAGCCAGAGTTCGTAGTACGAGCACCGGATGAGGTCCTCGGGCCGCATCCGTTCTTTGGCGTACCTGTTCTCGTCCACGTTGTTCAGGAAGCCGTTGGCGATGGCAGCCAAAGTCAAGCCGAACGCCAACTTTTCCCAGTCGTGGTGGAAAGTTTTCCCGTCGCCGGGCGGAACGGCGCCGTAACCGAGCATCCCGCCGACGTCATGGACGTTGCGCACTCCGAACACCTTCCCGAGGGCGATCCGTGACCGAACCCGATGGCCTGCGCCGGACCGAGTGGACCATTGCCACCTGCCGGTCACCGGGGTGCGCTCCACACTAAGACCGATCGGAGGTGTGAGACCACACGCTGTCTCGGTGACCGGACCCTTGATCGCTTCGCCCACGCAGACGACAGTCCTCGTGGTAGGAATCAAGGCACGCCGACGAAGCTGACGCAACTCCGCGACTGTGGGACAGTGGTGACGTGAGGTTGCCGAGCCCACGAGTGAACCGAGGCTGGACGGACGATGCCCACTGACCCGGACCGCAAATCCGCCCGCGAGCGCCTACTCGACGCCACCATCGAGATCGTCGGTACCTGCGGAACCGACGCCGTCACGTACCGGGCGGTAGCACGCCAAGCGGGAGTTGCCCACGGGCTGGTGCGGCACCACTTCGGTACCCGTGAACGGTTGCTCGCGGAAGCATTCCGCCAAGCGGCGTGCAGCGACGCCCTCGCCATCGGCCTTCGGGTGCGATCCATCGACGATTTCGCCAAGTCGTTCGTCCACGCCATGAGCGAATCGTGGAAACGTCCCGTCATGCAGCTCGACGAAGCGATCCAGGCGATTCGCGGGGCGCTTCCAACGGACAACGTGATCAAACAGTACGACGGGTACCTGCACGAGATCGGCAAGACGCTGGAGGCGGCGAACATCGACGACGCCGGGGGGCGAGCGGCAGCACTGGTTTTCGCGGCCCTCGACGGCGTGATCCTCCAGCACTTCCTGTACGACGATGACGAGCGGACCGAAGGTGTCCTCGCCCTTCTTCGCGATCTGATGCGAAGGATGCCCACTCGTGCTGAGGTAACAGCCGAGGCGTCCGCGGAGCGCTGAGCGAAATCGACGAAGACTGCCAATGCCGAGGTGGGTCCGCGACGCGGCGGACCCACCTCGAACTTTCCGGATCCGACGAAAACCGACCCCTCAGAGGCCTTGGTAAGCCAGGAACCGATTGACGACGGCTGCGACCTCCTCCGTGCGATCTTCGATCAAGGGGATGGTTCCGCCCTCGACGATGTGCTCCTCGATCTTCGGCACGTTGACGAGGTGCGTCTTCAACCGGGGCACGTCCGGCAGAGCGAACGGATCGCCCGACGCACCGATCAGCAGTGTCGGTGCCGTCACCGATGACACGCGTCGCTCCATGGCATAGCGCGCACAGGCCCGATGGCCTTCCGCGGGATCGAGGCCGGGCGCGAGCGCATCACGGATGAACCGGTTCAGCAGCTCCGGTCGCCCTGGTGGGTAATAGGGTTCCCGGAGGCGCCAGAGGGTGGCCAGGTGAGATCCACTGGCGTCGACAACAGCCTCGTCGACGCCGGCGCCGGCGGTATGCGCTTCACGGTACGAACGATCAATCCACGGTGTCGAAGAAAGCACCAACGCCGTAAGGCGGTCCGGCTGCAGAGCGGCCAGCTCGATCGCCACCGCGCCGCCGGTGTGATGGCCCAGCACACTGAACCGCTGAAGGTGCAGCACGTCGGCGAAGGCAATCACCCCTTGGGCGTAATCCTCGATGGTCTGCGGCGCCGGCAGGTGGTAACTCAGCCCGAAGCCGGGCATGTCGATCGCGATGACACGGCGTCCCTCCGACAACTTTGGTACGAGTTCGGCGAACTCGTCCCACGAACGCGGGGTCTGATGCAACAGGAGCAACGGCGAGCCGGTGCCTTGTTCCACGTAGTGGATCTGCCCCAGACGCGTATCCGCATATCCGCGCGTGCTCATGCGTCCGCTGCTTTCGCCAGAGGCTCACTCGCCGGGACCGCCTTGCTCGTCGTCAATCGGACGAGTGGGTACGCGATGAGCACGATCACCGTCGAAGCAAGAAAGCCGAACGGGAACACCCCGGTTTCGCTGAGAATGTAGGCGACCACCGATGCGCCGACGAGGCTGCCGACACCGGCCCAGTTGACCGGTTCGGGCTCACCGCTGCGTGGCCGGAAACGCCTCACGATGTAGAAATCGGCGACGGCCAAGGCGATGAACCCGATAACCACGATGCCGAGCACGTTGAGAAAGCTTGACAGCTGATCGAAGACGTTCGCGGCGATCATCACGAGGCAGAGGGCGTTGGTGATCAGGATCATCACGAACCTGCTCGGATGCTTGCCGGAGAGGACCTGATACAGGTTTGACAGCGCCAAGGAACCCGAATAGACGTTCAGCACCTGAACTTTGGCCTGCGCCACATAAATCAGGGCGAATCCCACCATTCCGGAAAGAATGACGAAGTAGGCCCCGGTGTTCTGGGTCGCCAGTTCACTTGCCTGGAGCACCTCTTGGCCGGGCAGCGCCTGCCCGTGCGCAAGGAGGTACTCGCCGACGAGCTTGTTCCCACCGGTCAGCACGAGGATCCCGAGGGCGATGCCCGTCAGGTCCAGCATGATCGTACCGGTGAGGCTGACACCACCGACCCCCCGGCTCGATCGAGCGTAGCGCGCATAATCCGCGTTTACCAGAATCAGCCCCGCTCCTTGCCCGCCGAGGATTCCGATCACAGCGAAAAACCTCGACGACGCCGACCCGGTCATCGAAGTGCTGGCTTGAGTAAAGGCTTCGCCGAACGTAACCGACGAGTCGTGGTAGATCCGGAACGTCATGTAGGCGAGCAGACAGATGAATACCACAACGAGCGCGGAGGAGGTTCGCGTCACCACGCGGATACCGAACATGCTAAGTACGATCCACGCAACAGTGAGAACACCGTATATCAACACCCGCGATGCGGTTGTATCCGACCAACCGAATGCGAAAAGTGTGCCGTTGTAGAGCAAGACGTTCTCGATCGCCAGGAACCCGATGATCATGATCGCAAAGGCGCCTGACGCTATCGCCGAGCCACGGACACCCAGGCCGTAGAAGCGCGGAAGCACCGTTCCCGAAAGGCCCTCGACGCGCGCGATGTTGCCGTAGAGCCAGCCCAGCGCCATCACGAAGACGCCCACCGCCGCACCGGCGACCAACCCCAGCACGGACCCGACCAGAGCTGTGATGGTCCCCGCGATGGTCAGCTGGAGCAGTGAAGTCGCCACGCCTGCCGGAAGCCAGGACAGGTACCAGCCCGACTTGCGTTCAGCCTCCGGTACCGGATTGAGCGAATTGTCATCCATTGCCTGCCGAAGTTTTCTGGCACTCGTACCCGCGTCCTGGTCAGTCACGTGGCCTGCCTTTCGATCCGTCATCCATCGGTGGCCACCGATCGTTTCTCGAGGTCAGTCGGACACCGACGAGACCCTGCGTCGCGACCACGTCCTGCAGCTATGAGGCGAAACCACGATGCACAGAGGAATTACCAGCGCACGATCAGCGTGCTGAAGACCCGGTTTGGCGATCACAGAAATCCCGCGTTGACCGAGAAACCCTTGCGCATGGTCTTTCACCGAATCTCGTGCCGCACCCGGAACCGCGGCCCTCACGACACGTTCAGATGCCACTTCGGATGATCATTTTGTCAGGCCGCCGGTCCGGCCGGCGGCTGCTGGCGAACAGAACACCTGAGACTCGCCACCACGGCAAGCTCTCGTTCCACTCTGTGAACCGCTGCCCCGGCATAGGTGGTACCTCGTCTCGGCGCGTCGTTCGTCGCGGTGCCACGAACGCCGACTCGAAGCGTTCAGGGCTCGTTTCTCTCGCTCATCTTCCTGGTGATACGGCGGCTCACCATGGCCAGCAGGTCGGCGTGCTTCTGCACGTCTCCGTGGAAAAGGGGGGCGGTGATGGACAACGCGCCGATTACGGCGCCGCTCGCGCTGTTCACCGGCACGGCGACGCTGAAATAGCCCATGCGGGTCTGTTCGTGCTCGGTTGCGCAGCCGGACTCGCGAACGCGCTTGAGTTCCTGGAGAAGGAGCTCCGGGCTGGCGACCGTCCGCGGCGTCACCCGCTCGAGCGGCCCGGCGACGATCTCCTTGAGCAGGTGCGGACCGGCGAAGGCGAGCAGGACTTTTCCGGTGGCAGTGCAGTGCAACGGTGCTCTACCCGCGACGCGAGAAGGCTCGGGCGCCGGGCCGTGGCCTGAGATCTTTTCCAAGTACAGGACTTCCAGGCCGTCGAGCACCGCGAGGTGGACGGTCTCACCAGTGGTTTGGAAAAGGTCTTCCATGTACGGTCGCGCCGCATCACGGAGGATTCGTTGGCGAGGCACGCGTTGGCCGAGTTCGAACAACCGCATGCCCAGCCAGTAATCAGAGCCCCGGCGCTCGAGCACCCCCCAGCGCAGCAACTCCTGAGCCAAGCGGTGCACGGATGCTTTCGCAACTCCGGACCGCCGCGCGAGTTCGGACAGGCTCAGGTGCTCGTCGTGCGGCCCGAACGCCTCCAGGATGTGCTGCACCTTGTCCAACACGCTGGGTCCGGGCACGGTCCCGGCAGCGGGCGCCGCGCCACCATCCCGCGCCGGGACGTCCCCTTTTCCAGCAAGTGATCGCCGCCCCGGCGCCGGATCGCGGTCGCTCACCGAACTCGGTCTGGCGGGTGAGGTGTCACCACCGCGCGACCGCGCAGCCTCCCGCCGCGGAGAGCGTCGACAGCTTCCGCGATGTCCTCGAGCGCGAAGTCCTGGGTGTCGATTCGCAGGGTTCCGCTCGAGAGCTGTTCGAGGAGCTGACCCGCGATCTCCCGAGCCCGGCGCTCTCGTCTGATCATGTTCACCGGCAAGAAGGAGACATCGTCCAGGAGCCAAGTGGAAAGGTCGAGCTCGACCCCTGAACCGAGGACGTAGCCGATGAGCACAGCCCGGCCTCCCGGGCGCACCCATCGGGCACGCTCGATGAGGCCTGGCCCGCCGAGGGTATCCACCAGCACCGACGCGGGGCGCTCTTCTGCCAGCGCCCGGATCGCTCCGGTATCGGTCAACGCGACGGTTTCCGCCCCGGCCGGCACCCGCGCACGAGCGTCATCGTCGGCAACGACGGCAACCACATGCGCGCCGATGCCGAGCGCCTGCTGAGTGACCATCGACCCGACGGCACCCCCGGCCCCCGCGACGATCACGTGATCGTCGGGCTGGACGACGCCGACATCGTGCACGGCAACATAACCCGTGGTCGCGGGCACGAAGAAGGTCGCAGCTACTTCGGGGGCCAACGGCAGATCGAGCCGCATCGCAGCCTTGCTCGGCACACTCACGAATTCAGCCCAGGTGCCATCCCGTTTCATGCCGAGACCCGCTCCCCTGAGCATGACCCGCGTGCCCTCCGCCATGCCGGAGTCGGCATCCGAGTCGATCACGACACCGGCACCTTCTACGCCGCCGATGTAGGGCAGCCGCGGTTTCAGGCCGAATTCCCCGCTCGACACCGTGACATCGAGATGCGCGACCGCGGCCGCATCGACGCGCACCAGCAACTCGCCGGGGCCGCGCACCGGTTCGGGTACGTCCTCGACAACGGGCGTTGTCCCCCAACCGTGGAAACGTGCCGCTCTCATCACGATGCTGCCTTCGCGTTCGTGCCCGATTTCTTCGAAGCCGCGCGAATGAACTCGAGGCTGATCGGGTTGTACAGGTCGGCCTGCTCGTGCTGGGGCCAATGTCCGCAGTGGTCGAACAGCTCCAGGCGCGAACCGGGGATGTTCTCGTGCATCCGGTCGGCCTCGGGAACCTCACCGAACGGGTTCTGCCGCCCCCATACGATGAGGGTGGGCTGGGTGATCCGCGCCAGATCGTCGGGGCGCAGAAGGTTCCGCTGGCGCCGCTCCATGTCCTGCAGCGAGAGCAGGTTGTCCACGTTGGCGACGAAGTCAGGGTGGTGGTAAATCGCGTGGCGGACTTGGACGAGCTCCTCGGTCGCGTCGGCCTCGTCGGCCATCAACAGCCGAAGCCGCTTGCGCGTGAGCTCGATGTCGTCGCTGGCCACGGCCTGCTTCGTGCTGGTTCGGATGCGGTCCATGACCTGCGGGTTGGCTACCGTACCGCCCGCACACAGCAGTTGGAGGCTGAGCACTCGATCCGGATGGTCGATGGCGGTGCGAGCACCCACCCAACCTCCCAGGGACTCACCCACGAGGTGTGCCTGCGCGATGCCGGCGGCATCGAGGTAGTCGAGCAGGTGTGCGACGTAGTCCGTGATCTCGTAGGGCTTGGCCGGTTTGCCGGTGTAACCGTGCCCGAGCATGTCGAGGGCGTGGAGGTCGTATGCGGCGTGGGCGGCGATATTGCGGCTGAAGGCCTCGAGGTGGCCGCTGGTGCCGTGGAGGAACACGACCGCCTCGGCGCCGGGCGTGCCGGCTCGCAGAACCCGCGTCGAAACGCCGCCGGCGTCGATGTACTCGACGCGGACGGGAAGCGGGCTGAGGTCCGTCCAGATGGTCACGATCGCTGCTCCGTTTTCTCCGGGTGGGGCTGGTTTTGGTTGATGCGGTGGACCTGGGTGTTGCTGCGCGCGGCCAGGGCACGGGCTGCCGTGACCAGTCCGGCGGTCAAAACAAGGGCGATCAGAAATTTCACGAGTGTTCTCCTCGCGCCGGCCGATCGGCGACCGAGTCGAGGAAACCCGAGACGACGGCGTGGTACGCAGCCGGACGTTCCTCCTGCAGGTGGTGAGAGACCCCGTCCATCACGTGCAGATTTCCTCGGGGCACCATCCGGGCAAGCATCAGCGGGTACTCCGGCGTGAGGAAGGCGTCGTGCATTCCCCAGACGAACAGCGCAGGCGCCTGGATCTGCCCCAGTTCCGCCGTGAGGTCCTGCCAATCGCCTCGGGGCGAGTCGGACATCGCCGCAAGCTCCCGTTCGCCCGGATCCAGGCTTTGCTCGTAACGTCGATCCAGTGTTTCTTCGGGGAGTTTGCTGCCGTCGTGCCATTCGAGCCGGGTGATCAGCTCGCGCATCTTCTGCCGGGTGGGACCTTCCCCGCCGTAGTAGACGTCGCGTGCATTGCGCCCCCTGCGGCCGCCTTCGGGCAGCGGCGCAAGGGGTCCGTAGAAGACGGGCATGCTCCCGGTGATCACCAGAGATCGCACTCGCTCGGGGTACTTGGCCGCCAGGTTGAGCGCGATCGTGCCACCCCATGAGTTGCAGATGAAGTCCGCCCGCGCCACCTCCAGGGTGTCCAGAAGCGCGACAGTCTTGGCCGCGTGGTGGTCCCACATCGGACCGCTGATCCGAGCCTTTTCCGACTTGCCGTACTGCTGGATGTCCACCAGCAGGCAGCGGCGGTCGGCGGCGAACAGCGGCGCCACCGGCCCGAAATCCGTCCACGCCGTGCAGCCGGGCCCGCCTCCGTGCAGGAAGACTGTGTCGGGTCCGGTTCCGAGGTCGTGGTAGTGGTAACGGATTCCACCGCCGTCGGCGTAATGACTGACTGGGGGTGGGGTCATGATCGTCCCTTCGTCGTGGTGATCGCAGTGCGGGCGAGAACTTCCGTCAGTCGGCGCATCGCACGGACATCGACGGTGTTCATCCCGCGAGGGAAATCGATGTCGAACTCGTCGCTGGTCACCTTCGGCATGCCCACGCGAGCGGTCGGGATTCCTCGCGCGCGCAGAATGTTGGCATCGGTCGCGCCGCTGTTGTCCGGTATCGGTTCATGGACTCGACCGGACGCGGTTTCCCAGGCGTCCACCGTGGTCCGCACGATCGGCGCATCGGGCGGGGTGCACGTGCCCGGGATCGACAGCACCATCTCGAGCCCGAGGTCGAGATCGAGCTCACCGGACAACCGGGTGACGTATGTGCTCAATTCGCGTTTGAGGTCGACAGGCCGGGTCCCGGGAGCGATGCGGATGTCGATCCGAATCCGGCAGCTCGCAGGAGTCACGGCGAGCATGCGTTCCCACCCGCCCGCGATCGAGCCGATGATGCCCTGAGGAGCCGCCGTCGCCGTGCGGTGGCGGGAGGGGTAGTCGGTCAGCCACGCTTCGAGTCGCGTCACCACCTCAGCCGCAGAGACAACGGGGTTGCGGTACGCCAGCCGATGCCGGCTGCCGGCGTAGGTGTGGATACCGGGCACTGTGATCTCGAACCAGCACAACCCGACCTCGTCGTGTGCGACAAAATCGCCGGGCTTCGCGATCACCGCGTGGTCGGTATACCAACCGCGCTCCAACAGGAACGAGCAACCGACTCCCTGCCCGGTATTGGCCCGAGCCGGATATCCGATGGCTTCGATGGCATTCGTGGGCATCCCACCCGCGCCGAACGCGAACACGATGTCACCGGCAAGCTCCGGCCGAAGCCGACCTAGCACCTCGCCGAGCACGAGGATGCACGCCGCGTGCCCCTTCGGGTTGCTCGCCCCGAGCCCGGAAACCAGCGGGCCGTCTTCGCGGGGTTCGGGCAACATGTCGGAACGCAACTCGGATCCGATCCACGGAAGGTCGAGGCCGGGATCACCAGTGGTGAGCGTGTCGATCGGTGCGTAGAGCATGAGGTCTTCGCCGCCCCCGCGGCCTCGTAGCCTGCCGACGGCGTTCGCCTGGTGTTCGTCGATGTGCTGGGTGACCGCGTCGACACCAGCTGCGGTGAGCCGAGCAGTGAGGACCTTGGCCAATCCGGCCTCACGGCCGGTGGGGCTGGCCACAGACGTGAGTGTCATGGCGGCCTCGCGGAGGCGAGCTTCGGTGAGTTCGGCCAGAACCCCTTCGATCAGCTCTGAAGGGTTCCTGCTCACGACGGGGTATCCCGTTCGACGATCGCGACGCCCATCCCGGTGAGCCATTCCGGCATAGGTGCGTAGGCGAGCTTCCTGCCGGCAGAAAAGCCCAGTGCCGCGGCCATCGTCAACCAGGTCCGCAGCTCTTGACCGCCGTTGCCTGCTGCCTCCTCGAGGTCCGCGCTCGACCAGGCCATGTAGTGCGCGAGCTCGCCCTCCTCCAACTCGGTGAGGAACCGCTCGTCGAACTCGGAAAAAATCGTCGGCCGCGCGGCGGTGATGATTTCCCGGCGGTGCTTGTCGTACCGCTCCCAGTCCCCACGTCCGTTGAGCCATGCCTCGACGAGGAACTCCTCGTCGTCGCCGTGCGGGTCCCGCCAGTCAGCCGGCCAAGGCAGCTGGTGTGACAGCCCGCCGGAAGCGATGACCACGACGCGACGGTCGCCCGCCATGGCCTCCACCGCAGCGGTGAGGTTCCGGCCGAGCTCGACGCACCGCCGGATGCTCGGGAGCGGGGCCGCGAAGACGTTGATCACCAACGGCACCACTGGAACGTCGATGTCCCGCAGCAAGTATTGGATCGCGTGGGTTTGCCCGTGGTCTATCTGCAGGCGTGCCGAGATGGCCACCTCGGTTCCACGATCCACCAGGTCCTGAGCGAGCGCTTGTGCGAACTCGGGGTCGGTCCTTTGTGGTCCGGCGGGCGTGCCCGCCTCGCCCGCGCCGAGTACCTCACCGACCCCCAGCGTGAACGAGGGGATCATGTCGAGCCAGAACCCGCGAAAATGGTTGGAGCCGATGATGATCGCGACATCCGGCCGTACCGCCGCGATAGCGTCCCTGGCTTGGTCCAGCCCAAGCCGGAACGCGTTCGCACGCTCGGTGTGGACGACCTCGTCCCAGTGGGTGTTCATCAGCGTGGAGTGAGACGCTCCCACTCCGAGGACAACTTCCGTCACAGTGCCTGCCTCACATTCAGTTCGCCGGCGGCGCGCCGGCCGGTTCCACACCCTGCTCGGTGAGCCTGGCCATCCGCTCCTCGGCAGTGTCCTCGGCGAGGTTGCGCCACTTGAGCAGTGATTCATCCGGCCGGTAAAGCTTCTCCGGCGGAGCGTCCGTGACCTCGACCATCCACTTGTCCTGTCCGGAGAATTGCCCGTGGAACAACCATCGCACAAAACCGAGGTACTTCGCATAGAAGGGAATCGTTTTCCACCCGCGAGAAAAATTGGCCATGACGCCCACGTAGAGGTGGTTGCCGGCGTCCACCGGAACGTAGAACTCGTAGTGAATGAACGTCGGGTAAGCGATGCGCAGCACGCCGGGCACGCTGACCGAAGCGAACCCGGGAAATTCCTGGGCCGCGATCACCGGGTTCGTGGTCCGATGACTTCCGGTATTACCGATGTTGCTGACCTTCTTGGGCGGCTTGAGCTTGTACCAAGCTTGGTTGTCCCACTTGCCGAGCTCGGGAAAATCAGCCGTCCAGTATTGTTTTTCCTGAACCCGGAAGATCCAGCGTCCGCGTTGGATGATGCGAGTTTCATTCCACACCGGCATTGCCTTGAACAAGCGCCACAATGCAGTGCGATGGAGGTATTTCGCGTGGCCTTCGTCGTAGCCGTTCTCGCACGCGAAACGCCAGTTTCCCTCGCGCGCTTGGATTCGAGCGCCGACTACTGCAGCGTTGTCCCTGAGTTCCTCCGGCAACTGCTCGTCGATCGGCGGGGTGTGCTCACCGTCGCCAACGAAGACCCAGACCATGCCCAACCGTTCGGCAACCGGGTAAGTCGGCTGGGTAACCTTGCCGCAGATCGGCGACTGCGGTCCGTCGGTGATGGCCGCTGCGAGATTCCCGGTCTTCAAGTCGAAGGTCCAGCCGTGGTATGGGCACGATATTGTGCCCGGAAACTGCTGGTTCCCTTGCGACAGCGGAACCCCGCGGTGGGGGCACCGGTCCTTCAGCGCATACACGGTGCCATGGCTGCCTCCGTCACGGATGAGGACGATGTTCTCGCCCAGCAACGTGATCCGCCGCGGTTTGCCGGCGACGTGCGAGCCGAACGCAACGGGGTACCAGTACCCACGGAAGCCGGCGGCGGCGGCCTCGTAGTGCGGCCAGTTCGACCAGTCCTGACGACCAGGCAGCCCGGTCTTGCGTGACCCGCGGCGTGGCGTGGTCGAGGAGGTCCCGATCTCTGCAGTCACTGCCGCTCCTTCGAAGATTGTCCAAAACCTTGACACCGCGAGTTCACCACCGCCGGCAGAGCCCGCCAACCATTTCGGTCCGCTCACCGGACCCCGCCACCACCAGGGATACGCATTCCGCTCAGCGGTCCGGAAACCGAGACCCGTCGTCCGGTCACGGCTACGGTGCCATCGAAAAGGCGCCGCAACACGCGATTCGCCTTCGCCACGTCTTAGCCAGGAGAGAATGTCTATGCCTGCTGAAGCGACCACGACTGACGTCCTCGTCGTCGGCGCAGGACCGACCGGGCTGTACAGCGCCTACTGCGCCGGGTTCCGCGGCTTGAGCACAATCGTCGTCGACGGTCTTCCCCAGGCCGGTGGCCAGGTAAGCGCCCTCTACCCGGAGAAAGAGATTCACGACGTCGCCGGTCTGCCGGCCGTCCGAGGTCGGGATTTCGTCGCCGCGCTGCGCGCCCAAGCCGATCAATTTCGACCCGGCTATCGGCTTGGCAGGCAAGCCATCGGTCTCGGCCGCTCGGACGAGGGCAAACCTCGGGTGACCTTGTCCGATGGAGAGGTGATCGAGGCCGGCGCGGTGATCCTCGCCGGTGGCCTGGGGACCTTCACACCGCGTCCTTTGCCGGCAGGTGAAAGCTTCCTGGGGCGGGGACTGACCTACTTCGTGCCGGCGCCGTCAATGCACGCCGGCCGAGACGTGCTGGTGGTCGGTGGCGGCGACAGCGCAGTGGACTGGGCAATGACGCTGCAGCCTGTCGCCAAATCGGTGACGGTGGTACACCGTAGGGAGGTTTTCCGGGCCCACGCGGCCGGTGTCACCGCACTCGCCGGATCCGGCGTGCGGATCATCACCAATGCGGAAGTCGAAGCATTGCATGGAACAGAAACGGTCGAGGAAGCGCACGTGCGCGTCCGCGGTATCGAGGACCCGGAGGTCATCAAGGTGGACAGCGTCGTGGCCGCGCTGGGCTTCGTCAGCAATCTCGGCCCGCTCGCCGACTGGGGCCTGGAACTGCGCCGCCGAAAGATTTTGGTGGACTCGCGGATGCACACCAACCTCCACCGCGTCTACGCGGCGGGCGACATCACCGAGTACGAAGGCAAAGTTCGGCTCATGTCGGTCGGGTTCGGGGAAGCCGCGACCGCGGTCAACAACGCTGCCGTCGAAATCGATCCCGAACTGAATCTCTTTCCTGGCCACTCGACCGAAAACGTCTAACCGAAGAAATCCGGAGAAATCATGTCTTACGTCATCGGAGCCAACTGCGTCGACGTCACCGACCGAGCCTGTATCGATGTCTGCCCCGTCGACTGCATCTACATCGGTGACCGCAAGAGCTACATCAACCCCAACGAATGCATCGAATGCGGCGCGTGCGAACCCGAATGCCCGGTGGACGCCATCTTCGTCGACCGCAAGGCCAGGACCGACGACGACAAGAAGGTGTTCCTCACCGACTCCCTCGCCTTCTTCACCGACCCGCTCCCCGGTCGCGACCGGCCTCTCGGCGATCCCGGCGGTTCGGCCACGGTCGGCGAGCTGGGAGTGGACACCGCTTTCATCGCAGGCTACGGGGCTTGACGAGGACCCGGTCGCGTCCGCTCCCGCGAAGCCGGCCGCGGGTTGCCGCCGTCGGCTTCGCTGTTCGCCCGCTCCGCCACACGGTGTTGGCCTTGCCGAACGGGAGCACGCCGGCGCGGCGGTGCCGCCCACGGCCGCTCACTGACGGCTTGCGGGCCGCCGCGGATCACGTCCACGATCCGCGGCCATCGCAGAGCTGACAGTCCTTCAGCCGGCCTCCATCACTGAACGCGACGCCCACGGCTGAACTTTTCACGACCGGCTTTCAACGTGAAGCACATCACTATCAGCACGCGTCTCCAGGCGTTTGTCTGCGCCGGCACAGACAGGGGTCCCGACAGCCGGCCCTCCGTGGTCACCACCGCAACGAGCGAACGTCGGGGCCGGTGGCCCTCCGAGAGCCCCCCGGGTATCTTCCCTAAGCAGATGCTTAGCGCGCGCACTGCGTGCCCGATCGCTGTTTCTCAATGATGAGGAGGTCCTCGTGACCGATTCCCCCGCCCGGGTTGCCATCGTGACGGGAGCCGGCCGCGGCATCGGTGCCGCCGTCGCCCGTCGCCTCGCCGCCGACGGGTTCGCCGTCGGGTTGCTGGACCTCGACGAGTCGTCGGTGAAGCAGGGTGCGGAGGCGATCGTGGCCGAGGGCGGCCGGGCCGTCGGCGTGTCGCTGGACGTCAGCGACGCCGACCAGGTCGAGGCCGCCGTCACCCGCGTCGCCGAGGAACTCGGCGCGCCGACCGTGCTGGTGAACAACGCGGGCATCACGCGCGACAACCTGCTGTTCAAGATGACCGAGAACGACTGGGACTCGGTGCTCGGCGTGCACCTCAAGGGCTCGTTCCTCATGACGCGCGCGGTGCAGAAGTACCAGACCGAGGCCAAGTGGGGCCGGATCGTCAACCTGTCCAGCACCTCCGCGCTGGGCAACCGCGGCCAGGTCAACTACTCCGCCGCGAAGGCCGGCATGCAGGGCTTCACCAAGACGCTCGCCATCGAGCTGGGCAAGTTCGGCGTGACCGCCAACGCGATCGCGCCCGGGTTCATCGCCACGGACATGACCGCGGCCACCGCCGAGCGGCTCGGCATGGACTTCGAGGACTTCAAGAAGGCGGCCGCGTCGCAGATCCCCGTGCAGCGGGTGGGCACGCCGGACGACATCGCGCACCTGACCTCGTTCCTCGTGAGCGAGGGCGCGGGTTTCGTGTCGGGTCAGGTCATCTACGTCGCCGGCGGACCGAAGGACTGAGGCTCATGCGCGTTTTCCCGAACATCGACGAGTTCGCGGCCGCCGCGGGTGAGCACCTCGGCGAGAGCGAGTGGCTCACCGTCACGCAGGAGCGGGTGCAGCAGTTCGCCGACGCGACCGACGACCACCAGTGGATCCACCTCGACACCGAGAAGGCGGCCGCGGGACCGTTCGGCACCACGATCGCCCACGGGTTCCTCACGCTTTCGCTGCTGCCGCGCTTCGGCTCGCAGGTCTACCGCGTCGACGGCCTGAAGATGGGCATCAACTACGGCCTCAACAAGGTGCGGTTCCCGCAGCCGGTGAAGGTCGGGGCAAGGGTGCGCGGCAGCGCGGACCTGCTCGAGGTGACAGACGTGACCGGCGGCAAGCAAGCTGTGGTGCGGTGGACCGTCGAGATCGACGGCGAGGCCAAGCCGGCCTGCGTCGCCGAGTTCGTCGCCCGCCTGATCGCCTGACACCGCGGCCGGGCAACCCGGCCCGGGGGACACCCGGGCCGGCGGCTGTACGACATACCGACCAGTCGGTAGCCTGGCCCGGGAGAACCACGAGGAGGCCCGATGACCCCGTCCGACCCGCCAGGACTCGACCTGGCCCGCCTGCGCGCCTACCTCGACGAGCAGCGGCCCGGTCTGGTCACCGGCGAGCTGACCGCCGAGGTCGTGCAAGGCGGCCGCTCGAACCTCACCTACATCGTGGGAGACGGCACGAACCGCTGGGTCGTGCGCCGGCCGCCGCTCGGGCATGTGCTGCCGACGGCGCACGACATGGCGCGCGAGTTCAAGGTGATCTCCGGGCTGGCCGGCACGGCGGTCCCGGTGCCGGGCACCGTCGTGCTGTGCCAGGACGCCGACGTGCTCGGCGCGCAGTTCTACGTGATGGAGTTCGTTGCGGGCACGCCGTACCGCACCGACTCCGAGCTCGAGAAGCTGGGCACCGAGCGCACCCGCGAGATCGGGTTCCGGCTCGTGGACACGCTCGTCGACCTGCACGCCGTGGATCCCGAAGCGGCCGGCCTCGGCGACTTCGGCCGGCCCGAGGGCTTCCTCGAACGTCAGCTGCGGCGCTGGAAGAAGCAGCTCGACGGCTCCCGCAGCCGTGACCTGCCCGGCGCCGAAGAGCTGCACGACAGCCTGGTCGCGAAGCTGCCCGCTTCTCCCCCGGCGACGATCGTGCACGGCGACTACCGGCTCGACAACGTGCTCGTGGACGGCGACGACCGCATCACCGCGGTGCTCGACTGGGAGATGTCCACCCTCGGCGACCCGCTCACCGACCTCGCGCTGATGGTGGCCTACGCCGAGCGCGACAAGGTGTCGCTGCAGATGGTCTCCAACGCCAGCTCGGCGCCGGGTTATCCGAGCCCCGACGAGGTCATCGCCCGCTACGCCGAGCGCTCGGGCCGCGACACCTCCGCGCTCAACTGGTACGTGAGCTTTGCGTTCTTCAAGCTCGCCGTGATCCTGGAAGGCATCTACTTCCGCTACAGCAAGGGCCAGACCGTCGGATCCGGGTTCGAGGGCATCGGCGACGCCGTGGTCCCGCTCGTGTCCCACGGCTACGAGACGCTCAAAGAGGAGAAGTAGCTATGGACTTCGCGTTCGACGCGCGCACCGAGGAGCTGCGCGGGCAGCTGCTCGACTTCATGGACTCCCACGTCTACCCCGCCGAGCCCGTCTTCGAGGAACAGCTGGCGCAGCGGGAGAACCCGTGGACGTCGGTGCCGGTCGTCGAGGAGCTCAAGGCCGAGGCGCGCAAGCGCGGCCTGTGGAACTTCTTCCTGCCCGGCGAGGACGGCGCGGGGCTGACCAACCTGCAGTACGCGCCGCTGGCCGAGATCACCGGCCGCAGCCCGCGGCTCGCGCCGACCGCGGTGAACTGCGCCGCGCCGGACACCGGGAACATGGAAGTGCTGCACATGTTCGGCAGCGAGCAGCAGAAGAAGCAGTGGCTGCAGCCGCTGCTCGACGGCGAGATCCGCTCGGCGTTCGCGATGACCGAGCCCGAGGTGGCCTCGTCCGACGCGCGCAACATCGCCACCAGCATCCGCCGCGACGGCGACGAGTACGTCGTCAACGGCCGCAAGTGGTACATCTCCGGCGCGATGAACCCGAACTGCAAGATCATGATCGTGATGGGCAAGACCGATCCCGACGCCGCCCCGCACCAGCAGCAGAGCATGATCCTCGTGCCACGCGACACCCCGGGCGTGACGATCAAGCGCGGCATGCACGTGTTCGGCTACACCGACGGCGACCACGGCGGGCACGCCGAGGTGCTGTTCGAGGACGTGCGGGTGCCGGCCGAGAACCTCATCGCCAACGAGGGCGCCGGCTTCGCGATCGCCCAGGCCCGTCTCGGCCCCGGCCGCATCCACCACTGCATGCGCGCGATCGGCATGGCCGAGCGGGCGCTGGAGCTGATGTGCCGCCGCACGCTCTCGCGCGAGACGTTCGGCAAGCCCATCGCCGAGTCGGGTGTGGTGCAGGACTGGATCGCCGAGTCGCGCGTGAAGATCGAGCAGCAGCGGCTGCTGGTGCTCAAGACCGCGTGGCTGATGGACACCGTGGGCAACCAGGGCGCGCACACGGAGATCCAGGCCATCAAGATCTCCACGCCGATCACCGTCGAGTGGATCCTCGACAAGGCCGTGCAGGCGCACGGCGCCGGTGGCGTGAGCCAGGACTTCCCGCTGGCCGAGCTGTGGGCCGGCGTGCGCACGCTGCGCCTGGCCGACGGTCCCGACGAGGTGCACAAGCGTTCGCTGGCGCGCCGTGAGCTGAAGAAGTACCGGGCGGAGGCCGGCCGATGAGTGTCACTGCCGAAGACCTGCGCGGGCAGGTGGCCGCGTTCCTCGCGACCCACGACCCCGCGTCCCTCGAACGCCTGGAGTTCCTGCGGGCCCGCTACGACGCGGGGCTGGCGTGGGTGCACTTCCCCGAGGGCCTCGGCGGCCAGGGCGCGCCACGCGCGCTGCAGCCGGTGGTCGACGCCGCCTTCGCCGCGGCCGGCGCGCCGGACAACGACCCGCGCCGCATCGGCATCGGCCTCGGCATGGCCGCGCCGACCATCCTCACCTTCGGCACCGACGAGGTGCGCAAGCGGTATCTGCGTCCACTTTGGACGGGCGAGGAGGTGTGGTGCCAGCTGTTCAGCGAACCCGGCGCCGGCTCCGACCTCGCCGCGCTGGCCACCCGCGCGGTGCGCGACGGCGACGACTGGGTCGTGACCGGCCAGAAGGTGTGGACCTCGAGCGCGCACACCGCGAGGTGGGGCATCCTCGTCACGCGCACCGACCCCGACGTGCCCAAGCACCAGGGCATGACGTACTTCCTGTGCGACATGACCGCGCCCGGCGTCGAAGTGCGGCCGCTGCGCCAGATCACCGGCGAGGCCGAGTTCAACGAGGTGTTCCTCACCGGTGTGCGGATCCCCGACTCACAGCGGCTCGGCGCCATCGGCGAGGGCTGGAAGGTCGCGCAGACCACGCTGATGAACGAGCGCGTGGCCATCGGCGGCAACGCGCTGCCGCGTGAGGGCGGGCTGATCGGCATGGTCGCGAAGACCTGGCGGGAGCGGCCCGAGCTGCGCACGCCGGAGCTGCGCGACCGGCTCGTGCAGCACTGGGTGGAGGCCGAGTCGTTGCGGCTGTCGGCTTCCCGGCTGCGCCAGCAGCTCACCGCGGGCGCACCGGGGCCGGAGGGCTCGGCGATGAAGGTGGCGTTCTCCGAGCTGAACCAGAAGCTCACCGGGCTGGAGATCGAGCTGCTCGGCGAAGAAGGCCTGCGCTACGACGACTGGACGCTGCGGCGGCCGGAGAAGGTCGACTTCCTCGGGCGCGAGGCGGGCTACCGCTACCTGCGCGCGAAGGGCAACTCGATCGAGGGCGGGACCTCGGAGATCCTGCGCAACATCATCTCCGAACGCGTGCTGGGGCTGCCGTCCGAGCCGCGGGTGGACAAGGACGTCGCCTGGAAGGACCTGCCGCGATGAGCGAGCTGCCCACCCCGGACCTGTTGTACTCCGACGTGGAGGAGGACCTGCGCGCCTCAGTGCGTGACCTGCTCACCGACCAGGCCTCCCCGGCGGCGCTGCTGGCGCGCGTGGAGACTTCGGAGCCCTACGACCTGAAGCTGTGGCGCACGCTGGCCGCCGACCTCGGCGCGGCCGGGCTGATGGTGCCCGAGGACCTCGGCGGCCACGGCGCTTCGGCGCGCGAGACGGCCGTGGTGCTCGAGGAGCTGGGCCGCAGCGTCGCGCCGGTGCCGTTCCTGGGCAGCGCGGTGCTGGCGACGTCGGCGCTACTGGCGGCGGGCGGGCCGGTGGCGGCCGAGCTGCTCGGGCGGCTGGCGCCCGGTGAGCTGATCGGTGCGCTCGCGGTGCCGCTGTCGACCGCACCGGGTGCGGTGTTCCCGGGTTCGGTCACGGTCGGGGCCGACGGCACGCTGAGCGGGCGCGTCGGGACGGTGGCCGACGCTTCCGCCGCCGAGCTGCTCGTGGTGCCCGCCACCGGGCCCGACGGGCCGGCGCTGTACGCGGTGGAGGCTTCGGCGGCCCAGGTGACGGAGCTGGTGTCGCTGGACCTCACGCGGCGCGTGGCCGACGTCGTGGTCGAGGGGGCGGCGGCCCGGCTCGTCGTGGCCGGTCCGGAGGCCGAGGCGGCGCTGGACACGGCACTGACCACGGCGGCGGGGCTGCTGGCGTCGGAGCAGACGGGCCTCACCGAGTGGGCTTTGACGACCACCGTGACGTACCTGAAGGGTCGCTACCAGTTCGGGCGCCCGGTCGGCGGGTTCCAGTCGCTCAAGCACCGGCTGGCGAACCTGTACACGGACCTGGTGAACGCGCGCGCCACGGCCCGGTACGCGGCCGACGCCCTCGCCGGCGGCTACGACGTGGCGATCGCGGTGGCCGTGGCCCAGGCCCGCGTCGCCCCCATCGCGGTGCACGCCGTGGAGGAGGCGATCCAGCTGCACGGCGGGATCGGCATGACGTGGGAGCACCCCGCGCACCTGTTCCTCAAGCGGGCCAAGAGCGACGAGCTCGCGTTCGGCACCCCGGGCCGCCACCGCGCGCGGCTGGCGGATCTGGTGGACCTGCCGGCTTGAGGTTTCAGGGCCCCGTCTGCCTTTCGGCCGGCGGGGCCTGCGCGCGTGGTGGCCACTGTGGACGGTGGCGCCCGGTACCTCGACACAGTCGCGTCAAAACAGTCGCGGGCTAAACAGTCGCGTACGAACAGGCGGCAAGAGTGCACTTTTTCCTGTGGTGGCCACAAGGTTCGGCTTTCTAGCCTGATGATCATGGCATCGGGACCCGAGCAGCTGACGATCACCGTCGGCACCCACCGGCACAGCGCGCTCGCGGCCGGCCCCGAAACCGGGGAGCTGGTCCTGTTGCTGCACGGCTGGGCGCAGTTCGCCGACTCGTGGACCACGGAGCTCGCGGCTCTCGGCGCGGCCGGTTACCGTGCCGTCGCCGTCGACCAGCGGGGCTACGCGGCGGGCGCCCGGCCGTCGGACGTCGACCAGTACTCCGTGCGCCACCTCATCACCGACGTGATCGCCTTCGCGGCGGCCCTGGGCTCCGACCGCTTCCACCTCGTCGCGCACGACTGGGGCGCGATGGTGGGCTGGGCGTTCGCGAGCGCGCACCCGGACCAGCTCCGGTCGCTGACCGTGCTGACCACGCCCCACCCAGCCGCACTGCACCAAGCGGCCACGGATGATGCCCGCCAGTTCCGCGACCTGGGCTACGTCCGCTTCTTCCGCCGGCTCGACGGCCGCGCCGAGGCCTCCCTGCTGGCCGACGACGCGGCCGAGCTGCGCGCCGCCTACGGCGATCGGGTGCCCGCGGCCCTGGTTGAGCGCAACATTTCGCGGCTGACGGAGCCAGGCGCGCTGACCGCCACGCTCAACTGGTACCGCGGCCCCACGGCGAGCGAGTTCGACATCCCCGCCGGCCGGATTTCGGTGCCGACGCTGTACCTGTGGGGCAGCGAGGACCCGTACCTGGGGCGAACGGCCGCGGAGCTGACGCGGTCGTACGTGGACGGGGAGTACTCGTTCGAGGTGGTGGAGGGGGCCAGCCACTGGCTTCCGGAGGAGGCCGGGGAGTTCATCGTGCCGCGGATTGTGGACCACCTCCGCCGCCACTGAGCAGCGGTTCGGACCGATCTGTCCGAACCGGAAATGTGCCCGTCACGTGCCACAACTCCCCGGCAATCACCGGGTCCTAGCGTCGCGCCTGCCCTTCCCCACCTGCTCGGAAGCGAGGCAGTACGTGGCACTACCAGCAAGACTCACCCGGAGATCCGTGCTCGGCGGCGCCGGCGCGGCGGTCGCCGGCGGCACCCTTTCCCTGACGCTGGGCGCGGCGCCGGCGAGCGCCGCTCCGGCCGGCGGCCCGGCGCTACCGCCGGTGAACCAGATCCCCCACCGTGGCCGGCTCGTCGACTACGAGATCACCGAGCTCGCCGTCCTGCTGCGCGCGGGCCGGACGTCGAGCGTCGAGATCACCAAGGCCTACCTCGACCGGATCTCGAAGTTCAACGGCCCGTACGAGGTGTATGGCGACAACGGCGCGTACAACGCGTTCGTGCGCGTCGACTCCGCCGGCGCGCTGGCCGCCGCCCGCGCCGCCGACCAGCGGATCTCCGACTGGCGCCGGCACGGCGACAGCCTGTCTCCGCTGTGCGGAATCCCCATGGGCGTCAAGGACTCCGTGGGCATCAAAGGCCTGAACGCGCAGGACGGCAGCCCGGCGTTCGCGGGCAACAAGGCACTGCAGGACGCCACAGTGGTCGCCCGGCTGCGAGCGGCCGGTGTGGTGCTGCTGGGCAACACCATCTGCTCGGCCTTCTCGGGTTCGATCACGGGCACGTTCGCGGGCAATGCCTGGAGCCCCGCGTACGTGCCGGGCGGATCGAGCCAGGGTTCGGGAGTCGCACCCGTCGCGCGGCTGGCCGCGGCGTGCATCGGCGAGGAGACGGGTGGCAGCATCATCATGCCGTCGGCCGCGAACGGTGCCAGCGGGATCAAACCGTCGCTGGGCACGGTCTCGATCGCCGGGTTGATGCCGCTTTCGCCAGGTTACGACGTGCTCGGCCCGATCTCCCGCAGCGCGCGAGACTCCGCACTGATCCTGAGCACGATCCTCGGTCCCGACCCGGTGAACGACCCGCAGACGCTCTCGGCGCCCCTGCCGTTCCCGGCGATCCCGTCGTCGCCGCGACCCGGACGGACTCCGTTGCGGGGGCTGACGATCGGGATCCCGCAGACGGACTGGATGAACGTGGGCGGCACGATCAAGACCGGGGTCAGCCCGCAGGACACCTACGGCGCGGAGCACCTGAAGGCGTTCAACCGCCTGGTGGGCCAGCTGAAGAGCCTGGGCGCGCAGGTGAAGGAGTTCCCGGGCCTGGACATGACCGACCCCGCGCAGAACCCGTACTTCGCATCGGCGGACGTGCTGGCCACCGTCGACGGATCGCCGGTGTCACCCTCGGCCGCGGTGGTGAACGCGAACCGCTACGAGGTCCGGTTCGTCGCGGCGGTCGCGGACTTCTGCGCGAGCGGCATCCCGACGCCAGACGCCGTCGCCACCCTCACCGGCCAGTACGGCCGTCGCGCGCCCGGCGAATCGACGGCGAGCTTCGCCAGCGCCGACCGCTTCAACGGCGGTATCCCCGCCTCCGTCCGCTACGAGGGCGAACAGCGGCGCCGCCGGCTCATCGCCAACTACACCAAGGCGTTGGAGGACGCCGGCGTGGACTTCATGCTCGTGCTGGCGCTGGGCGACGTGATCGGCCGGCGCGCCGGCGGTGGCCCCGGCTTCCCGGTGTACCGGGCGTACTACCAGGTGCCGAACGCGCTGGGCTGGCCCATGGTGAGCTTCCCCGTCGGGTCCACCGCTGGCCTGCCGATCTCGGCCCAGTTCTGGGGACCGCGCTTCGCGGAGCCCGCCCTGGTCCAGTCCGCGGTGGACTACCAGGCCCACTTCCCCGAGTACCACAGCGCGGCGCCACCGGACCCGGTGTTCACGGCTCCCCGACTGGCACCACGCGCGCTCGCCCTGGCTCCCGAAGACCCGACCAACGACCCGATCCTGGGCGAGGAAGCGATCAGGAGGGCGTTGTCGTGAGCGTCGCCGAGCCCACCCGATTCCTGACCGTGGACTTCTCGACCCCGGTCGACATCGGGTTTCTTCCGCAGCACGCAGAGAAGCCCGCCGTTGCGCAGTTGACGATCGGCTGGGCCCCCAGGCTGGGCACGACTTACCTTCCGTTCGACCCGGCGGACCAGATCGTGCCGGGAAGCACGCCTGACTGATCCGCCTCGGCGGCCGCGCTCCCTGACTCGGCCATGACGCGAGATCGCGCCGGTGTCCGGATTCGGCGGTGCGATCGGCCCCCGGCCGATCCGACCGCTGGATTCGGGCACCGGCTCGAAGGCGATCTCGCACCCGAGGCAGAGAATCTGTCGGTGGGCGTGGGTAACGTGCCGAGCCATGACCGAAACGCCGGCTTGGGCGTACGAGAAACCGCAGGTCACCACCGCCGATCCCGCGTGAGCACCGCGTGGCGCACCTGCACGTGATCCCGGCCGGCCACCCGCGCTGGTTGGCCCAGCTCACCTTCCGCGACGCCCTGCGGGGCGACCCGGGGCTGGCCGCGGAGTACGGCGCGCTGAAACGACGCCTCACCACGGAAACCACGGACCGCGAAATCTACACGGCAGGCAAAACGGCCTTCGTCGCCCAAGTCCTGGCCCGCCACGGGGTGGTGCTGCCGACCGAGTGAGCTCAGGCGGGAACCCGGCCACGGCGCGAGATCGCGCCGGCTTCCGGATTCGGCGGTGCGATCGGCCCCCGGCCGATCAGACCGCTGAATCCGGAAGCCGGCTCAAAGGCGATCTCGCACGCCCTGCCGGAGGCGGGGCAGAAATTACGGCCGCAGCATCGACAACAGCAGATCCGCGAACTGATCCCCCACCTCACGCGCCGACAACGGCCCGCCCCGCCGGTACCACGTGCCCAAGTGGTGCACCGACCCGAAGAAGAAGTCCACGACCAAGTCGGCCGGCTTGTCCGTGCGGAACTCGCCCGTGGCCTGGCCCTCTTCGATCAGGCCGCGGAAACGCTCGTGGTACTTGCGGCGTTCGGCGCGCACAGCCTTGCGCTTGTCGGCGCTGAGCTGGTGCAGGGACTGCAGGAAGATGGTGTTGTCGTCGAGGTTGTCGATGCTGCTGACGACCACGTCGGACGCCGCGGCGGTCAGGCGTTCGCGCAGGGGGGCGGCGGAGGAGGCGACGCGTTCGAGCTGGGAGGTCTGTTCGCGCAGGACGCGGGCGTAGATCTCGTACAGCAGGTCGTCCTTGGAGCCGAAGTAGTGGTACATCGCGCCCTTGGTGACGCCGGCCGCCTCGACGATCTCCTGCACCGACGTGCGGTCGAAACCCTTCTTGGCGAAGAGCTTCGTCGCGTGCTGGAGCAGGCGGCGAGGCACAGCGGGCTGTTCGTCGGGGACGGCGGTCTTGCGTGTGCTTGCCCGGGTCATCGCGAACACCCCCTCTCCGATTCCGAGAAGAACCAGCCTACCGGCCGCGGCCGGTCAGTAGGCGCCGCCGTGGTCGAGCAGGCGGCGCGGGTTGTCCACAAGCATGGTGGTGAGGTCGGCTTCACTGACGCCGCGTTCGCGCAGCGCGGGCAGCACGTCGTTGGTGATGTGCAGGTAGTGCCAGTTGGGCAGCACGGCCTCGCGGATCGGCGCCTCGAGCCAGTCGAAGTAACACGACGCGTCGTGTGAGAGCACCATGCTTCGGGCGTAGCCGCGTTCGCACAACGCCGCAACCGTCGCCACGCGCTGTTCGAACGGCAGGTACACGTCCACGCCGAAGCGGTCCATGCCCAGCAACGAACCCCGGTCGGCCACGGCCGTCAGGTACTCCAGATCGGCCGAGTCGCCGCTGTGCCCGATCAGCACCCGCGAGAGGTCCACGCCCTCGGACTCGAACACGTTCTGCTGCTCCAGCCCCCGCCGGGTCCCCGCGTGCGTGTGGGTCATGATCGGCACCCCCGTGGCCCGGTGCGCCTTCGCGACCGCACGCAACACCCGCTCCACGCCCGGCGTC
Source organism: Amycolatopsis sp. NPDC004368 (assembly GCF_053602515.1). Taxonomy (NCBI): domain Bacteria; kingdom Bacillati; phylum Actinomycetota; class Actinomycetes; order Pseudonocardiales; family Pseudonocardiaceae; genus Amycolatopsis; species Amycolatopsis sp. NPDC004368. Next base: position 10,721 of record NZ_JBSGDT010000045.1, on the reverse strand, counting down.
ATCCCGGGCTCGTCCGTGGCGCACTTGAGCACCCCGGCCTTCACCCCCGTGCCCGCGATGCCCTCGGTGATGTCGCCGACGAACATCGCGACCAGCGGGTCGTCGCCGCCCAGCATCGTGCCCGGGCCGCGCAACGACAGGTAGTGCGGCACGTCGTTGTAGGTGTACAGACCCGTCGCGACGACGATCTGCAGCCCGACCTCGGCGGCGACCTTCTGCACCCGCGGCACGTAGCGGCCGAGCCCGATCACCGTCGGATCCACGATCGTGTCGATCCCGGCGTCCTTGAGCGCCTGCAGCTTCGCGATCGCCTCGGGCACGTGCACAGCCTCGTCGAACCCGTCGTGCTCCGGGTAGTTCGCCACGAACTCCGGGCTCAGCACGAAGATGTGCTCGTGCATCAGCACCTTGCCCAGAGCCGCCGGCTCCACCGCACCCCGCACCGTCTCGACCATCGTTCTCCCTAGCCTCGGGCGCGCAGCTCGCGCCGCAGGATCTTCCCGCTGGTGGTCTTCGGCAGCTCGGCGAGCACCTCGACCGAACGGGGATATTTGAAGGCGGCCAGCCGTTCCTTGCAGTACGCCACCAGCTCGTCCGGCGAAGGCGCTGCGCCCGGGGCCGCGCTGACGTAGGCCTTCACGGTCTCGCCGCGGTACTCGTCCGGCACCCCGACCACGGCGGCCTCACGCACGCCGGGATGCGTGTACAGCACGTCCTCGACCTCGCGCGGCCACACCTTGAACCCGGAGGCGTTGATCATGTCCTTGAGCCGGTCGACGACGTAGACCCAGCCGCGTTCGTCCATGAACCCCACGTCGCCGGTCAGGAGCCGACCGCCGGGCAGCGCCTCGGCCGTGGCCTCGGGCCGGTTCCAGTAGCCTGGCACGACCATCGGCCCCTCGACGGCGATCTCCCCCGCCTCACCGGCCGGCAGCTCCGTGCCGCCCTCGCCGAGGATCCGCACGACCACCCCCGCCACCGGCAGCCCGATCGAGAGCGTGCCGGACGCCGGGTCCACGGGCGCCTCGACACCGGCGGGCACCACGACGCACCCCGCCGTGGTCTCGGTGAGGCCGTAGCCGTTGTGGAGGTACCGGCCGAACCGCTCGCGGAACGTGGCCACGATGGCCGGGGGCAGAGCCGCGCCGCCGGAGTACAGCGAGGCGAACGACGCGAAGTGCTCCGGCGTCACGTCGGGATGCGCCATCAGCGCCATGTACGCCGTGGAAGGTCCGACCATGTACGACGGCCGGTGCTCCAGCAGCGCCCCGAGCACGACGCCGGCTTCGAAGCGGTACGCGAGCGCCAGCGTGCCGGCGACCTCGAAGGCGTAGACGACCTCGCACACCATGCCCGTGATGTGGAACAGCGGCGCGAGCGCGAACACGGTCGCTCCCGGCTCCACGCGTCCGGCGCCGGCGAGGATCGCGGCGTTGGTGCCGAGGTTGCCGTGGGTGTTGGTGGCGCCCTTGGGTTTCCCGCTCGTGCCGGAGGTGTAGCTGATCAACGCGACGTCGCCGAGGCCGAACGCGGGATCCGGCGGCGGGTCGCCGGGGGTCGAGTGCAGCACGTCGAGCAGGTCGGCCGCGCCGGGCGTCGCGACACGGCGCACCTCGCCCAGCACGCGTTCGTCGTCGCGGGTCTGCAGGTCGAGCTCGCTCGTGGTCACGGCGATCGTCACGGTGCTGCCGGGCACGAGCGCCCCGACGAACTCGTGCCACGCCTGCTGCGAGCAGACGAGCGCCTTCACGCCCGCGTCGGTGAGCACGTGGGTCAGCTCGCCCGCGCGGTACATCGGGTTCACCGGCACCACGATCCCGCCGGCTTTCCACGCGCCGAGCAGGCAGATCACGAATTGCGGCACGTTCTGCAGCACCAGCGCGAGCCGATCGCCGCGGCCGAACCCGGCGCCCGCGAGGTGGCGGGCGAACGCGTCGGAGAGGTCGTCGAGTTCTCGGTAGGTGAGCCGACCGTCGAAGTAGGCCAGGGCCGTGGCCTCCGGTGCTTGCCCCGCGCTGCGGCGGAAGGTGGCCAGCGGCGTCGTCGGCGTGATCTCCGCGATGTCGAGGCCGTGCTCGGCATAACTCGCGAGCCAAGGCTTGGAGTCGTACCAGCTCATCCCGCGCCCTCCCTCGGACACCGACCAGTCGGTATGGAGAGCGACGCTAGAGATCCCACTGGCGGTCCGTCAACCCCACCCGGCCAAGGCGCCCCGATGTGGCGTTCGGTGCACCCGACGCCACATCGGGGTGCTCGGCGGATGGTGCTCAGTGCTCCGGCAGCTCTTCGAGCTTGCGCTGCAGCTTGTTCATCCCGCCGAGCCAGCGGTCGGTCTGCGTGGCGCGCAGCGCGTAGTACTCGGCGACCTCCGGGTGCGGCAGCACGAGGAACCGGCCCTCGTCGATGGCGGCGAACAGCGCGTCGGCGACCTGCTCGGGCTCGATCGCCGAGGCGCCCATGAGCAGCTCGCCGCGGGGGCCGCTGCTGTCGAGCATCGCCGTGCGCACGCCCTGGGGACAGATGGCCTGCACGGTGATGCCGCGGTGGCGGTAGGTCGCAGAGAGCCACTCGGCGAAGGCGAGCGCACCGTGTTTCGTCACCGAGTACGGCGCCGAGCCGAGGGTGGTGAGCAGGCCCGCGGCCGAGGCCGTGGCGATGAAGTGGCCCTTGCCCCGGTCGAGCCACGCGGGCAGCAGCTGCTTGGCGGCCCGGACGTGGGCCATCACGTTGACGTCCCAGGTGCGCGCCCAGTCGTCCTCGGTCGCCTGGTCGCCGCCGAAGGGGGCGATGCCCGCGTTGGCGCAGAAGACGTCGATCTCGCCCAGCGTCTCTCGGGCGGCCGCCAGCAGCTTCGTGACACCGTCCTCGCTCGCGACGTCGCCGGCGAACGCCGTGCCGCCGACCTCGGCGGCCACCTCGGCCGCGGCTTCGCCGTCGAGGTCGGCCACGACGACGCGTGCGCCGCCGGCGGCGAAGCGCCGCGCCAGCGCCCGGCCGATCCCGCCGCCACCGCCTGTGATGACGACCCCGGCGCTCACAGGCCACCGCCCAGGGTCACGCCGCCGTCGAGGACCACGGTCTGGCCGGTCATCCAGCCCGCGTCGTCCGACAGCAGGAACGCCACCGCGCCCGCGATGTCCTCCGGCACGCCGAGGCGCTTCATCGGGTAGGCCGAGGCGACTTCCTCTTCCTTGCCCTCGTACAGCGCGGTCGCGAACTTGGTCTTGACCACGGCCGGGGCCACGGCGTTCACGCGGATCTTCGGCCCGAGCTCGGCACCCAGCTCCTGCGTGAGGCGGATCAGCGCGGCCTTGCTCACGCCGTACATGCCGATGCCGAGCGACGCGCGCAGGCCCGCGATCGACGCGACGTTGACGACCGAGCCGCCGTGCTCGCCCATCCACGCGTCGCGGGCACGCTTCGTCCACGCGAGCGGCGCCAGCACGTTCACGGCGAGGATCTTCGCCGCCGCGGCTGGGTCGACGTCGAGCGAGGGGCCGTAGACCGGGTTGATGCCGGTGTTGTTCACGAGCATGTCGAGCCTGCCGAAGCGCTCCATCACCTTCGCGACCGTCTCGTCCTGGTGCGCCGTGTCGTCGGCCTTCCCGGCCACGAACATGGCGTCGTCCTCACCGAGACCGGCGACGGCCTCGGCCAGCGCCTCGGGCTTGCGCGCGGTGATGCACACTTTCGCACCCCGCTCGACCAGCCCCTTCGCGATGGCAAGGCCGATCCCGCGGCTGGCACCGGTCACGATCGCCACGCGGTCCTTGAACGAGTTCACAGCGTCGGTCTCCTGTTCTGCCGCACACCGGTGCGACCTAAGCGACTGCTAAGTGGAGGCTACCGGGGATACATCCCGCACCGCTTAGTTCGACCGACCGCTCGATCTTCCGACAGGCGGACTGCGTTCTGACGAGTCCTGTCCGACCGCTGGGTCGGCCTGCAGGTTGCGCTACACCGCCAGGCGATGGTCGGATGTCTGAGTCCCGAATCGCGGCCCTCATCCCTCCAGGTGCGCCCCAGAGCCCCAGTCGTCCCATCGGCGCGTCGCCGTCGCCACCGCCTCCCCTGCCGCAGCTGGATGCCCGGCATCCGGCGGCGATGTGGAGCTGCACGACCCTCAAGCTGGACGCCTCCGGCCGGTTGGCCACCCGAACGCAACTCGAGGAACTCGGCTGGGGACCGGGCACGCACATGACTCTGACGGTTTGGCACGGCGCCGCCGTCCTGTTCCGCCGAGACGAGAACGGCGCCGTCACCGTGGGTCGCAGCCTTAGTACTGCAACGACACTTCGTTATGAATCGACCGGCGTGTCGGTTAGGTACGGGTTCGACGGTCGTGTAGTTGATCTTGTGTGCTGGAGCTGGTGACGGACTGGTCGGCGCGTTTCGCTGCGTTCGCGGGGCGGTTCGCGGAGCGGTTTTCGCGGGTGGAGCCGCGGCGGCAAATGGTTTCCTACCTGCGGGGGCTGCTGGCGGAAACCGAGCGCAAGAACGGCTGGACCCTGGCAGAGATGGCCGGTGAGACGGGTCCGCAGGGCATGCAGCGGCTGCTGAACTTCTACGCCTGGGACGCCGAGGGCATGCGTGATGATGTGCGCACTGCGGTGGTCGACGTGCTCGGGGACGCCGAACGTGGCGTGTTGATCGCCGACGAGACCGGATTCGTGAAGAAGGGCACGAAATCCGCCGGCGTGGCGCGCCAGTATTCGGGCACGGCTGGGCGGATCGAGAATTCGCAGATCGGCGTGTTCTTGGCGTACGCCTCGGATCGGGGGCGGGCTTTGATCGATCGCGAGTTGTACCTGCCGAAAGAGTGGATCGCGGATCGGGGAAGGTGCGCTGCAGCCGGTATTCCCGACGACGTCGGATTCGCGACCAAGCCCGAACTGGCACAACTGATGGTGGAACGCGCGCTCGCCGCGAGAATCCCGTTTGCATGGTTCACCGCCGATGAAGCCTATGGGCAGGTCGGGCGGCTACGGCTCTGGCTGGAATAACACGACATCGCGCATGTGCTCGCAGTGCCCAAGTCCCAGATGGTGATTTCCATGGATCTGCGGCAGCGGCGTGTCCACGCCGTCATCGCGGACGTCGACCCGGCCACCTGGCAACGTCTGTCCTGCGGCGATGGCGCCCACGGGCAACGGATCTACGATTGGGCCGCCGTCGACATCCGCCCCTGCGCCGACCAGAAGTCGGCCACTGGCTGCTGGCCCGCCGCTCAGTCAGCGACCCCACCGAGATCGCCTATTACATTTGCTTCGGCCCCGCCGCAACCGACCTCCAAGAACTGGTGCGCGTCGCCGGAACCCGCTGGGCAATCGAAGAAAGTTTTCAAACCGCGAAGAACGAAACAGGGCTCGACCACTACCAGGTCCGCCGATACCAAGCATGGTATCGGCACATCACCCTCTCCATGGCGGCGGCGGCATTCCTCGTCATCACCCGAGACGCCGCGAAAAAAGGGGATCCGCACCCGGTCTGATACCGCTCACGTCCAACGAAATCCGCAAACTGCTCAACCGCGTCACCGCACCGATCCGCCACACAATCCAGCATGCGATGCACTGGTCACGATGGCGACGCTCCAGCCAAGCCCGAGCACGTACTAGTGCCGTGTCACGCAACGTTGGGTAGGTAATTCGGGCGGCGGATCTTCGAGCCGACGGCGAAGTGTCGCTTCGGGTGGCAGTGCCGGTTGCGCCACCGGAGATAGCCGGCGATGGCGGCTTCCTGGGCGGCGTGGCTCGGGTAGTCACTGCCATCGAGGGCGAAGTAGCGCAGCGCGGTGAACTCGCACTCGACCCAGTTCAGCCAGGACGCGTTGCTCGGTGTGTAGACCAGCTCGATCCCGTGGTCGGTGCACCAGCCGGTGACCTCGGCCTTGGCGTGGGGTTTGTAGTTGTCGCAGATCAGATAGAGCTTCCCGGTGGGGAAGCGGCGGCGGAGTTGTTTGCAGAAGTCGAGGAACTGCGGCCAGCGTTTGCGGTCACGGAACCGGTAGAACACCTGGCCCGACACGAGATCCAGTGCGGCGAACATCTGCCGGATACCGGCATGGCGGTTGTAGGTGGCGCGCAGGCGTGCTGGCTGGCCGCGGCGGAACCAGCCGTGACCAGGCCGGGGTTGCAGGTTCAACGGCCCGAACTCGTCGACACAAAGCACCCGCCCGTCGACGGGTGGATGGTCGTAGAGGTCCAGGATGCGCGCCATCTTGAGGGCGAAGTCCGGGTCGAGGCTGGCCTTCCACGTTTTCGTGCGCTGCCAGCTGACGCCCGCTGTGTTCAGGATGCGTCGCGCGGTCTCGGCGGAGACGGCCAGCCGGTGGTGTTTGCGCAGGTAAGCAACCAGTTTGGTGAGGCTCCAGGTGGTGAACGGTTGCCCAAGTTCGCAGGGAGCGCTGCGGGCGATGCGGCAGAGGAGTTCACGGGCGGCCGGACCGAATTTAGCTGGTCGGCCGCCGTTCCATTTTGGGTCCAACGCCGCGAACCCCTGCTCGTTGAACGCGTGGATCACCTCCCGCACATAGTTCTCGGTCTCGGCGAACATCATCGCGATCTCACCGGCGGACCGGCGCTGCACCGACGCGAGCACGATCCCGGCGCGACGTAATCGAACCCGGTCCCGCGTCGACCTGGTGATCTTCACCAAGCGTTGTGCTTGTTCGGGCTCTAACTCGTGCACGAACACCTCGGGCTGACGAGCCACGGGCACCACCTCCACCGGGGCAGCCTGCCAGGCGCGACCAGCGGATCAGGCCATGGGCTATTACCTCGCCAACCTTCTGGGGCGCGGCACTAGCCACTACCGACGACGCGGCCATCACGAAGTGTCGTTGCAGTACTAAGCGAAGAATCAGCGCGCTCGGCCGCCTGCGGCACAACCGTCAGCGTCTCAGCCCCTGTCAGAGCTGCCTTCCACCGAAGGTTGCCCTTACCATCCCCAGAATCTCCGGCGCATGATCCACAAGGAAAAAATGCCCGCCGGAAAACGCCACCAGGTCGAAGGACGCTGTCGTACAGGAAGCCCAGTCCTGCACTTCGGCAATCGTGGTATGCGAGTCACTCTCGCCCATCAAGGCAGTGATGGGCGTCGCCAGCGGCTTCCCTGGGACGGCCCGATATGTCTCGATCGCACGATAGTCCGAGCGCACCGCCGGTAAGATCATATTCTGAATTTCCGGATCCCGCAGCAAGCCGGCATCCGTGCCGCCGAGTGACTCGATTTCGGTGATCAGGCCCTGGTCGTCGAGCAAGTGAACCGTTCCAGGCCGACTGGCCCCCGGCGACGGTCTACCGGAGACAAACAGATGCGCCAAGCGAAAACCGGCCAGTTCCCGCAACCGGCACGCTACCTCGTAGGCGACGACGGCACCCATGCTGTGCCCGAAAAACGTCAGAGGAAGGTCATGATTTCTGCCCATCGCGGCGACAACGGCGTCCGCGAGGTCGTCGATCCTCTCGACCATCGGTTCGGCCCGCCGGTCCTGACGCCCGGGGTACTGCACGGCGACGACGTCGGCGGCCGGCGCCAGCGCCCGAGCCATCGGTTGATAAAAAGTCGCTGACCCGCCAGCGTGCGGAAAGCACACCACCCGATGAGTGGCCTCCTCCGAAGGACCAAATCTGCGGAGCCATTTCTCGCCATCCATCGAATGTACATCTCCTAGTAGTTCGCATTTTTAGGACAACGTTTTGTCGCCAGGCAGTCCAAACCGACGAGACTCGCTGTATTCGTGGACATCAGAGAACAGTCCCTATCCATGCACCGACGATATCGGCGGTTTCTTCAGCGTAATCCTCCATGATAGTGAAGTGATCACCCGAGGCGTATCGAATCGCCGACATCGGACCGGGAGGCAGGGGACCGTCATCGGAACCATCCCCTAGCGGGTCCCTCGAACGAATTAGAAGAGTTGGAAATTCGCGCAACCCCGAGATCTCCCAGCCATCGAACATATCGAGATACCAGATCTGGGCCGACAACCGCACACTGTTCAACGGAGCCAAGGGATTTTCCCTTTCGCGCATCCCAGCCAGCAATCCCCGCGGGACTTTTTCTTTTATCTTCGATTTCATCGAGAACGTATCCAGCAACACGACGCCGCGGGGCGCGCTGCCACACTCAGCCATGAAGTCCGCCACCTCCATGGCCAGCGCGCCGCCCGACGAGTATCCGGTAAGCACAAAAGGAGCACCCTCGGTCTGTCGAAGAATCGAAGCCGAGACAAGCTTCGTCAATGCCATGCGATCGACGGCCAGCTTTTCGTCCTTCTCGAACCCTGGCACTGCGACGCCCAGCGGGGCCAAGCCCGCGGGCAGAGCAGCCCCAAAACGCCGATACACGTGTGGCCCACCCATCGCAACGAGTGGAGAAACCATCACGAGATAGCCATCGAGGTCACCTTCCCGCTCGGTGAGGGATGTCGTACAGTCAAGCCGGTCGATCTCCGTCTCGTCGAATGTGGGCCGAATTCTGGCAACCGCGCGAAGGATCGACTCGCTCTCAGCTTGCTTCCCGGCATCCCAACCATGCCTGATGACGTCACTGAGTAGCTCCCACGACTCCTCTCCGGAATCGTTGTCGCCCCGCTGACCGGCCCCGTCTTCGAGGAGCTTGAGAAGATACTGTGCCATCGACCTGACTGTCGGGTAGTCGAAAATCGCCGTGATCGGCAGGCCGGCTCCGGCGACGGTGCCCAATCGGGCCCGTAGCTCGACCGCGCTCAGCGAATCGAAGCCCATGTCCGTGAACTTCCGGTCGGTCGCAACGTCGGCCGGGCCGGCGTGTCCCAGCACGGCGGCAACATGTTCCGCGACGAACTCCATTGCCGCGGACAGCCGATCGCCACCAGTGGCGCCGGCCACTCGCTCTTGCAACGACGGCACCGGCCTCGCCCGCCTACCGGAAACCATTCCGGTAGGCGATTCCAGCGCTCCCGCCGGCTCAGGCCAATATCGCTGCCGCCGGAAGGCATAGGTGGGCAGGGGTACGATTCCGACCGGCCCGAACGTGGTCGCCCAGTCGACATCGGCACCGGACGCGATCAGCGCTGCCAACGCTCGGGAGCTCGTCTCCGACTCCGGCCTGCCCTTTCGCAGCATCCCCACGGCAGTCGACCCGCCCGGCCCAGACCGGTCGGCATCCACCGAGGTGATTAACGCCGTCAATGTCGTGTCCGGCCCGATCTCGAGCACCCGAGTCACGCCCTGCTCACGCAGCCACTCCATCCCCTTCGCGAAACGCACTGCCTCTCGCGCGTGTCGCACCCAGTATTCCCCCGAACCCACCTCGTCCCCCATGACCGGCACACCGGTCACGAGCGAAATCAGTGGCACTCGTGGATGCTGCCAAGGCAAACGTGCCGCCGCGAGCAGCTCGCCGAACTCGGACAACATCGGATCCATCAACGATGAATGGAATGCATGGCTCACTCGCAGCTTGCGTGAGCGTGCTCCCAACTCAGCCACAACCCGTTCGACCGGCCCTGTTTGGCCGGCCAGCACCACTGAGCTCGGCCCGTTGACCGCCGCGATCGAGACGTCGCCCTCGACGGCGGATCTGACCCGTTCAACGGTCTCTTCGCCCGCTTCCACAGCGACCATCACACCGCCCTCGGGCAACGCCTGCATCAACCCCGCGCGCAGTACCACCAGCCGGCACGCGTCCTCGAGGGAGAACACCCCCGCCGACCACGCAGCGGCGATCTCGCCCACCGAATGCCCGAGCACGTGACTCGGCGCGAGGCCCCAGGAGCGAATCAGTTCGACCAACGCAACCTGCACAGCGAACAAGGCCGGTTGAGCATAACCGGTTCTGTCCAACAGCTCCGCATCGGCGCTGCCGGCCTCGGCCCACACAACCTCGCGTAGTGAGGGACGTAGTTCCAGTTGCGCGGCCAGCAACTCCATCACGGTGTCCCATGCGCGGGCGAACGCCGGGAAAGCCTCGTACAGACCCCGGCCCATCCCCGCCCACTGCGAGCCCTGCCCCGAAAACACCCAGGCCACCCGACCTTCGGTACCAACGGTCGTGGCGGTCACCACCGAAGCCGGCTCCGCACTCTCGGCGATGGCTTCGAGCCCCTCCAGCAATTCCTCGATCGACCGACCGGTCACCACCGCGCGATGCTCGAACAAGGCGCGCGCCGAGACGAGTGACCAGCCCACCTCAGCCGGTGTCAACTCCGGTCGCGCGCGCACCCAGCTCACCAGACGCTCGGCCTGGAACGACACCGCTTCACGCGAACGACCGGACACTACCCAGGGCACGAGATCGCCCGCGACCACCCTGATCTCGGACGGCTCGGCGGCCGGCGAGGGCTCCTCGAGCTCCACGAAGGCCGGAGCTTGCTCGATGATCACGTGCGCGTTCGTGCCGCTGATTCCGAAGGAAGACACGCCCGCACGCCATGAGCGGCCGGTCGCCGGCCACCCCACCTCCTCGGTCAGCAACCGCACCGCACCCGCCGACCAATCGACGAACGATGACGGCTCGTCGACGTGCAATGTTCTGGGCACCAACCCGTGTTTCATGGCCATCACCATCTTGATGATCCCGGCAACACCCGACGCGGCCTGCGTGTGCCCGATATTCGACTTCACCGAACCCAACAACACAGGACGATCAACCGGACGATCCTGCCCATACGTCGCCAGCAACGCCTGAACCTCAATCGGATCACCCAACCGAGTCCCCGTCCCATGCCCCTCCAC
>NZ_JBSGDT010000044.1:0-61686 GCF_053602515.1 Amycolatopsis sp. NPDC004368 | reverse complement strand
ACGACCCCAAACCCTTCGTCTGGACCAAAACCGCCGACCAGATCCTCGACACCCTCGCCGCATACTGCCAACGAATTAACGACTCAGGACACTAGGCCACCTGCCGCTAGAAGCCGAACACGCCCGCGGTCTGGGCGTCGGCCGCGCACTTGTTCGCGAAGGTGGCGTGGAACGTGACGGGCTTGCCGTGCCACAGGCCGAGCGCGGTGGCGTCGACCGGCGAGTAGATCATCGTGCAGCGCTGCAGGCGCGGCTTGATGTGCGCGATGTCGCCGTCGACGCCGGTGAGGGTCGCGCACGCGGCTTCGGACTTCGGGTGGCTGCCGCCGGCCGGGTCGCAGGTGAGCGAGACGGCGCTCATGCGGCCGGTGGTCTCGTGCAGGCTCAGCTGGAGGGTCGACGCCGGCAGGGAAGGAGCCGCGACGCCGCTGAGCCCAGCACCAGTGAGCCCAGCACCACTGAGCCCGACACTACTGAGCCCGAGAACGGCAGCCGCGATCGGGGCAAAGGAAGAAAACACCATACTTCGGCTATCGGCCAGGTGGAGCTGATCACCCACCTCCACGTTCGGGTGAGGTTTTTTCCATCCCGACGGGTGACGGAACGACGTGCGTGTTGCCCTCATGGCCGGGGGCGTGACCGCCGAAGGCAGCCGCGCTCAGGACGAACTCGGCGCGTTCCTGGCGACGGTGGCCGCGGATGCGAACTCCTTCGACGACAAACTCGCGACGCGCAAGGCACGGCTGGCCGCGCGCGCTGCGTCGAGCAACGCCTGACACACCCCTTTTCTCCCACGCAGCAGAACGAGGACCAAATGGACCCCCCCCTCCTCCTCCGCCGACTCCCCGCGAACGCCGACGTGGCCGACGCCCGCGAAGCCGGGACCTATCCGTACTACCCCGTGGTCTCCGGGACCCCCGACGTCGGCGAGGTGTCGATGAACGGGCGGCGCCTGAGCATGCTCGGCAGCAACAACTACCGCAACCTCAGCCACCGCCCGGCGGTGAAAGAAGCCGTTCGCCAAGCCGTGGAAGAGTTCGGCACGGCGACCTCGGGCTCTCGCATGCTCAACGGCAACTTGCGCATCCACGAAGAGCTGGAGAGCGAACTCGCGGAGTTCCTCGGGTTCGAAAGCGCTCTGGTCTTCCCGACCGGCTACATGGCGAACCTCGGCGCGATTTCCGGCATCGCCTTGCGCGGGACGCAGATCCACCTCGACGCGGCGTCGCACGCCTCTCTGATCGACGGCGCTCGGCTGGCCCGCACCACCGGCGCCCGCATGCGCTTCTTCGAGCACAACGCACCGCACGTGCTGGCGGCCCGGCTGGCAGCGGGCGGCGACGAGCCGGCGCTGGTGGTGACCGAAGGGTGTTCTCCATGGAGGGCGACATCGCCCCGCTTCCCGAGCTCGTCGACGTGTGTGACGAGTTCGGCGCGACGCTGCTGGTGGACGACGCGCACGGCGTCGGCGTGCTGGGCGGGGGCCGAGGTGCGGTGCTGTCCGACGCGGCGGCCATCGACTACCTGCGGCACGTGGCCAGACCCGTGATCTACTCCGCCGGGCTGGATCCCGCCAGCACGGCGGCCGCCCGGGCCGCGCTCGGGATCATCCGCGCCACCGCCGACGCGGAGCCGGTGGTGACCAAGACCGCGGCGGTGCTGCGCAGGCGCATGCGGGCCGCGGGCCACCTGGTGCCGGTCGACTCGACGCCGATCATCCCGGTCCGGTTTCCCGATCTGCAGTCCGTGCTGCGGGCGCACCGGGCCCTGCCGGCCCAGGGGATTTACGTCAACATGGTGTTGCCGCCCGCGTCCGAGCACCACCAGCTGAGGATTTCGGTGACCGACGGCGTCGGCGACGAAGTGATCGAGCGGGTGCTCGTCGCGCTTTCGTCCGTCGAGGGAGCGTCGGTGTCCGGCTGATCACCCAGGCGGGTTTTCGTCCCCCGGCAGGGTTGCGTCGGTGGTGAGGTCGTGGGCGAGAAGGGCGACGTAGAGCGACAACATCGACTCCGGGTCTTCCAGCCGCACGCCGAGAACCTGCTCGATGCGGGCGAGCTGCTGGTAGTACGCCGTGCGTGAGGTGTGGGCCGCGACCGCGGCCGCCGACTTGTTGCCGCCGTGGGCGCAGTAGTGCCGCAGGGCCTGCACCAGCCGGCTGCCCGAGGCGGCGTCGCGCTGAATGAGCGGTCCCAGCTCGCGCGCGGCGAACGACGTCACGCGTTCGTCGTCGGCCAGCAGGTGCAGCAGGCCGCGCAGGCGGACGTCGCGCAGCCGGTGCACGGGCCGTTCGACGTCCTCGCTCAGCGCCGCCGCGGCCACCTGCGTCGCCTCGACCAGCGTCCGCCGTGCCTCGCCGGGCCCGGTCACGGTGGTGCCGACCGCGAGCACCGCGGGTGCGCTCGCACGGGCCTCGTGGATGTCGGTCGCGAGCCGGTGCAGCACGTTGTCCGTGTGCGCTTCCGGGGACAGCGCGAGCAGGGCCCGCACGCAGGTTTCGTCCGTCGACACGAGCGCCGACACCTTCGCCCGCCGCGTGGCCAGCGCCGTCGCCTCCGCCAGCTCGCGCAGCAGCACCGGCGTCGACAGCGACTGCCGCGCGGACGCCGTGATGCGCGGACGCACCGCCAGCCCGATCAACCGCCTTCCGACCAGCGGCACGGCCAGCGCCGAAGCCCGCGCGAGCAGTTCCGCCGAGGGTGCCGGCGAAGCCAGCAGCTCCGTGACCACCGCCCGGTGCGCCAGCCGTTCGAGCGTGTCGGTGTCGCGAGCCACGAGCCGGTGGACGGCCAGCGCCGACGCCGCGCGCTCGGCCACCACCCGGTGCCGGTGCGGCGGCGGCTCCGCGCACACGACCACGAGCCGGCCCCAGTCGTGGCCGCGCGCGCCGACCACGGTGACGAGCCAGCCCGCCCCCGCGTGGTAGCCCGTGCGCTCGCCGAGCTGCACGACCCGCGAGCGCGCCGGCCAGCCCGTGAGCAGCTCGGCGGGGTCGGTGCCGGCCGCGTCGTAGGCGAGCACCTCGTGTGCCAGCGTCTCCAGCACCACGGGCTGCTCGGTCAGCCGCGTCACCTCGCCGAGCACCACCCCGGGCTCCGCGCCCGCGACGGTGAGGGCGGTGAACGTCTCGTGCACCCGCTCGGCGGCGCGCAGCTCGGCGACCTGGGCGTCGACGATCAGCCCGTTCACGGCTTCGGTCACCGCGACGTAGCGGGTCTCGCGGGAGAGCGTGATCAACGGCAGGCCGCGCTGTTCGGCGGCCTCGACCAGGGCGTTCGGCAGGCGATCGCTCCAGTGCCGCACCAGCTCCACCACCACGCCGGCCACGCCCACCTCGGCGAGGTCGCCGACGTAGCGGGCGAGCGACGGGCCGTCATCGGGTAGCGCGACGCCCGTGGTGAGCACCAGCTCGCCGCCACGCAGCAGGTGGGCGATGTCGGCGACCTCGGCCACGTGCGCCCAGCGCACCGGCCGGTCGAGTCCCGTGCTGCCCGCCACGACGTGCGGCCGGCCCTGGCGCAGAGCCGGCAACGCGAGTACCTCGGACACCGTCGGGTACATCGATTTCGCCCCTCTTCCGCACACCCGGCAGGCACAGACTGTACGGCCGCGCGCGGGACTCCGTACACGTTGCCGATGGCGTCCGCGTGGCGCGCGAGCCGAGACTCGATGGCGAGCCGTGACCCCGAACGCGAGGAGCCCCCCGCCGTGACCGACCGCATCAGCCACTGGATCGACGGCAAGCCGTTCACCGGCGCCGCCGAGCGCACCGGCGACGTGTACGACCCCGCGACCGGCCAGGTGCGGGCGAAGGTGGACTTCGCGGGCCAGGCCGAGGTCGACCAGGCGGTGGCCGCCGCCTCGGCCGCGCTGCCGGGGTGGCGCGGCACGTCGCTGGCCGGGCGCACGCGGGTGCTGTTCGCGTTCCGCGAGCTGCTGGCGGCACGCAAGCACGAGCTGGCGAAGATCATCACGAGCGAGCACGGCAAGGTCGAGTCCGACGCGGCCGGGGAGATTGCCCGGGCCGTCGAGAACGTCGAGTACGCGTGCGGCGCCGCGCAGCTGCTCAAGGGCGGGTTCAGCGAGAACGCCTCCACCGGCGTGGACGTGTACTCGATCCTGCAGCCGCTCGGGGTCGTCGGGGTGATCTCGCCGTTCAACTTCCCCGCGATGGTGCCGCTGTGGTTCGTGCCCAACGCGCTGGCCTGCGGCAACACCGTGGTGCTCAAGCCGAGCGAAAAGGACCCGTCGGCGGCGCTGTTCATCGCCGAGCTGCTGGCGGAGGCCGGCTTGCCCGCGGGCGCGTTCAACGTGCTGCACGGTGACAAGGCCGCCGTGGACGGCCTCCTGGAACACCCTGAGGTCAAGGCGATCTCCTTCGTCGGGTCCACCCCGATCGCGCGCTACGTCTACGAGACGGGCACCCGCCACGGCAAGCGCGTGCAGGCGCTGGGCGGCGCGAAGAACCACATGGTCGTGCTGCCCGATGCCGACCTCGACCTCGCCGCCGACGCCGCCGTGTCGGCCGGGTTCGGGTCGGCGGGGGAGCGGTGCATGGCGGTGTCGGTGGTGGTAGCCGTCGACCCGGTCGGCGACGAGCTCGTCGCCAAGATCACCGAGCGGATGGCGCGCCTGCGGGTGGGCGACGGCCGTGAGCCGGAGTCGGAGATGGGCCCGCTGGTGACGAAGGCGCACCACGAGCGCGTGACGTCCTATGTGGACGCCGGTGTGGCCGAAGGCGCCTCGCTCGTGATGGACGGCCGCGGTATCGAGGTCCCCGGCGACGGGTTCTGGCTCGGCCCGACGCTGTTCGACCACGTGGCCCCCGGGATGTCGGTCTACACCGACGAGATCTTCGGCCCCGTGCTGTCGGTGGCGCGCGCGGCGAGCTTCGAGGAGGCACTCGGGCTGGTCAACGCGAGCCCGTACGGCAACGGCACGGCCATCTTCACCGGCGACGGCGCGGCCGCGCGGCGCTACCAGAACGAGGTCGAGGTGGGCATGGTCGGCGTGAACGTGCCGATCCCGGTGCCGGTCGGGTACTACTCGTTCGGCGGCTGGAAGGACTCGCTCTTCGGCGACACCCACGCCTACGGGCCCGAGGGGTTCCACTTTTTCACCCGCACGAAGGTGGTCACCTCGCGGTGGCCGGACACCTCGCACGCGGGCGTGAACCTCGGGTTCCCGAAGAACACCTGATCTTCCTGGCCCGGGGAAGCTTCGCGGGGTGCTTCACCCGGGCCAGGTCGCGGGGGCGGCTGGCTGGGACGCGCGGGCGGGCGTAGAAGTGGGCTGTACGGTCAGCTCGCTTCGAAGGAGAACGCTCCATGTCAGCACAGCCCGCGAAGTCGTCCGGCACGTTCGCGATCGGCGGCGACCTGCCCGTCGTGCGGCTCGGGTTCGGCGCGATGCAGCTGCCCGGCCCCGGCGTGTGGGGCGAGTCGCGTGACCCCCAGGGGGCCGTGCGTGTGCTGCGCAGGGCCATCGAGCTGGGGGTCAACCTCATCGACACCGCCGACGCGTACGGGCCGTTCGTGGCCGACCTGCTCATCCGCGAGGCGCTGCACCCCTACGCCGACGACCTGGTGATCGCCACGAAGGCCGGCTTCACGCGGCAGGGGCCGAACCAGTGGATCCCCGTCGGTCGGCCCGAGTACCTGCGCCAGCAGGTGGAGCTGAGCCTTCGCCACCTCGGGCTCGAGCGCATCGACCTGCTGCAGCTGCACCGCATCGACCCGAAGGTGCCCGTCGCGGACCAGGTCGGGGAGCTCGCGGCACTGCAGCAGGAGGGGAAGATCCGGCACATCGGCCTGTCGGAGGTCTCGGTCGACGAGCTCGTCGAGGCCCAGAAGACGGCCACGATCGTCTCGGTGCAGAACCGCTTCAACCTCGCGGACCGCCACGCCGAACCGCTGCTGGACCACGTGACGGCCGAGGGCATCGCGTTCATCCCGTGGTTCCCGCTCGCCACGGGTTCGCTGGCCGGGCCGGACAGCCCGCTCTCGCAGGTGTCGAAGGAGCACGGTGCGTCACCTTCGCAGCTGGCGCTGGCGTGGCTGCTCAAGCGTTCGCCGGTGATGCTGCCGATCCCGGGCACGTCCAGCGTCGCGCACCTGGAGGACAACGTGGCTTCGGCGGAGATCTCGTTGACGGAGGAGGAGTTCGCGGCGCTGAGCGCTGCTGCGGCCGGCTGAGGATTTCGGGGGCGCGGTGACATGCCGCCGCGCCCCTTGTTCACGCCGGGATCACGTTGACGATCACTTTGCCGTTGGGCGTGAGCACGATGGTGTTGTCGTGTTCGGGCTGGAACTTCCTGTACCAGCCGCCGTAGAGGTGCATGGTCCGGCCGTCGAAGGTGATGCTGTGGATCGGGTTGCCGCCGCGGCTCTTGGAGGCGTGCAGCAGGATCGGGTAGGGCTTGACCGGCACTTTCCCGTATCCGACGTCGTGGGTGAAGCCGGTGAACGTGGTGACGGTTCCCTTGGCGAGCAAGAGCAATCTGCTGACGCAGAACGCACCGAACGCGAGGATGACGATGATCGCGACGCCGCCATAGACATAACCGGAGGGGCCGCCCGGCACGCGGAGCAATTCGATGACCGCGAAGACCAGACAGACGAGGGCGAGCAGGAAAGGCCCGCCCAGCACCTTCCACCGCTGCGACGGGTGCAACCGTCCGCTCCGGTTGACGCGCGCGACTTCCTCCGCATCGACGTTCTTGGCGCTCACTCCGGCTTTTCCTCACCGCTGCCTTGGGCCTTTTCACCCTCGGACTCGCTCTTGTGCTCCTTCTCGTACGCCTCGGCGGTTTCCGAGTAGCGGTCGGTTTGCTCGTTCGCCTGGCGGCGCGACTCGGTGACCAGTCCCACGCCATCCGCCGCGCTGAACTTCGGAACATTGCCGTCCGCGCTCGATTTGCCCCATTCCTTGGGGCTGAACATGCTCCGGCCGTCTTCCGAGTAGTCCTCGCCCCAGTCCTTGATCCGATCACTCTTGGGGATCTTGTTCGCCAACCCGTCTTTCCAGCCCTCGGCGCGTTCGGCGGTCGTCGCGGCGTGGCCGGCGTCCTTCAGCTCGCCGCCCTTCTTCTCGAGGCTCACCGCGGCGTCAAGGCTCTTGTCGGACACCTTGCCTGCGGCCTTGCCGAGCTTCTCGAGTGCCTTCGAAGCTTCTTCGATGGCGCCCTTCGCCTTGCCGGCGCTCTGGGCGAGTTTGTCCAGCTTCTCGACGACCTGAGCGATCCGGGTGCTGATCTTCTCCGCGAGAATCCCTCCCTCGACCACGGTGTCGGCGATGAAGGCCGCGATCGTGCCGCCGAACGTGCACCAGGAGGCTGCGAGCGCGGCGATCGCCTTGACTATCAAGTCGCCCACGAAGGACGAGATCATGTCGCGGATCAAGCCGCGCTCGGTGCCGACCAGAGCGCCGGCGATGTTCATCGCCGTGGACGCGCCCTGGGCCTGGCCCGCGGCACCGCGCAGCGTGGCGACGTAGCCCTTGGCCATGTTCTGGTAGGCCTGGCCCCCGGAGCTGTTGAATTCGGGAGCCACCTTGGCTGCGGCCCGCTCGTACTGACCGGCGCTGGTGGTGAGCTGCTTCGAGATGTTCGTCCAGGTCACCGACTTGGCCGTGATCTCTTCGGGGTTGCCCGCGAGTTTGTCGAGCCCGTCTTTCAGGAAGCTGATGTGCTCGATCAGCCAGCCGACGCCGGCACTCGCGAGCGAACCCAGTGGGTCCATCGCGACACCGAGCAGGTCCAGCGCGTCGGTGGCGACGTCCATGCCCAGGTTGAGCCAGTCTCCGTTGCGAGCATCGGTGATGGTCGAGGCGGCGTCGCTCAGGATGCCGGCGCCCGCACCCTGGGCATTGAGGTTGTCCCACTCGTTGCTCGACGTGCCCATCTGCGTCACGAGCCCACTCGACGGCTCCGTGGTCGCGACCAGCGGGTTTTCCTGGGTCTCCGTCATTGCGGGAGCTCCTTGCCGAACGAGTTGACCTTGTCCTTCGTGCCTTGCTCGTTCGTGTCGTAGTGGTCGTGGGCCTGCTGGAGCTTGTCGGCGATGGTGTCGGCGCACGACGCGACCTGGCCGATGAACTCCGTCGCGGACGACAGGTACAACTGCAACGGGAGGGCGAACGCCTGCCCCACGATGCCGAACGCCCAGTCGTTGAGGGCCTGCCCGGACGAGGTGGCCTCGGCGGCTGTCTTCACACCCGCCCCGATGTCCTGCACCTCACCCTTGTGCGTCTGCAACGCCGTGAGGTTCACCTGCTGCGTACCGGCCATCAGAAGCCCCTCCCCAGGATCGAGCCGCCGTTGTAGTAGTCGTCGTCATCGGAGCCGTCGGCGGGCGGGCGCGTCGGGCGCGAAGGACGCACGGGCGGAGCCGGAGGGGCCGGGGGTGCCGGCGGGCGCGGAGGAGGCGGCGTCCCACCGTCGTCCTCACGATTGAAGAATTGTCGGGTTTCCGCGGGAGCCGGCGGCGTTTCCTCGGGCACTTCCGGCGTCGGAATCTGCTCGTCGAGGAATTTCATCGCGTCGCTGTTTTCGCCGATGAGCGGGGCCATGATGGCGTGCAGCTGCTGGGCCGCCTGGGCCTGGGCGCGGTGGGCGGTGGCGACGACGGCCGCGGCCAGCGCGCTGCGGCTGATCTCGTCGGCGCGGGGGCCGAAGCTGAGCTGCTGCAACGCTCCGCTCGTGTTCACGGTCACGGTGACGGCGCCGTCGGTGCTCGTCGCCGTGGCGGCGACGCGCTTGAGGCGCTCCTGGGCCTCCGCGGCTCGCTGTCCGATTTCGGCGATTTCGGGTGCGCGCCCGTTATTGTCCACAACTACCCTCGGCTCTCGGGGATCCACCACGTTCTTCTGAGGCAGCAAACCGGTTGCCGGTTCCCCTAGCAAGCGAAGATTTCAATTGTCCGGTTTATCGGCATTAAGGGTCTTTTGCCATTCTTTTACCTGCGACCCGCGGCGGCTCCCGGGTGATCCCGGGCGCCGGGACACGCCGGGTTGAGCGCCGGGCACTCAGGCTTCCGTAAACTCGTTGTGAGTAGCGGGTCGAAAGCAGGGAGGTGCCGGTGGCGAACACGGACGAGCGTCGCTTCGAGGTGCTGCGCGCGATCGTGGCCGACTACGTCTCGAACCAGGAGCCGGTGGGGTCCAAGACCATCGTCGAGCGGCACAACCTGGGCGTGTCGAGCGCGACCGTGCGCAACGACATGGCCGCGCTCGAGGAAGAGGGCTACATCACCCAGCCGCACACCAGTGCGGGGCGGATCCCCACGGACAAGGGCTACCGGCTGTTCGTGGACAAGCTCTCGGAGATCAAACCGCTCTCGGCGGCCGAGCGGCGGGCGATCACGACGTTCCTCGACTCGGGCACCGACCTCGACGACGTGCTGCGCCGGTCGGTGCGGCTGCTCGCGCAGCTCACCCGACAGGTCGCGGTGGTGCAGTACCCGATGCTCACCAACGCCGCGGTGCGCCACCTGGAAGTGGTGCCGCTCACGCCGGCGCGGCTGATGCTCGTGCTGATCACCGACTCGGGCCGCGTGGACCAGCGCACGGTCGACCTCGGCGACGTGCTCACCGAGGAGAGCGTGCTGCGGCTGCGGACCGTGCTCAACGGCGCGCTGGCCGGGCGCCGGCTCGCCGAAGCCGCGGCCCGCGTGGCCGAGCTGCCGGAGGTGGCGCCGGGCGAGCTGCGCGACAGCCTCACCCGCATCTGTACGGTGCTGATCGAGTCGCTGGTCGAGCACCCGGAGGAACGCCTGGTGCTGGGCGGCACGGCGAACCTGACCCGCAACGTCGCGGACTTCCCGGGCTCGCTGCGGCAGGTCCTCGAAGCGCTCGAGGAGCAGGTGGTCGTGCTGAAGCTGCTGGCCGCGGCCCGCAACCCCGGTGCGGTCACGGTCCTCATCGGCGAGGAAAATGAAGACGAGCAGATGCGCAGCACCTCGGTCGTGTCGATCGGCTACGGCCGGGACGACATGCTGCTGGGAGGCATGGGCATCGTCGGACCCACCCGGATGGACTACCCGGGCACCATCGCGGCCGTCCGCGCGGTGGCCAACTACGTGGGGCAGATCCTGTCCGGCCGCTGACGGTCGGGGCAGAGCAGAAGGAGAAGGCAGAAAACGTGGCGAGGGACTACTACGGGATCCTCGGGGTGGCCAAGAACGCGTCGGATCAGGAGATCAAGCGCGCGTACCGCAAGCTGGCCCGTGAGCTGCACCCCGACGTGAACCCGTCGGAGGACGCGCAGCACAAGTTCGGCGAGGTGACCACCGCCTACGAGGTGCTCTCCGACCCGCAGAAGCGCAAGATCGTCGACCTCGGCGGCGACCCGATGGACTCGGGCGCCCGCGGCGGCGGGGGCGGCGACCCGTTCGCCGGCTTCGGCGGGCTGGGCGACATCATGGACGCCTTCTTCGGCGCCGCCGGTGGTGGTGGCGGCGGCCGGGGCCGCGGGCCGCGCAGCCGCGTTCAGCCGGGCTCCGACGCGCTGATCCGCCTCGCGCTCACGCTCGAGGAGTGCGCCACGGGTGCCGACCGCGAGATCACCGTCGACACGGCCGTGGTCTGCGACCTGTGCCGCGGCGCCGGTACCGCGGAGGGCACGACCACCAAGACCTGCGACACCTGCGGTGGCGCCGGCGAGGTGCAGTCGGTGCAGCGCTCGTTCCTCGGCCAGGTCGTCACGGCCCGCCCCTGCCCGGTCTGCCGCGGTTTCGGCGAGGTCATCCCCGACCCGTGCCGCCAGTGCGGTGGCGACGGGCGCATCCGCGCGCGCCGCAACGTCACGGCAAAGATCCCACCGGGCGTCGGCGACGGCATGCGCATCCGGCTCTCGAGCCAGGGCGAGGTCGGCCCCGGCGGCGGCCCCGCCGGCGACCTCTACGTGGAGATCGACGAGCTGCCCCACGACGTGTTCGTCCGCGAGGGCAACGAGCTGCACTGCAACTTCCGCATCCCGATGACCACCGCGGCGCTCGGCGCGACCGTGCCGATCACCACCCTCGTCGACGGCGACTACGAGCTCGACGTGGAACCCGGCACGCAGCCCAACACCGAACTCGTGCTCACCGGCAAGGGGATGCCGCGGCTGCGCTCGTCCGGGCGCGTCGACGGCCGCGGCGACCTCCACGTGCACATCGACGTGGTGGTGCCGACCAAGCTCGACGAGGCCCAGCGCGACCTGCTCGTGGAGCTGGCCCAGCAGCGCGGCGAAGAGGTGCCCACCCTGGCGGCCAACGGCAGCAAGCACGGCGGCCTGTTCTCCAAGCTGCGCACGAAGCACCGCTGACCCGTGCCCGACACCACGCTGCCGGTCTTCCTCGCCACCGCCGTACCCGACCGCGGCTCGGCCGTGCTCGACGGCGAGGAAGCCCGGCACGCCGCCACCGTGCGCCGGCTGCGGGTCGGCGAGCAGCTCGTGCTTTCCGACGGTGCCGGCGCCATGGCTCGCTGCGTCGTCGACGCAGTGCAGGCCGGGCGCGACGCGTCGCTCACGCTGAGCGTCGTCGAACGCTGGGACGAGGAGCCGCCGGCGCTGCGCGTGGTCGTCGCGCAGGCCCTGGCCAAGGGCGACCGCGGTGAGCTCGCCGTGGAGCTCGCCACCGAGGCCGGCGCCGATGCGATCGTGCCCTGGCGCGCGGCGCGCAGCGTCGCGAAGTGGGACGACGGCGGACGCGGCGACAAGGCACTCGGGCGCTGGCGCGCCACCGTCCGGGCCGCGGCCAAACAGGCCCGCCGCGCGCACGTGCCCGACGTCACCGAACCCGTCGGCACCCGAGAGCTCGCCCAGCTGGCCGCCACGATGTCGCGCACGCTCGTGCTGGAGTCCGGGGTGACCAGCCGGCTCACCGACGTCGGACTTCCCGACACCGGCGACATCCTCCTCGTCGTCGGCCCCGAAGGCGGCATCACCGACGAAGAACTGAGCACCCTCGAAGCCGCTGGCGCCACCACCGTCCGCCTCGGACCGACTGTGCTGCGCACCTCCACGGCGGCCGCCGTTGCACTGGGCGCACTGGGTGTCCTGACGGGACGGTGGAGGTAGCCGGCGAGGGCACGAATGCGGCCCCTTTTTGCGGCGAGTCATGGCGCGATCACACTCCGAGCAGCTACGCTCGTCACGAACGCGCAACACCAGGACGTTGAGCACAAAGACGTTTGAGCGCGCCACTGGGTGGGTAACCCTGATGCGCGCTACCCGAAAGAACCCCGCCGGGCACCTCCCCCCTCGGTCCGGCGGAGCCGCGGAGGCGCGGTGGGCCGACCCCCAGGGTCCACCGCCCCCCGCGGCGTCTCTTCGCCGTCGGCTGTCGTCGTAGATCCTTCGGATCTCCTTCGCCGTCCGAAGAGACGCGTGTTGCCCGGGGGCCGAGCCCCCGGAGGCCCCACGGTGCGGTGGGCGCGCGGTGGGGGTGGACATCTTCTCGAGAGCCGCCACGGTGCGGTGGGGCCCCTAAGTGCGGTGGGCGCCCGGGTGAAGCCCACGGTGTGGTGGGCGCCCTAGGTGCGGGTGGGCGTCCGGGTGGTGGCGATCTCCGGTGGTGCGTCGTTGTTTGTAGGGTGTGGCGCATGAGTGATGCGGAGACGTTGTTCGAGCGGATCATCGCGGGGGAGATTCCGGCGGACGTCGTGTACGAGGACGACCGGACGTTCGCGTTCCGGGACATCAATCCGCAGGCCCGGGTGCACGTGCTGGTGGTGCCGAAGAAGCGCTACCGCAACGTGGGCGAGCTGGCCGCGGCGGACCCCGAGCTGCTGAGCGCGGTGGTGCTCAGCGCGCGAAAGGTGGCGGAGCTCGAAGGCATCACCGAGTCCGGGTACCGCGTGGTGTTCAACACCGACGGCGACGCGGGGCAGACGGTGTTCCACGTCCACGCCCACGTGCTGGGCGGCGAGCAGCTCGGGCTGTTCGGGCGCCACGCCTGAAACCGACCTGCGTCGGGGACCGGCGAACCAGTAGCATCGACAGCAGTCAGAAGTACGTAGGCGAAGCAGCAGAAAGCAGGCCAGAGGCCACGTGGCCGGAACCGCACAGGGTGGAGCCGCCCGTCCCGACGCCGCCGGCAAGGCAGCGCAGTCGAAGAACGAGGACGCGGCCCCCGTGGCCCAGTCCCGCTTCCCCATCCCCGAAGCCGCCGTGCTGAGCCTGCTCGGCTCGCGTGACGAAAACCTCCGCGTGGCCGAGGAGCTCCTCGCCGCCGACGTGCACGTGCGCGGCAACGAAGTGACCCTCACCGGCGCGCCCGCCGACGTGGCGTTCGCCGAACGCGTCTTCACCGACCTGGTGCAGCTCGCCACCGGCGGTCAGCAGGTCGGCCCCGACACCGTGCGCCGCACCATCGGCATGCTGTCCTCGGGCGACGCGTCGCCGGCGGAGGTCCTGAGCCTCAACATCGTCTCCCGCCGCGGCAAGACGATCCGGCCCAAGACGCTCAACCAGAAGCGCTACGTCGACGCCATCGACAAGCACACCATCGTCTTCGGCATCGGCCCCGCCGGTACCGGCAAGACGTACCTCGCCATGGCGAAGGCCGTGCAGGCGCTGCAGGCCAAGCAGGTCACCCGGATCGTGCTCACGCGCCCGGCCGTCGAGGCGGGCGAGCGGCTCGGCTACCTGCCGGGCACGCTCAACGAGAAGATCGACCCGTACCTGCGCCCCCTCTACGACGCGCTGCACGACATGGTCGAACCCGACTCGATCCCGCGCCTCATGCAGGCCGGCACGATCGAGATCGCGCCGCTGGCCTACATGCGCGGGCGCACGCTCAACGACGCCTTCATCATCCTGGACGAGGCCCAGAACACCACGCCCGAGCAGATGAAGATGTTCCTCACCCGCCTCGGCTTCCAGTCGAAGATCGTGGTCACCGGCGACATCACGCAGGTCGACCTGCCCAACGGCCAGAAGAGCGG
This sequence comes from Amycolatopsis sp. NPDC004368, assembly GCF_053602515.1. Taxonomy (NCBI): domain Bacteria; kingdom Bacillati; phylum Actinomycetota; class Actinomycetes; order Pseudonocardiales; family Pseudonocardiaceae; genus Amycolatopsis; species Amycolatopsis sp. NPDC004368. The sequence continues at coordinate 47,757 of NZ_JBSGDT010000044.1, read as the reverse complement.
CCTGCGGGTGGTCCGTGACATCCTCGACGGGGTCAACGACCTGCACTTCGCCGAGCTGACCAGCCAGGACGTGGTGCGGCACCGCCTCGTCGGCGACATCGTCGACGCGTACGAGAAGTGGCAGGCGGTGCAGGACGCGCAGGAACAACAGCAGGGCGGCTGGAAGGGCAACCGCCGATGAGCATCGAGATCGCCAACGAGTCGGGCGTCGACGTCGACGAGGCGTCGATCGTGTCGGCCGCGCGGTACGCGCTGGACAAGATGGAGGTCAGCCCGCTCGCCGAGCTGTCCATCCTCTGCGTCACGCTCGAAGTGATGGAAGACCTGCACGAACGCTGGATGGACCTGCCCGGGCCCACCGACGTGATGGCCTTCCCGATGGACGAGCTCGACTCGTCGCGCCGCCCCGACGCGCCCGACGCGTCGCCGGCGCTGCTCGGTGACATCGTGCTGTGCCCGGCGTTCGCCAAGGACCAGGCGAAGACCGCGGGCCACGCGCTGATCGACGAGCTGCACCTGCTCACCGTCCACGGCGTGCTGCACCTGCTCGGCTACGACCACGCCGAGCCGGCCGAAGAGCGCGAGATGTTCGGTCTGCAGAAGCGCATCCTCACCGAGTTCCAGTCGGCCGTGGCCGAGCTGAACCGCAAGAACGCGCAGCGCAACGCCGACGACCGCGTGCTCGGCATCGCGGGCCTGGACACGCCGGTCAAGCCGGTGACCTCGACCGCGCCGAACCCGGTCGAGGAAACCCCCTAGGCAGCGATCATGGGCAGTCCCACGGCACAGCTCGTCGTCGCGGTGGCGCTCGTGCTGCTGGCCGGGGTGTTCGCGGCCGCCGACGCGGCCGTCAGCACCGTTTCGCAGGCCCGCACCGAAGGGCTCGTGCGCATCGGCCGGGCCGGTGCGCGCCAGCTCGCCGCCGTCGTCGCCGAACGTCGCCGCCACATCAACCTGCTCCTGCTGCTGCGCCTCGGCTGCGAGCTCACGGCCACGGTGCTGGTCACCGTCTCGTTCCTCGCCTGGTTCGGCAAGCTGTGGCTCGCCGTGCTCACCTCCGCTGTGGTGATGGTGGTGGTGAGCTACGTGCTCATCGGCGTTGGTCCGCGCACCATCGGCCGCCAGCACCCGTACCGCGTCGGCATGATCGTCGCCGGGCCCGTGCGCGTGCTCGGGTCGATCCTCGGCCCGCTGTCGCGGCTGCTGATCGTGATCGGTAACGCGATCACCCCCGGCCAGGGCTTCCGCGAGGGCCCGTTCACCTCGGAGGTCGAGCTGCGGGAGCTCGTCGACCTCGCGCAGGAACGCGGCGTGGTCGAGGACTCCGAGCGCGAGATGATCCACTCGGTGTTCGAGCTGGGCGACACGGTGGCGCGCGAGGTGATGGTGCCGCGCACGGAGATCGTGTGGATCGAGCGCACCAAGACCGTGCGCCAGGCGCTCGCGCTGGCACTGCGCACCGGGTTCACCCGCGTGCCGGTGATCGACGAGTCCGTGGACGACATCGTCGGCGTGGTCAACATCAAGGACCTCATGCCGGCGTACATGGACCCGGACGGGCCGAGCACGGTCGTGGACCAGGTGATGAACCCGGCGAGCTTCGTGCCCGACTCGAAGCGGCTCGACGACCTGCTCAAGGAAATGCAGCTCACCCACAACCACATGGCGATCGCGGTCGACGAGTACGGCGGCACCGCGGGCCTGCTGACCATCGAGGACGTGCTGGAGGAGATCGTCGGCGAGATCACCGACGAGTCCGACACCGACGAGCGCCCCGACGTCGAGGAGCTCGAAGGCGGCGCGGTGCGCGTGTCGTCGCGGCTGAGCGTCGACGACCTCGGCGAGCTGTTCGGGCTCGACCTCGACGACCACGACGTGGAGACCGTGGGCGGCCTGCTCGCCCAACGACTGGGTAGGGTCCCTCTTCCGGGGGCCGAAGCCGAGGTCGCCGGCCTTCGGCTGTTCGCCGAGGGGGGCAAGGACCGCCGTGGCCGCATGCGGATCACGTCGGTCGTCGTCCACCCGGCCGATGCCGACGCCGTGACCGAGTCCGGCACGCGCCGGCGCACGCGGGTGCCCCAGCCCGAAGAACGCGACAGGAGAGTCGAACATGCCTGACCTCGAGGCCGAGGACCAGAAGCTCGTCACGCTGGCCCGGTCGGCACGCGCCCGCGTCGGCGCCGAGGAGGGCGCGGCCGTGCGCGACACCGACGGCCGGACGTATGCCGCGGTGACCGTGGACCAGCCGTCGTTCAAGCTCACGGCCGTGCAGGCCGCCGTGGCCGCCGCGCTCGCGAGCGGCGCCGAAGGGCTCGAGGCCGCCGTGGTGGTGAGTGCCGACGCGCTGATCAAGGAGGCCTCGGTGCACGCCGTGCGGGACATCGCGAAGACCGCGCCGATCGTCCTGGCCGATCCGAAGGGTGAAGTCGTCGAGGTGCTGCGCTGATGGCCGACGCGCACCGCTCCGGCTTCGCCTGCTTCGTCGGCCGGCCCAACGCCGGCAAGTCGACGCTGACCAACGCGCTCGTGGGCTCGAAGGTCGCCATCACCTCCAGCAAGCCGCAGACGACCCGGCACGCCATCCGCGGCATCGTGCACCGCGAGGACGCGCAGCTGGTCATCATCGACACACCCGGCCTGCACCGCCCGCGCACGCTGCTCGGGCAGCGGCTCAACGACGTGGTGCACGAGACGTGGTCCGAAGTGGACGTGGTCGGGTTCTGCGTGCCGGCCAACGAGAAGATCGGCCCCGGCGACAAGTTCATCGCCGCGGAGCTCACGAAGATCGCGCGCCGCACCCCGGTGATCGGCGTGGTCACCAAGACCGACCTGGTGAAGCCCGAGCAGGTGGCCGAGCAGCTGCTGGCCCTGCAGGGCGTGATGGAGTTCGCCGACCTCGTGCCGGTGTCCGCTGTGGACGGTTTCCAGGTGCAGACCGTGGCCGACCTGCTCGTGGCGCGGCTGCCGGAGGGCCCGCAGCTCTACCCGGGCGGTGAGCTCACCGACGAACCCGAGATGACGCTCGTGGCCGAGCTGATCCGCGAGGCCGCGCTGGAGGGCGTGCGCGACGAGCTGCCGCACTCCATCGCGGTGACCGTGGAGGAGATGCTGCCGCGCGAAGGCCGCGACGACCTCGTGGACGTCCACGCGTTCCTCTACGTCGAGCGTCCCAGCCAGAAGGGCATCATCCTCGGGCACAAGGGCGAGCGGCTGCGGGAGGTCGGCGCCACGGCGCGCAGGCAGATCGAGGGTCTGCTGGGCTCGAAGGTCTACCTCGACCTGCACATCAAGGTCGCCAAGGACTGGCAGCGCGACCCGAAGCAGCTGCGCCGCCTCGGCTTTTGACCGGCGGCCGTCCAGCGACCGCCGTTGCGACGACGCCGGGCGGTGCCGGCCCGGGTGCGCAGACCGCGGGGCTTGCTCGCCCGCGCGCCGGTCGTGCTGTCGCTCCTGGCCCCGACGACCCACCGCGGTCCGGGGTTCCCGGCCGCCGGGACGCTGGTCCGCTCGCGGCGGTAGCGTCGACACCGAGCGACGCGACCCCAGGGAGACACGATGACCGGCCCGTACCCGCCCCCGGGCGGGCAGTACCCGCCGCCGCCGGGCGGCCCGTACTACTACGGCGTCCCGCAGCCGGTGTACCCGCCACCGCCGGACAACCGGCTCGTGTGGGGGATCCTCACCACGATCTTCCGCTGCCTGCCGCTCGGGATCGTCTCGATCGTGAAGGCCGCCGAGGTCGACTCGCTGTGGTACCAGGGCCGCTTCGCCGAGGCGCAGCGCGCCGCGAGCCTGGCGGGCAAGTGGGCGATGTGGTCGGCGCCGGCGATCCCGATCGGGCTCGCGGCGTACTTCCTGGTGGTGTTGTTCGTGCTCCTGATCGCGGGCCCCTCGGCCGGGGTGTGGCCGTCGTGAGCACCGTCTACACAGGACTCCCGGCGCGGGGCCTGCGGGCCACGGCCCGCGCGTTGTCGGGCCCGGCGGCCGCGGTGGGGGCGCTCGGCGTGTGCTGTGCGGCCGTGTGGCTCGGTGATCCGACGACGCCGGGCGGCCCCTTGCCGGTGTGCCCGACCAAGTTCCTGTTCGGCATCGACTGTCCCGGCTGCGGTGGCATGCGGATGGCCTACAGCCTGATGCACGGCGACCTCGCCGGCGCGGTGCACTACAACGCGGTGGCGCTGGTTTTCGTGGTGCTGTTCGCGTGGAGCGGCGTCGCGTGGACGGTCGGGCGGCTGCGCGGGCGGGCGGTGCGGTCGTGGCTGCACTGGCGGCGCACGCCGCTCGTGGTGGCGGTGGTGTTCGCCGTCTGGTTCGTGGTGCGCAACCTGCCCTTCGCGCCGTTCACCGGCTTGTCGGTCTGAGTTTCCCTTTTCCCGGAAGGGTCTTCACGCCCGCTCGGGCGCGGCGCGGGGTGACCCGGTACGCTCCCGCGCACCGGCCTGTCCACGTTGGACTCGGCCGGTTCTCGCGTGTCCGTCGCACGCGGGCCACCACGACGAGGGGGAGCACCCGATGACCGATCCCTACGGGCAGCCGCAGGGACAGCCACCCTTCGGACATACCGGCGGCTTCGGCCAGCAGCCGCCCACGGGCGGGTTCCCCCAGCAGCCCGGCGGTTTCGGCCAGCAGCCCGGGTTCGGCCAGCCGGGGTTCGGCCAGCAGCCACCGGGGTTCGGCGCCCAGCCCGGGTTCGGGCAGCCGGGCTACGGCGCGCCGAACCCGTACGGCCCGCCGGGCGGCGGGAGGTACGCGAACTGGGGCCAGCGCGCACTGGCGTACCTGATCGACATCGGTCCGTACGTCGCCGGCATCATCATCGCCGCGCTGGTCGGGATCGCGTCGTGGACCGTCGCGGGGATCCTCTACGGCCTGGTGATCCTCGGGTTCATCGGCTGGCAGATCTACAACCGCTGGATCACGGCCGGGAACACCGGGCAGTCGCTCGGCAAGCGCGTGGTCGGCATCAAGCTCGTCAACGAGGCCACCGGGCAGCCCATCGGCGCCGGCATGGCGTTCCTGCGCGATCTCGCGCACTTCGTCGACGGCATCACGTGCTCGATCGGCTATCTGTGGCCGCTGTGGGACGAGAAGGCGCAGACGTTCTCGGACAAGATCGTCGGCACGATCGTCGTGCCCGTGGACGCCGCACCCGGCGGACAGCCCGGGCAGCCGGGCTTCGGTCAGCAGCAGCCCTTCGGTGGCGGCTTCCCGCCCGCCGGCCCTCAGCCGAGCGGGTTCGGTCAGCAGCCGGCCGGGTTCGGCGCCCAGCCCGGGTTCGGTCAGCAGGCTCCCGGCGGCTTCGGCCAGCCGGTGCAGCCGATGCAGCCGGGCCAGCCGCACCCGGGCGGTTTCGGCCAGCCGGGCCAGCAGCCCTCGGGTGGCTTCGGCCAGCCGGTGACCCCGGGCAACGGCGGGTTCGGCCGGCCGGCCCCGGCCAACGGTGGCTTCGGCCAGGCAGCCCCGGTCAGCGGCGGTTTCGCCCAGCCGGCCGCCGAATCGCCGGGCGCCACCGCGTTCGAGCAGGCCGAGCCCACACAGATGCTGAAGCCGGGTGCGCCGCAGCCGAGCACGCCCGCCGAACCCGAGGCGACGCAGAAGATCCAGCCGGGCCAGCTCCCGCCGCCGCAGCGCTGACTCGCCGGCAGAGTGGCGGCCACCACCGCTCGAACCAGGGTGTCTCCGCCCCGGCACCGCCCGAAGGTGGGACGATGTCGGGGTGGTGAACCTCTACCGCGACACCGGAGTGGTGCTGCGCACGCACAAGCTAGGTGAGGCCGACCGGATCGTCACCCTGCTGACCCGCCGCCACGGCAAGGTCCGTGCCGTGGCCAAGGGCGTGCGCCGCACCTCGTCGCGGTTCGGGGCGCGGCTGGAGCCGTTCGGCCACGTCGACGTGCAGTTCTACACCGGCCGCACGCTCGACGTGATCACCCAGGTGGAGACCGTGGACGCGTTCGCGCTGCCGCTGGTCGCCGACTACCAGCGCTACACCGCGGCCAGCGCCATCGCCGAGACGGCCGACCGGCTCTCGGCCGAAGAGGGCGAGCCGGTGCTGAAGCTGTACCTGCTGGTCGTGGGCGCGTTGCGGGCGCTCGCGGCGGGTGAGCGGGACGCGTCGCTGGTCCTCGACGCCTTTTTCCTGCGGGCCATGGCCTACGCCGGCTGGGCGCCCGCCATCACCGAGTGCGCTCGCTGCGGCCTGCCCGGCCCGCACGCCGCGTTCAACGTCGCCGCCGGCGGGTCGATGTGCCCGGACTGCCGCATCGCGGGGTCCGTGCACCCCGCGCCGGAGGTGCTCACCCTGCTCGAGGCCCTGCTGCACGGCGAATGGCCGGTGGCGGAGGCCTCGCACGGAGTGACCCGGCGGGACGCGTCGGGCCTGGTCGCGGCCCACCTGCAGTGGCACCTCGAACGCCAGCTGCGCTCGCTGCCGCTGGTCGAGCGGCGTGCCCGGGAGGTCGCCGCGCCGGGCAAGTAGGGTCTTGCGCGTACGAGATTTTCACTCTTCCAGGAGGCGTGAAGTGCTGCGCAGGGGACGCGAGGTCCGGGCGTCGGGGTACGAGCTGCGGGCACCGGATCCGCACCCGTCGGGAGCCAAGCCGCCGGAGATCCCGAAGGAACTGGTGCCGAAGCACGTGGCGCTGGTCATGGACGGCAACGGCCGCTGGGCCAACCAGCGCGGCCTGCCGCGCATCGAGGGCCACAAGCGCGGCGAGGCCGTGATGATCGACGTCGCGAGCGGCGCCGTCGAGCTGGGCGTGAAATGGCTTTCGGTCTACGCGTTCTCCACCGAGAACTGGAAGCGCAGCCCCGAAGAGGTGCGCTTCCTCATGGGCTTCAACCGCGACACCATCCGGCGCCAGGTCGACTACCTGGGCTCGATCGGCGTGCGCATCCGCTGGGCCGGGCGCCGGCCGAAGCTGTGGGCCAGCGTGATCAAGGAACTGCAGGTCGCGGAAGAGAAGACCAAGAACAACACCGCGCTGAACATGACGATGTGCGTCAACTACGGCGGGCGTGCGGAGCTGGGTGACGCGATGCGCCGGATCGCCCAGGACGTGGTCGAGGGCAAGCTCAAGGCCGACAAGATCGACGAGCGCACGATCGCGAAGTACCTGTACCAGCCGGAAATGCCCGACGTCGATCTGTTCCTGCGGCCCTCGGGCGAGCAGCGGACGTCGAACTTCATGTTGTGGCAGTCGGCGTACGCGGAGATGGTCTTCCAGGACACGCTCTTCCCCGACTTCGACCGCACGCACCTGTGGAACGCGTGCCTCGAGTTCGCCAAGCGCGACCGCCGCTTCGGCGGCGCGATCGACCAGGCCGAGGCCGACCGCGGGGCGGGGGAGGCTTCGTGAGCGGCTCGGAGGCCGCCGAGACGGCCGCGCTGCTCGGGCTCGCGCGCGAGGCCCTCGAGCGCTACCTCGACGTGAACGTGGACGACGACGGCGCCATCACCTTCCGCCACGCCGAGGTCCCGTGCGTCATCCAGGCCACGCGGCTGGCCGACGGGCTCACGGTTCTGAGCCTCACCTGCGTGGTCGCGTGGGACCTGCCGGACAACCCGGCGATCGCGGTCGCCGTGGCCGAACGCGCGGGGCAGGGGTTGTTCGGCACGCTCGGCGTCGGGCACACCGACAGCGGGGTCGACGTGACGCTTCGTTATGCGTTCCCGGCCGAAGGCATGGACCCGACGGCGCTGGGCACGCTGCTGATGCTCGTCGTCTCGACCGCGTCGCAGCTGCGCACGGAGCTGCCAGGCCTCGGCTGACGCCCGGTTCGCCCGGTTCCCGGCGGGGCGAACGGCGGATTCGGGCCGAAACCGGTCCGAGCGGTCCGCTCGTGCCGTGTCCGGGTGTGATCAGGTCGGTGCCGGCTGGCATCATCGGGCCTCGTGAAAACCGTTGCCGAAAACGCGCCCGAAGAGAAGCGACGCGCGCGGCGGATCCGGGTCAGTTCGATCGAGATCCTCTGCGCGGTGCTGCTCGTCGCGATCCTCGCGCAGGGCCGGTTGCAGGAGCTGTTCGACGTGCCCGCGCTGCGCACCGGGTCCACGGTGTTCGTGGCCGTGTGCGTGCAGGCGCTGCCGTTCCTCGTGCTGGGTGTGCTGATCAGCGGGGCGATCGCCGCGTTCGTGCCCGCGCGGGTGCTGCAACGTGTGCTGCCCCGGCGCGCCGGCGCGGCCGTGGGTGTCGCGGGGCTGGCGGGCGTGGCGCTGCCGGGGTGCGAGTGCGCGTCGGTGCCGGTGGCGCGGCGCCTGATCGGCCAGGGGGTGGCGCCGGCCGCGGCGCTCACGTTCCTGCTGGCGGCGCCCGCCGTGAACCCGGTGGTGCTGGTGGCCACGGCAGTCGCGTTCCCGGGCCGGCCGGAGATGGTGCTGGCGCGGTTCCTGGGGTCGCTCGCGACGTCGATGGTGATGGGCTGGATCTGGGCCCGCTGGGGCAAGCTCTCGTGGATCACCGAGCGCGCGCTGCGGCGGCTGCCCGACGTCGAGCCGGGGCAGCGGTGGAAGGTCTTCGCGGAGACGGCGCGCACGGACCTGGTCGAGGCCGGCGGGTTCCTCGTGCTGGGTGCGCTGATCTCGGCGACGCTCAACGTGCTCGTGCCCGCGAAGTGGTTCGGGGTGCTGGCGGACCAGGTCGTCCTCGGCGTGGTCGTGATGGCGGTGCTGGCCGTGGTGCTCGCGCTGTGCAGCGAGGCCGACGCGTTCGTGGCCGCGTCGCTGACGGCGGTGCCGCTGCTGCCGAAGCTGGTGTTCCTCGTGGTCGGCCCGGCGATCGACGTGAAGCTGTTCGCCCTGCAGGCCGGCACGTTCGGCAGGTCGTTCGCCGTGCGGTTCGCGCCGGTGACGTTCGTGGTCGCCCTCGCGTGCGCCACGGTGGTGGGCGCGCTGCTGCTCGGGGGTGCGCGATGAGGCGCGAGACGCAGAACGTGCTGCTGATCCTGCTCGGCGGGGCGCTGGTGAAGATCGCGGTCAACGGCGACTACCTGCGCTACGTGAAGCCCGCGCAGCAGCCGTGGATCATCGCGGGCGGCGTGGTGATGCTGGTGCTCGGTGTGGTCGCGATCCTTCGCGACCTCGTGGCGGCACGGGCCGCGGCGAAGGAGGCCGCGCGGGACGATCAGGTCGACGATGGTCACGGTCACGGTCATGGTCATGGTCACGGCCACGCGCATCCGGCGCGGTCGGCCTGGCTGCTCGTGGTGCCCGTGCTCGCGGTGTTCCTGGTGGCGCCGCCCGCGCTCGGCGCCGACTCGGTCACGCGCTCCGCCGCACGCGTGTCGCCGAGCGCCGCGACGACGTCGGCCGCCGCGTTCCCGCCGCTGCCGGCCGGGAAGGTCGTGGACCTGCCGGTGAACGAGGTCGTCACGCGCGCGGGCTGGGACGCCAACGGCACGATGAACGGCCGCACGATCGGCATGACCGGCTTCGTGGTCCACGAGGGCACCAGCACGCTGCTGGCGCGCCTGGTGATCAGCTGCTGCGCCGCGGACGCCGCGCCCGTCACCGTGCACCTCAAGGGCGGCGCGGCCGACCGGTTCCCGAGCGACACGTGGCTGCGGGTCTCCGGCACGGTCGTGCCCGGCACAGCGAACGAGAACAACGGGTACACACCCGATTTCGTGCCCGCGACCGTCGAGCGGATCACCGCGCCGAAGGACCCCTACGAGTACTGAGCGTGCGTCAGCCGGCGTGCTCGGCGCAGGTGCCGGTGATCTCCACGGTGTGGTTGATGTCGGAGAACCCGTGCTCCGACGCGATCTTCTCGGCCCAGCGCTCCACGGCGGGGCCCTCGACCTCCACCGTGCGCCCGCACACGCGGCACACGAGGTGATGGTGGTGGTGCGTGGAGCAGCGGCGGTAGATCGCCTCGCCGGAGTCGGTGCGCAGCACGTCGATCTCGCCGGCCTCCGACAGCGACTGCAGCGTGCGGTACACGGTGGTCAGGCCGATGCCGTCACCGCGTTTGCGCAGCTCGTCGTGCAGCTCTTGCGCCGAACGGAAGTCGTCGACCGTGCTGAGCAGGTCGACCACCGCCGCCCGCTGCCTGGTCGAACGGCGGCCGGGCACCGGGGCCGAGGGGGGCGGCGCCGAGTGGGGAGCCGAGGTCATGGTCACTTCCCTTCCTGCACGTGGGCGACCGCGTCGACGACGATGTGGGCCAGGTGGTCGTCCACCAGGCGGTACACGACTTCCCGGCCCCGGCGTTCGCCCTGCACCACGCCCGCCGTCTTCAGCACCCGCAGGTGCTGGCTGATCAGCGGCTGCGCGACGTCGAGGGCGTCCACCAGCTCGTGCACGCACCGGTCGGCCTCGCGCAGCTGCAGCACGATGGCGATCCGGACGGGGGCGGCGAGCGCGCGCAGCAGGTCACCGGCGTCGGCGAGCGCGCCGGCCGAATGACCGAGCGGGACGGCCGGGGCCGTGGCCGGCTCGGTCGCCGGCTCACCGGACGTGCCGGTGCCGCTCGAAAGAGCGCCGGTGCTGGCCGGTGCCATCGTTGCCTCCCCGCTGGTGCCGCGACCGGCCGTGGCCGGTGAAAATCCGAAGTCGGATGTCATTGTCGACAACGGTCACCGTCATCGTAGTGTTCCCCTCAGTGGCGCCCGGTGGTCACCGGTCCCTCACACCGGTCTAACCCGATCGGGTGAGTTCGTGAGTAATCGGCACTTCGGCTTCGCAACCGGTGGGCGACGGTGCAAGGTTGTCGCGGGGCGTTTCGTCGCTTCTCGTACGCTGACGACTCGCTGGGTGTGAGGCGAAGGCAGTGGGGAGACAATGACTCGTTTCGTGACGAAGGCGGCGATCCTGGCGGTGGCGGCGCTGCCCGCGCTGGCCCCGGTGGCCGCCGCGCAGACGACGCCGACCGTGAAGGCTGTGGACGAGAAGAGCGGCCCGGTGTCGTTCGCCAACGTGGCGTCTGTGCGGCTGGGTTCCGACCCGCAGCACGGCGGCTCGCTGATCACCGAGACGCAGCGCTCGCCGCTCACCCCCGGCCAGTCGAAGCTCTCGACCGACCGCGTGGCCGTGCCGAAGAACGACGGCGAGCGCTCGACGTTCGGCGGCAACTGGGAGATCGACCTCGGCAAGTTCGCCGACGCGAGCAAGAGCCCGTACCCGACCGGGATCGCGAGCCGGGACCACAACGTGGTCGCGGCGCTGCAGGCCACGAACGTGCCCACGGCCGTCGCCGAGACCAACTACGCGCTGCGCGACACCGCCCGCGCGAAGAACCGTCCGGTCGACGACACGATGCTGGTGCTCGAGAGCGCCCGCAGTGCGGCCGACTGCTCGGCCCCGAACAAGGTCACCGGCACCACCACGCTCACGCGGCTCTGGGTGCGCGGCGAGGACGACACGCTCAAGCAGGTCACGATGCCCGCGGGCGCGGCTTCGCTGAGCGTGAAGAACCTGCGCATGGGCGCGCCCCGGATCATCGACGGCTCCGATCCCACGAAGTCGCTGTCGGACGTGGTGGTGTCGCGGGTGTCCTCGTTCAACCAGCTGATCAAGCAGGACGGCTGGCGCAGCGGCGAGGCCACGGCCCAAGCCGGCTGGAACATCGACGTGACCACGCACCTGCGCAACGCCGACGACGTGGCGCTGCCCGACGTGCACACCACGCTGGTCCTCGGTGGCGTGAGCTGCTCGATCCCGCGGAACTTCGTTCCCGTGTCCGGGGGCAGCGGCAACGGCGCCACCGCGACGCAGCCGCCGGTGCCCACCGAGGTCCCGGCCGGCTACCTCGGCACCGCGGCCGCACCGCAGAGCGACTACCGGCTGCCGCTGGGCCTGGGGCTGCTCGTCGCGGGTCTGGCGTTCGGCGGGCTCGCGATCGGGCTGGGCCGCCGGCGCTTGGCGCGCTCGCGCGGCGAGTAGGTCCCCGTGGTGCGCACCGTGCTGACCGTCGTGTCGGCGGTGGTCGCCGTGCTCGCGCTGGCCGCGGGCGTGGTCGTGCTGACCTGGGGTCCCGCGCCCGTGCCCGCCGCCGCGGCGGAGCCACCGCCCGGCTCCCTGCCGGGGGAGGACGGCGCGCCCGCCGAACTGCCCTCCGATGGCGCGGCCGTCGGCGTGCAGCGGCCCGGCAGCGTGCGGCTGCCCGACGGGTCGGAGGCCCGGCTCGTGCGCACCGAGGTGACCCAGGACGGGATCCTGCCGATCCCGCGCGGCCTCGCCGATGCCGCGTGGTGGGGCGCTCGCCTCGGCGCGCCGCAGGGAGCGGCGGTGCTGTCCGGGCACGTGAACTGGGCCGGCACGAAGGGACCGTTCGACGCTCTGTGGCGCGTGCGCACCGGCGACAACGTGAGCATCGTCGACTCCTCCGGCGGCCGCTGGATCTACCGGGTGACCGGCGCGGCGACCCTGCGCAAGGAGCAGCTGCCCGCGCAGGCACCGCAGTGGTTCGCGCAGACCGGCCCGCACCGGCTCGTGCTCGTGACCTGCGGCGGCGACTACGTGGGTGGCACCGAGGGCTACGACGAGAACCGCATCGTCACGGCGGACCTGGTGGTCCGGCCCACCTGAGCGCGATCGCGTGCAACCCCCGCCGCGTCCCGCGGCATGTCTTCCTGCGCACGACACACCGGAGCAGGGAGCACGATGCAAGGGACACAGGAACGGCCCGCGAGGACGAAGTGGGTATGGGCCGCCGTCGGGGCCGTGGTGGTGGCGGCGCTCGTCGCCGTCCTCCTGATCTTCACCGGAAGGGATGAACCGAGTCTCGCGGGCGGGCCGGCCTCGGTGCCCGTGCCTGCGGCACCGTCGTCGGTTGCGGAGGGCCGGCAGGCGGACCCGGGGCGGCAACCCGGCACCGTGCTGCTGCCCGGCGGCGGCACCGCGAAGCTCGTGCAGGAACCGGTGGGCGACGACGGTGCCCTGGTGATCCCGCAGAGCCTCGCCGAAGCCGCGTGGTGGGGCTCGGGCCTGGGCGCCGACCACGGCGTCACGCTCTTCTCCGGCCACGTGAACTGGAAGGGCCGCACCGGGCCGTTCGACCAGCTGTGGCGGGTGAAGCAGGGCCAGACGGTGACGGTCACCGACACCTCCGGCGGCAGGTGGAGCTACCGCGTGGAGGAGGTCCGCACGATCCACAAGTCCGGGCTCGCCACCGAGTCGGCGAAGCTGTTTTCCCCGGACGGGCCCCACAAACTGGTGCTCGTGACGTGCGGCGGCGACTACGTCGGCCCCACCGTGGGCTACGACGACAACCGGGTCGTCACGGCGTCGCTGACCGGCCGGCCCTGAGCCCTGCTCACCTCGCCGGAAGCGTCGCGGGGGTGGCCGGATACGCTGAACCACCTAGTCCAACCGTCCCCGCATGCTTCCGGAGCGTGGAGTGCCCGCCAACACCATCGAAACCGTCGTCAGTCTGTGCAAGCAACGTGGCTTCGTCTTCCCGTCGGGAGAGATCTACGGCGGCACCAGGTCGGCGTGGGACTACGGGCCTCTCGGCGTGGAGCTGAAGGACAACATCAAGCGCCAGTGGTGGAAGACCATGGTGCAGGGCCGTGACGACGTGGTCGGTCTCGACTCGTCGGTGATCCTGCCGCGCCAGGTCTGGGTCGCGTCCGGGCACGTGAACGTGTTCACCGACCCGCTGATCGAGTGCCTGCACTGCCACAAGCGCTTCCGCGCCGACCAGCTCGCGGAGGAGTACCAGGCGCGCACCGGCAAGGAGACGTCGGAGCACGACCTGTCCGACGTGCCGTGCCCCAACTGCGGCACCCGCGGCCGCTACACCGCGCCGCGCGACTTCAACATGATGCTGAAGACCTACCTCGGCCCGGTCGAGTCCGAGGAGGGCCTGCACTACCTCCGCCCGGAGACCGCGCAGGGCATCTTCGTGAACTTCCTCAACGTGCAGAAGGCGACGCGCAAGAAGCCGCCGTTCGGCATCGGCCAGGTCGGCAAGTCGTTCCGCAACGAGATCACGCCGGGCAACTTCATCTTCCGCACGCGTGAGTTCGAGCAGATGGAGATGGAGTTCTTCGTCGAGCCGGGCGAGGACGAGACCTGGCACCAGTACTGGATCGACGAGCGCACCAAGTGGTACACGGACCTCGGCATCAAGCCGGAGAACCTGCGCCACTTCGAACACCCCAAGGAAAAGCTCTCGCACTACGCGAAGCGCACCGTCGACATCGAGTACCGGTTCGACTTCAACGCCGGCCAGGAGTGGGGCGAGCTCGAGGGCATCGCGAACCGCACCGACTTCGACCTCACCACGCACTCGAACCACTCGGGCGTGGACCTGTCGTTCTTCGACCAGGCCTCGGGCCAGCGCTACCGCCCGTTCGTGATCGAGCCGGCGGCGGGTGTGGGCCGCTCGATGATGGCCTTCCTCGTGGACGCCTACGACGAGGAACAGGTCCCCAACGCCAAGGGCGGCACCGACAAGCGCACCGTGCTCCACCTCGACCCGCGGCTCGCGCCGTTCAAGGCCGCGGTGCTGCCGCTCTCGCGCAACGCCGACCTCTCGCCCAAGGCGCGCGACCTCGCGGCCACCCTGCGCAAGCACTGGAACGTCGATTTCGACGACGCCCAGGCCATCGGCCGCCGCTACCGCCGCCAGGACGAGATCGGCACCCCGTACTGCGTCACCGTGGACTTCGACTCGCTCGAGGACCAGGCCGTCACGGTCCGCGAACGCGACACCATGACCCAGGAACGCATCGCGATCGACAAGGTCGAGGAGTACCTGGCGCCTCGCTTGCTGGGCTGCTGATTTTCTCTCTCGCGAACGGCCCTTCTCCGGTGATCGGGGAGGGGCCGTTTCGCGTTTGCGACGGACTTCCCCCCGCACTCACCCCTGACACCTGTCACGGTCACCTCGTGACGCTCGGCCTGCGAACGAAAGCCCCGCCGGCGGCAGGCTCAATCCCATGGAAACCACACAGGCCACCCGCGGAGCGCGGGACGTCGCGGCGGGGGCCGCCGTTCGGTTGAGCGGGTTGAGAAAGCACTACGGAGCCGTGAAGGCCGTGGACGGGGTCGAGCTGACGATCGCGCCGGGGGAGGTGGTGGCGTTGCTCGGGCCGAACGGCGCGGGCAAGTCGACCGCCGTCGACATGATCCTGGGGCTCAGCAAGCCCGACGCGGGGGAGGTCACGGTGTTCGGCAAGACGCCGGGCGACGCCGTGCGCGCCGGGATGATCGGGGCGATGCTGCAGGGCGGGGCGCTGCTGGAGGACCTGACCGTGCGCGAGACCGTGCGCATGGTCGCCAAGCTGCACCGCACGCCGATGCCGCTGGTGCAGGCGTTGCAGCGCGCGGGTGTCGAGGACATCGCCGACCGGCGGGCCAACAAGCTCTCCGGCGGGCAGAAGCAGCGGGTGCGCTTCGCCGTCGCGCTGGTGTCGGATCCCGATCTGCTCGTGCTGGACGAGCCGACGGCCGCGATGGACGTGGGGACGCGGCGCGAGTTCTGGAAGTCCATGTACTCCTTCACCGACAGCGGGCGCACCGTCCTCTTCGCGACGCACTACCTCGAAGAGGCCGAGGAGTTCGCGGACCGCGTGGTGCTCATGCGGTCGGGGCGCGTGGTCGCCGACGGGTCCGTGGCTCAGGTGCGCGCGCTGGCCGGCGGGCGCACCATCCGGGCCGTGCTGCCGGGCGCCACCGAACTGACCGAACGGCTCGTGGCGACGCTGCCGGCGGTCACCGAGTTCGAGCTGCGCGGCGAGCGCGTGGCGATCTCCAGCAGCGAGTCGGACGCCACGCTGCGTGCGTTGATGGCCGCCGTACCGGGGGTGCGCGACATCGAGATCAGCGCCGTCGGCCTGGAAGGTGCGTTCCTTTCCCTGACCGCAGAAGACAACCAGGAAGAAGCAGCCCGATGAACGCCTCCTACCTCGCCGTCGAGATCCGGCGGCTGTTCCGCTCGATGCGGTTCCTGATCTTCGTGGTCGCCTTCCCGGTGGTGATGTTCCTGTTGCAGGCAGGCGTCTTCACCAAAGCGAGCGACCCCGACCACGCCGCGGTGGTGGCCGTGGTGATGGTCAACATGATGGCGTTCGGCCTCTTCGCCGCGGCGACGACCAACGGCACGCGCCTGGCCGTCGAACGCGCCAGCGGCTGGCAAAGGCAGCTGCGCCTGACGCCGTTGTCGGGCGCCTCCTACCTCGGCGGCAAGGCGCTGGCCGGCCTGCTCGTGGGGCTGCCCGCGCTGCTGCTGGTGTCACTCGTCGCGATCTGGGTCGAGGGTGTGCACCTGGGCGGCGGCGACTGGTTGCGCGTGATCCTGGGCCTGTGGGTCGGCACCATCCCGCTCGTGCTGCTGGGCCTGCTGATCGGCCAGCTCGCGACGCCGGAGTCGATGCAGCCGATCTCCATGATCGTGATGCTGGGCATGGGCTTCCTCGGCGGCCTGTGGATCCCGCTGGAGGGCATGCCGGCGTGGATGCAGGACGTGTCGCAGCTGCTGCCCACCTACTGGCTGATCGGGCTGGTGCGCCCGGCCGTGACCAACGAGCTGCTCGTGAGCCTCCCGACCGCGATCGCGGTGCTGGCGGGCTGGACTGTGGTGCTCGGGGCGCTCGTGATCAGGCGTTACCGTAAGGACAGCGCCCGGGTCTGACCGGGACGGGAGGGAACCACGGTGCAGCGCACGAACGAAGAGCCCGCGTCGATCGCGGCCACGCGGTTCCGGTTCGCGTTGAACGACCGGGCCTCCTGGTGGGACGACCCGATGGTCGGCCACCGCGGCGGGCCCAACCGGATCGGCTGGCCGATCTTCGCGGTGCTCTTCCTGCTGCCGTTCCTGATCCCGGCCACGCGCGGGCTGGCCGGGAACTCCGACCCGATGTGGGCGCGGGTGCCGATGGGGGCGCTGTTCTACGGCTACGGCGCCTGCTACGTGGTGTTCCCGATCGTGTTCGGCAAGCCGACCCGGATCAAGCTCGTCTTCGGCACGGTGATGCTCGCCCTGGGCCTGCTCTCGACGCTGCTCACCGACGTCAGCCCCTACATCCTGCTCTACGCCACCGCCACACTCGCGTTCCTCTTCCCGGCCGGCTGGGCGGCGCTCCTCGACGCGCTCGCGTTCGGTGCCGTGGCGATCGTGCTGCTCGCCGGCGGCAAGATGAGCGCCGACGGCGGCGACCTGATCTCCGTCGCCTCGATCACGCTGGCGATGTTCTTCATGGCCAACCTGATCCGGGCCATCCGCCGGCTGGAGATGGCCAACAAGGAGATCGCCACCCTCGCCGTGGCCAACGAGCGCCAGCGCGTGGCCCGCGACCTGCACGACCTGCTGGGCCACAGCCTCACCACGATCACCGTGAAGGCCGGGCTGGCGCGCCGGGTGCTGGAGAGCTCCGGCGACGTCGGGCGCGCGGTCGAGGAGATCCGCGAGGTGGAGGGCCTCACCCGCAGCGCGCTGTCGGACGTGCGGCTGACCGTGTCGGAGTACCGCGAGGTGTCGCTGGCCGCTGAGCTGGCGGGGGCGCGCGCGGCGCTGCGGGCGGCGGAGATCGAGGCGGACCTGCCCTACGCCGTGGACAACGTGGCACCACAGCTGCAGAGCACGTTCGGCTACGTGCTGCGCGAGGCGATCACCAACGTGCTGCGGCATTCCGGCGCCGGGCGCGTGCGCGTGCGGCTGGGCCGCGACTGGCTCGAGATCGACGACGACGGCACGGGCGCCGAGGCCCAGCCGGGCAACGGGCTGCGCGGGCTCACCGAACGCCTCGCCGCGGCCGGGGGCACGCTGCGCAGCGGGCCGCGGCCCGGGGAAGGATGGGTGGTCCGGGCCGAGATCCCGGATCCCGAGCCGACGGCCGTCCCGGTCGCGCGGACCGAACCCGCCGGAGGACTCGCGTGATCCGCGTACTGCTGGCCGACGACCAGGCGATGGTGCGCGGCGCGCTCGCGACCGTGCTGGGGCTCGAATCCGACATCGAGGTCGTCGCGCAGGTCGGGTCGGGCGACGAGGTGCTGGCGGCGGCGAAGGAGTCGGCGCCCGACGTCGCCCTGCTCGACGTGCAGATGCCCGGCAAGGACGGCCTCGCCGCGGCCGCCGAGCTGCACACCGCGTTGCCCTCGTGCCGCGTGATCATCTGCACGACGTTCGGCCGGCCCGGGTACCTTGCGCGCGCGATGGCCGCGGGGGCTTCGGGGTTCGTGGTGAAGGACGCGCCGCCGGAGCAGCTCGTGGAGGCCGTCCGTCGCGTCCACAGTGGACTGCGCGTGGTGGATCCGGCGCTGGCGGCCGAATCGCTGGCCACCGGGGCGAGCCCGCTCACCGGGCGCGAGCGCGAAGTGCTGTCGACGGCTCGCGACGGCAGCACCGTGGCCGACATCGCGAAGGCGCTGTTCCTCTCGGAAGGCACTGTGCGCAACCACCTTTCGGCCGCGATCGGCAAGACGGGCGCCCGCACGCGCGCCGAGGCCGTGCGGCTGGCGGAGGAGCGAGGCTGGCTGTGACCCGGGGTGTGCGGTTCTGAAAAGATGGCGGGCATGAGGACACCACCGACGGCGGCGAACTGGCTGCGCCGCATCGCGTTCGGCGCGGTGCTCGTGGTGCTCGCCGTGGTCGGGGGCACGGCGTTTCGCGTGTGGCAGGTGGCGCGGGAGAACGACCGCACGCCGGCCGACGTGATCGTGGTGCTGGGGGCCGCGCAGTACAACGGCAAGCCGTCGGACATTTTCTCGGCGCGGCTGGAGAAGGCGCGCCAGCTCTACGACGCGGGCGTCGCGAAGACGATCGTCACGGCGGGGGGCAAGCGGGCGGCCGACAACTTCACCGAGGCGGCCGCCGGGGCGCGCTGGCTGACGCAGCACGGCGTGCCGGCGTCGGCGACGCTGGCGGTGGGCGAGGGCAGCGACACGCTGCGGAGTCTGCGGGCCGTCGCCGACAAGGTGCAGGCGCGCGGCTGGCACACGGCGGTGCTCGTGAGCGACCCGTGGCACTCCTACCGCGCGCGGACGATGGCGGCCGACCTCGGGCTCGACGCGTGGACCGCGCCGACGCACAGCGGCCCGATCGTGCAGGAACGCGTGACCCAGGTCCGCTACATCTTCCGCGAGACGGGTGCGCTGCTGTTCTACGAGCTCACGAACTCGCCGGCCGACGAGCTGTTCGACACCTTCATGGGCTGATCTTTCCGTCGGTTCTGTCGGGGGTCGCGTTTAGGCTGGGCCTCGTGAGCGACGGGTACTCCGAGTACGACCGCGCCCGGGTGCTGGCCGAGCCACCCAAGGGTGCGGCGCTGGCCGGCGCGCGGCCCGACGGGCGCAGCGATTTCGCGCGCGACCGCGCCCGCGTGCTGCATTCGGCCGCGCTGCGCCGGCTGGCGGGCAAGACGCAAGTGGTGGGCCCCGGCGAAGGCGCCGAGGTCAGCGGCGTGCCGCGCACGCGGCTCACGCATTCGCTGGAGGTCGCGCAGATCGGCCGCGGGATCGCCGAGGAGCTGGGCGCCGACCCGGACCTCGTCGACACGGCCGGGCTCGCGCACGACATCGGGCATCCGCCGTTCGGGCACAACGGCGAGCGCGCGCTCGACGAGGTGGCCCAGGCGTGTGGCGGGTTCGAGGGCAACGCGCAGACGTTGCGCATCCTCACCCGCCTCGAACCCAAGGCCCTGGACGACACCGGCGCGGTGGTGGGCCTGAACCTCACGCGTGCGTGCCTCGACGCGACCACGAAGTACCCCTGGCCGCGCCGTCCGGGGCAGCAGAAGTACGGCGTCTACCCCGACGACGTGCCGGTGTTCGACTGGGTGCGCGCCGGCGCCCCCGGCGAGCGGCGGTGCCTTGAGGCCCAGATCATGGACTGGTCCGACGACGTGGCGTACTCCGTCCACGACGTCGAGGACGGTGTCCTGGCGGGCCGCATCTCGCTGAGCGTGCTGGCCGACTCGGAGGAACGCGCCGCCGTCGCCGAAGCCGCCGCGCGCCACTTCTCCACCTTGTCGGCGTCCACTTTGGAGGGCGCGGCCAAGGAGCTGCTCGACCTGCCCGTGGTTTCGTCCCTGGTGCGCACCGCTCCGGACGGCTCGCTGCGTGCCCAGGTGGCGTTGAAGCGCCTCACGAGCGAACTGGTGGGCCGCTTCGCCTCCGCTGCGGTCACCGGCACCCGCGGCGTCTACGGCGAGGGCCCGCTCCTCCGCTACGGCGCCCGCTTGGCCGTCCCGGATCAGGTCGCGGCCGAGGTCGCGCTCCTCAAGGCCCTGGCCCTGCGCTACGTCATGAGCGACCGCCGCCGCCTCGCGATGCAGGACGGGCAGCGGGAGCTGATCGCGCAGCTGGTGGCCGCCTTGGGGCGGCGGGCGCCGGAGTCCCTGGATCCGCTGTTCGTGCCGCCGTGGGAGGCCGCGGGTGACGACGCGGCTCGGTTGCGGGTGGTGGTGGATCAGGTCGCGTCGCTGACGGACGCGCAGGCGCATGAATGGCACCGGTGGCATGTGGGGCGGCACGCCTGAGGGCCGGCGTCCGCATCCGCCCCGCTCAGCGCCACCCTCGACCTCCGGGCGCGGCCGCGCGAACCTCGCGGGCCGTCTTCGGGAGGTGCGCTGAACCTTCGGGTGATCGGTTCCGTGCCGCGTGGACCACTCGGTCGGGTACGGTCGCCGCATGGCGGTGGACAGCCACTTGGACTTCATGCTTGCCCTGGGGCGCGTTGCGGCGGCCGGCGGGGGTGACGCGTGTTTTTCGCCGTACTCGGCGGCCAGCGCGTTGGGGATGGCGGCGAGGGCGGCCCGCGGGGCGACCGCGGAGGAGCTGCGCGAGCTCCTGGCAGGTGCACGCGATCTCGACGAGCACGCGACCGTGCTGCGCGAAGCCGCCCAGCTCGGCGACGAAGCGGAACTCGCCGTGGCCAACACGTTGTGGGCGTCGGACGAGATCGAAGTCGAGGGCGGTTTTCTCGGGGAGCTCGTGGCGTGGCCCGGGGGCAAAGCCGAGACCGCGCCGTTCGCCACCGATCCCGAGGCGGCGCGCGGGCTGATCAACAGCGACGTCGACCGGACGACGAACGGGCTGATCCCGGAGCTGCTCGCGGCCGGGGCGATCAGCGCCGACACCCGCGCGAGCCTCGTCAACGCGCTCTACCTCAAGACCGCCTGGCGCCACCCGTTCCCGGCCGGCGCCACCGCCGACGCGGACTTCCACAGCCCGGACGGCACCCGCCGCGTCAAGACCATGCGGCTGGAAGAGACCGTCGGCTACCACCACGCCGACGGGTGGCAGGTCGTGAGCCTCGCGGCGCAGGGTGGCGTCGAGGCCGTGGTGCTGCTGCCCGACGGCGACCTCGGCCCCGCCGAGGCGGCGCTCGACACCACGCGCCTCAAGCACCTCCTCGACGGCCCGAGCCGCCGCAAGGTCAGGCTCAGCCTGCCGAAGATCGAGCTCGACCTGCGCACCGACCTCGACGGGGCGCTCCAGACGCTGGGCGTGCGCGAGCTGTTCACCCCCGACGCCGACCTCACCGGCCTCACGGACACGCGCCCGCTGTGGGTCGACAGCGTGGTGCACCAGGCTGTGCTGCGCCTCGACGAGCAAGGGCTCGAAGGCGCGGCCGCCACGGCGATCCAGATGCGCACGATGTCCATGGCCACGGAAAAGCCGCTGGAAGTCGCCGTGGATCGGCCGTTCCTCCTGCTCGTGCGGCACGCCGGCACCGGCGCGGTGTACTTCTTCGCGCGGGTGGTGCGCCCGTAGTGAGCCTTTTCCAACCGGACGCGAGGACTGAGCTCATCCCCGTCGTCCCCGGTCCGGACGTGCCCGCCGCACCGCCGCGGATGCGCCGGTCCTGGTCGGACGCCGGCATCGTCGCCGCGTACCTCGCGTTCGCCTTCGTCCTCTACAGCGGCCTGTGGGCGGACCTCGGCACGGGGTACCTGTGGAACAGCGCGTCGGACCAGAACCTGTGGGAGTGGTTCTTCGACGTCACCGCGAACTCCGTGTTGCACCTGCAGAACCCGCTGAACTCTGGCCTGCAGAACCACCCGCTCGGCGTGAACATGATGGCCAACACGGCCATGCTCGGCGTCGGGATCCCGCTCACGCCGATCACACTCGCGTTCGGGCCCACGGTGACCTGGGCGATCGTGCTCACCGGCAGCCTCGCCGGCACCGCGGCCGCCTGGTACTGGGTGTTCTCGCGCCACCTGGTGCGCTACCGCGCCGCGGCGGCGATCGGGGGCGCGGTCGCCGGCTTCGCCCCCTCGATGATCTCGCACGGCAACGCGCACCCGAACTTCGTCGCGTGGTTCGTGATGCCGTTCCTGGCGCTCAAGGTGATCCACCTGGCGCAGGGCCGCAAGGTCGTGCGCAACGGGATCTGGCTCGGCGTGCTCACCGCGTACCAGATCTTCCTCGGTGAAGAGCCGCTGCTGATCTTCGCGCTGGGTTTCGTGATCTTCGCCGTGGCCTACCTCGTGTCCCGTCCGCGGGAGATCAAGGCGATGGTGCGCCCGCTGCTGCTCGGCGGCGGGCTGGCCGTGGTGATCACCGGTGTGCTGGTGGCGTTCCCGCTGTGGTGGCAGTTCTTCGGGCCGCAGAGCTACTCCGGGCTGGCACACGGCCAGGCCGGCAACGACCTCGCCGCGTTCACGCGCTTCGCCACGCAGTCGATCGCCGGGCAGCCCGAGGCGGCCGCCGACGTGTCGATCAACCGCACCGAGGAGAACGCGTTCTTCGGCTGGCCGCTCATCGTGCTCATGGTCGTGGTCACGGTCTGGCTGTGGCGCGAGGTCGTGGCGCGCTCGCTCGCGATCTCGATGTTCCTCATGGCGTGGCTGTCGATGGGCGTCGAGCTCGTGGCGGTGCACGTGGACACCGGCGTGGCCGGGCCGTGGAAGCTGTTGGCCGACCTGCCGCTGTTCGAGTCGCTGCTGGAGTCGCGCCTGGCGATGGCGTGCGTGCCCGCGATCGGCGCGCTGCTGGCGATCGCGACCGAGCGCGTGTTCACCACCGCCGAGACGCTGCCCGAACCCGCCGACGGCAAGCACCGGTTGCCCCTGCGCCTGCTGTGGGTGGGCGCGGTGATCGCCGTGCTCCTCCCGATCGCCCCGACGCAGCTGCTGGTCAAGGACCGCCCCCCGACGCCGGCCTTCTTCGCCGACGGCACCTGGCGCACCTACGTGGCCCCCGGCGGCACCGTCGTGCCCGTGCCGTTGCCCGGCTCGGGCGAGTCCGAGCCGCTGCACTGGCAGATGGACGCCGGCCTGGGCTACGCGATGCCCGAGGGCTACTTCGTGGGCCCGAGCGGCCCCGACGACGACCGCGGTCGCTACGGCTCCTACCAGATGCCGACCTCGACCCTGCTCGACCGCGTCCGCGACTCGGGCCAGACCCAGACCGTCACCGACGCCGACCGCGACCAGACGATCAAGGACCTGCGCTACTGGAACGCGAGCGTGCTCGTCCTGATCCCCCGCGAGCACGCGGACGCCTACCGCGCCACCGTGGAGCTGCTGCTGCGCAAACCGGCGCAGTTCGTGGACGGCGTGTGGATCTGGGACGTGCGGGCGATCACCGGGCGCCGCTGACGTGCGTTGCCCGTGCCCGTGCCCGTGCTGCGGGCACCTCGTGTTCGAGGAAGGGCCGGGCTCGCACGCGGTCTGCCGAGTGTGCTTCTGGGAGGACGACGCGGTCCAGCTGCGATGGCCCGACCGGACCGGCGGGGCGAACCGCCCGTCGCTGATCGAGGCACAGCGCACGTACGCCGAACTCGGCGCGACGGAGTCCCGTTTCACCCGACTGGTGCGCGTGGCCGGCGCGGCCGGACCGCTCGACGACGGCTGGCGTCCGATCGACCTCGCCGTCGACGACTTCGAGCCGCGGGACGACCGCGGGGCGCCCTGGCCGGCCGACGGCACCGCGCTCTACTGGTGGCGACCGACCTTCTGGCGGCGCCGGTAGCCGTCACGGCATCGGCACCCGGCAGGCGTCGCCCGAGGTGAAGCCCTGGTCGGCGATGCCGAGGGCGCTGTTCATCCGCGCCCGGGAGTTCTCCAGCGCGATCTGGTAGGTGAGTTCGAGCACGCCGGCGCGGCCGAACTCGGCCTCCAGCTCGGCGACCTGCTCGTCGGTCACGCTCACCCGTGCGCCCGACATCGCGTCGGCGTAGGCGACGGCCAGCCGCTCGGCGCGGGTGAAGGCGGGGGAGGTCGCGTAGTCGTCGATGTCGCGCAGGCGCTCGATGTCCAGGCCTTCGTGGCGCTGCAGCATCGTGCCGAAGTCCACGCACCACGAGCAGCCGATGCGCGTGGCCACCCGGTACACCGCCAGCTCCCGCACGTTGGCCGGCAGCCGCTTCGAGGCCCTTTCGGCCAGCAGCTCGTGCACGACGGTCGTGCGCAGCAGCCCGGGGTGGTGCGCCACCACGGCCATCGGCTCGGGCACGGCGCCGAACCGCCGCCCGGCGAACCGGTAGAACAGCTTCAGCAGCGGACCGGACTCACTCGTGCGCTTGGCCGGGATGCGGGGCATGGTCGTCTCCTGTTCGTCGGTGCTGACGGAGGAACGAGGCGGCGCCCGCGGGTGTGACAGCTACGCGGGACGCGTGATGCGGGTGAGCTTGTCGGGGTTCACGATGTCGTAGATGGCCACGATGCGGCCGTCGCGCACGCTCATCGACTGCACGTGCTCGTCCACGGACAGGAACCCCGCGCGGCCCGGCATCGGCGGCAGCCACAGGCCGAGGTCGCCGTTGACGAGGATGGGCGCGCCGCGGGTCATCACGCCCGGTTCGTACTTCGAGATCAAGCCCAGGAAGAAGCGCGACAGCTTGTCGGCGCCCACCATGATCTGGCGCGTGGTGCGGCCCTTGCCGTCGGAGTCGCCGATGAGCACGACGTCGGGGTGCAGCACCTCGGCCATCGCCCGGATGTCGCCGGCGAGCAGGGCGGTCACGAAGCGCTCGAGCACCTGCTGCTGCTCGGCCAGCTCGGCGCGCGGCGGTGGGTCGGCGTGGTCGACGGTGCGCCGCGCCCGCGAGGCGTGCTGGCGGGCGGCTTCGGCCGTGACGCCGAGGATCTCGGCGATCTCGGCGAAGGGCAGCGAGAACGCGTCGTGCAGCACGAACGCCACGCGTTGCTCCGGCGTGAGCTTGTCGAGTACCACGAGCGCGGCCATGCGGATGCCGTCGTCGCGCACGGCGGCCTCCAGCGGGTCCTCGCTCACCGGCGCGCCGAGCGGCGTCACGATGGGTTCGGGCAGCCACTGGCCCACGTATTGTTCGCGCCGCGCCGGCGCCGAGCGCAGCCGGTCGAGGCAGATGCGGCCGACGACGGTGGTCAGCCAGGCCCGCAGGTCGCGGATGCCGGCGCGCCCGGCGTCGTCGAGCGCGGCCAGGCGCAGCCACGCCTCCTGCACGGCGTCCTCGGCGTCCGAGCGCGTGCTGGTGAGCCGGTAGGCCACCCCGATCAGGTGGCCGCGGCAGGCGGCGAACTCGTCCGCGAGGTCGTCGAGGGCGGTCGGTGTGCGCATGAGGCCGAGTGTGCCGCAAAGCCACCGGGGAGGGAGAACTATTGTGGATACCGTGGCAGGACGGATTCGGGAGAGCGACATCGCGGAGGTGCGTGAGCGCAACCGGATCGACGAGGTCGTGGGGGAGTACGTCGCGCTGCGGCGCGCCGGGGGCGGCAGCCTGAAGGGGCTGTGCCCGTTCCACAACGAGAAGACCCCGTCGTTCAACGTGCGCCCCACCCACGGCACGTTCCACTGCTTCGGCTGTGGCGAGGGCGGCGACGTCATCAAGTTCATCCAGAAGATCGACCTCGTCTCGTTCGTCGAGGCGGTCGAGCGGCTGGCGGACCGCGTCGGCATCCGGCTGAACTACGAGGGCGGCGGCGGGAGCGTGCAGCGCGACCGCGGCACCCGTTCGCGGCTGATCGAGGCGCACCGGGCGGCGAGCGAGTTCTACATCGAGCAGCTGGTCACCGACGAAGCGCGCCCGGCGCGCGACTTCCTGTCCGGGCGCGGCTTCGACGCCGCCGCGGCCAAGCAGTTCGGCTGCGGCTACGCCCCGGGCGGCTGGGACAAGCTGACGAAGCACCTGCTCAACCGCGGCTTCGAGGTCAAGGAGCTGATCGCTTCGGGGCTGTCCAAGGAGGGCCAGCGCGGCCCGATGGACCGCTTCCACCGGCGGCTGGTGTGGCCGATCCGCGACGTCGGCAACGACGTGGTGGGCTTCGGCGCGCGGCGGTTGTTCGACGACGACCGCATCGAGGCGAAGTACCTCAACACCGCCGAAACCCAGATCTACAAGAAGTCGCAGGTCATGTTCGGCCTCGACCAGGCCAAGCGCGAGATCGCGAAGCGCCACCAGGTCGTGGTGGTCGAGGGCTACACCGACGTGATGGCGATGCACGCCGCCGGGGTGCCCACGGCCGTGGCGTCGTCGGGCACGGCGTTCGGCGAGGACCACATGAAGGTGCTGCGCCGGCTGATGATGGACGACGACGCGTTCCGCGGCGAGATCATCTTCACCTTCGACGGTGACGAGGCGGGCCAGAAGGCCGCGCTGAAGGCGTTCGAGGGTGACCAGACCTTCGCCGGGCAGACCTACATCGCGGTGGCGCCCGACGGCATGGACCCGTGCGACCTGCGTATCGCGAAGGGCGACGCGGCGGTGAAGGACCTCGTAGCGCGCCGCACGCCGCTGTTCGAGTTCGTGATCAAGAGCACGCTCAAGCAGTTCGACCTCGACTCCGTCGACGGCCAGGTCGCCGCGCTGCAGAAGACGGTGCCGATGGTCGCGGCCATCAAGGACCGCGCGAGCCGCGACGGGTACGCCTCGAAGCTCGCCTGGTGGGTCGGCTGGCAGGACGTGGCACAGGTCGTGAACCGCGTGCGCGGCGCGGCCGGGGCGACGGCCAAGCGCGGCGGCCCGACGCCGCAGCTGCGTCAGCCCGCTTCGCGGCAGGCCGCCAATCCGGAGCCGGCCGCCGCCGACAAGCAGGACCTGCCGAGGCCCGCCCCGAACGACCCGCGGTTCATCGGGCAGCGCGAGGCGCTCAAGGCCGCGCTGCAGCAGCCCGCGATCGCCGGGCCCGAGTACGACTCGCTGCCGGAGGAGGCGTTCACGCACCCCGTGTACGTCGCCGTGCACCTGGCGCTGCTGAAGGCCGGCGGCGCCGCTTCGGGGCTCACCGGCTCGGCCCTGCTCGACGCGGCCACGCAGCACTGTCCGGAAGGGACGGTGCGGCGGGTGCTGAGCGAGCTGGCCGTGGAACCGTTGCGCGCCTTGGGGGAAGTGGACTCGCGCTACATCTCCGGTGTGCTCGCGGGTGTGCAGGAAAGCCTCGTGGGCCGGCAGATCGCCGAGATCAAGTCGAAGCTGCAACGGCTGTCGCCGGTCGAGGCGCCCGACGACTACCGCGCGCTCTTCGGCGACCTCGTGGCACTGGAGCAGTACCGCAAGTCGCTGCGCGAGCAGGCCGCGTCCGGATGGGACTGACATGGGCTGGCTGAACCGTTTCCTCGGCACCGGGCTCCCCGCGGGCTTCCCTGGCGAGCTGGCCGCGGGCGAAAACGTGATCGCGGTCGCGCCCGTGGAAGGCGGCGGCCACCTCGTGGTGACGAGCCTGGGCCTGTGGTTCCCCGAGGCCGGCGGCACCCGCCGCGTCGGTTGGCACCTGGTGGCCAAGGCGGCGTGGGACGAGAAGGTGTTCGAGCTCACGGAGTCCGAGGAGACGGGCGAGGCGGGCCCGGTGGTCGTCGTCACCGACCGCGAGCCCGTGCGGTTCCGGCTGCCCCAGCCCGGCAAGGTGCCCCCGCAGGTGCGCCTGCGCGTCGACGGCTCGGTGCGCTCCCGCCACCGCCACGACTTCGGCACCGGCGGCGGCGCCTGGTTCGTGCAGCGCAAGGTCCCCGGCCGCGACGGCACCGTGCTCCAGGTGCGCCCCGACCCGGGCACCGACCAGGCCCTGGTCGAGGCGATCGCGGGCGAAGTCGCCGAGAAGCTGGCCAACCCGGGCACCTGAGCAGTACGCTCGTACTCAGTACGGGCGTACTGTTTATCTCGGGAGGCTCGCCATGTGGGACCCGGCCAAATACCTCGACTACGCGGACCTGCGGGCCCGCCCGTTCTACGACCTGATCGCGCGCATCTCCGCCGACGCGCCCCGCCGCGTCGTCGACCTGGGCTGCGGCCCCGGCAACCTCACGCTCGACCTGGGACGGCGCTGGCCCGGTGCCGTGCTCGAGGCCCTGGACAGCTCGCCGGAGATGGTGGCCGCCGCCCGTTCTCGGGGGGTCGACGCGGCTGTGGCGGACGTGCGCACGTGGGAGCCGCGGCCGGACACCGACGTGGTCGTGTCGAACGCCGTGCTCCAGTGGGTGCCGGGCCACGACGAGCTGCTGCGGCGCTGGGCCGGGCAGCTGCCCTCGGGGGCCGTGCTGGCGGTGCAGGTGCCGGGCAACTTCGACGCGCCGTCGCACGACATCACGCGCACGCTGGCGGCCTCGCCCGCTTGGTCGTCCCGGCTCGCGTCGCTGGAGCTGCGCCACGACGAGGCGGTTTCCTCGCCGCTGGAGTACGCGACACTGCTCGCCGACGCCGGGTGCCTGGTGGACGCCTGGGAGACCACCTACCTGCAGCGGCTGGGCGGCGAGAACGCCGTGCTGGAGTGGATCACCGGCACCGCGCTGCGGCCCATCCGCGCGGCGCTGTCGGACGCCGATTGGGCTGCGTTCCGCACCGAGCTGGCGCCGCTGCTCGACGAGGCCTACCCGCCGCGCGCCGACGGGACGACGTGGTTCGAGTTCCGCCGGATCTTCTTCGTGGCGCGGGTGCCCTGACCCGCGGCCGTGTGTTTTCGGGCGCGCTCACGGCCCCCTCGGCGGTACGCGTGCGGCTCAGCCGCGACCCCGGCCGAACCTCTCGCCGACCTTGGCCCGCGCGACGCCCGCGGCGCCCTGGACCATCGGGTGGTCGGTCACCTTGCGGTAGGTGCGCACGATCTGCTCGTACCGTCCCCGGCCGGCCTTGGTCCCCAGCACGTAACCCAGACCCACGCCCAGCAGGAACTTCTTCATCAGCGGCCACACCTCTCGTTCGTCGGACTCCCGACTCTCCATTGTCCAGCAATCCGGCGCCCGCCGGGGGTGATCCGCGAAGAGGGGCCCCCTGTTCGGGTGGTGGGGGCCGTAGGCTAAAGTTCTCTCATCGCACCGGAGAGATCCGGTGCACAACTGAATACGATCCCCTGTAGCTCAACTGGCAGAGCATTCGGCTGTTAACCGGAGGGTTCTTGGTTCGAGTCCAAGCGGGGGAGCGCAAAGCCCAGGTCGATGGCCTGGGCTTTTTGTTACCCGAAAGTAGGGGCGATTTAGACGTCGTTTCTTATGGTGGGGCTTAGGGACCAAACTCTAGGATACTTCCGCGGTGCTGCTGACATGGATCGCCGAGGTGGCGGACGAACCCTTGGTCCTGGAGCCCGCTGACCGGCGGGCGGAGTGGAAGACCAACACCTGGTGGCTGAGTGCGGAGGACGAGGACAGGAGGTCGCTGTCCGCCTCCGACGTAGTGGCCGCTTTTGAGCGGACAGCTTCAACCATCCGGGGCCGCATCCGGGAGCTGGGCTTTCCCGGTGTGGCAACGTTCTATGTGTGGCATGACGAGCATGCCGGGCAGCTCAGGTGCTCGACCGGGTCTGTGGCCTCGGATGAGTTGCCGTTCGGCGGCGCCTACGTCCCGTCTGACGATCTTGGGCCGATCGTGGAGGCGTTCCTGACGGACAGCCAGCCCGGCGTCATTGCTTGGGCTGACCTGGGCGATGTGCAGGAGTGGGCGGAGCAGACCGGGGCCGAGCCGGAGGTTGTGCCCTTCCGTGTCTGGGTGAGCAGCGTGGGAGTGGCCTCACATTGACAGGTTCTGCCCGTCCGCACGGACGAGTCAGCGGTGGCAGATCAGGGCTCCGGCTATGCCGGCGAAGGCGAGGAAGTGTTCCGCCTTGCGTTCGTAGCGGCGGTGTAGTCTGCGGCATCCGGCCAGCCAGGACACCGTCCTTTCGACGACCCAGCGGTGGCGTCCCAGCCGTGTCGATGACTCGATGCCTTTGCGGGCGATGCGGTGGCGGATGCCTCGATGGCTGAGCCATCGGCGCAGGTGGTCGTAGTCGTAGCCTTTGTCGGCGTGGAGCTTGGCCGGGCGCCGGTGGCGCGGCCCGCGCCGGGAGCGGATGGGTGGGATGCCCCGGACGAGCGGTTGCAGGCCGAGGCTCTCGTGCATATTGGCACCGGAGATGCCGAGCGACAGTGGCAGTCCATTCCGGTCGGTGATCAGGTGGATCTTCGATCCGTTCTTGCCACGCCACAGTCCCCGATGCTGCCCATCGATGGCACGGGCCCGGAGTCCTTCGCGCGCTTGGTGAAGCCCCACGATCCATATTGGACTCCTTGGTCGGAACGGATGATCGTGCCAGACTGCGGTGCCCGGTTGTCGATGGCCATGCCGAGCGCGTTCGTCACCAGGGCCGCGGTGGGCGAGGAATCGATAGACCAGCCCACTACGCGACGAGAGTAGACATCGAGCACGACCGCGCAGTAGACCTTGCGCTCGCGGGTGCGATGCTCCCGATCAGGAACCCGTCCTGGTTGACCGCCACGTACCGCTGGCCTTGCCCGGGGTGAAGCCGGCGAAGGTGTTCACCCCGAAGTCGCTGAGCGGCCGGAGTGCGTCCGGGGCCCAGAGGTGAGGTCGGTCATGGGGTGCGACTGGTCCAGCAGCGCGCCGGAGGTCCGCCAGGCCTGCTGCTGCGAGCGCTCTGCCACCGCATTCGGCCGCGCGCGCGGGCGTAGACAGAGCGAGCTTCACCCAGGGAGTGGCGGTCCCTGGCTGACCACGTGCTCCGGTCGCGCGCTTATGCAGGGAAGAACCGTCCCTGGCTAGCTCTGCCGTCCGTCGAAACGCTGGAAGCACAGCCGTGGACGAGAACGGCACGACAAGGAGGGGACTCGCGTGATCAAGACCTATGGGCTGCTTCCCCGCAGCCGAAAGATCTCTCGCCAGCACTTTCACCTGCACCTGGCCATCGTGCACCGGCGTGAGGTGGAGCCGATCACGGCGATCAAGAAGTACATGCAGTTCCACATGGTCGAGGACAACGTCGCGCCGTTCAAGCGCTCGGTCTACGACGGCTTGGTGGAGTGCTGGTTCGACAGCCAGGAGTCGTTCGCGGAGCTGACCCGCCAGGACCCGTTCTACACCGAGAAGATCCAGAAGGAGGAGTACCCGTACTACATCGACCTCGACGGCCCGTACAACACGCTCGCCACCGAGGAGGAAATCCCGCTCGCCGGGCCGACCCTGACCCCGCACCGGGCGTTCACGAAGGGCACGCTGTTCGTCCACCGGCGGCCGGACGTCACGCGCGAGGAGTTCGTCACCTGGTACCGCCAAGAGCTGCCCGAGCTGGCGCAGCGCACCGTTCCCGGTCTGTCGCGCTACACCCAGAACCTCCCGATCGACGAGTTCTACGGCGGCGACGTGCTCTACGACGCCGTGGTGGAGCTGTGGCGCGGAAACCCCGCGTCGCAGGACAACGCCCCGCTCGACCTGACGGGCTTCGCCGCCGCGCTGGAGAAGGACTCGCCCGTCGACGTGGCGAACACCTCGTCGGCGACGGGCCAGGAGTACTTCATTCGCTGACCCCTGCCGGAAGGACCGGTCGTGCCGCCGCCATCCCCGGTGCACGACCGGCCCTGTCCGCACGACAGGCCCCGAACGTCCCCATGCCGGCGCTGCCCCGCTTCCGATCGTGTCTGAGAGGACCCTGACCACCATGCCCCGCACCGTTCACGAGCACCTCGCCGCGGTCGTTCCGCTGCTGCCCGACGCGCCGTTCAGCGACCTGGCCGCGACCCGGGAAATGGTCCGGCTGGCCTACGAATCCGTCCGCCCCGACCTGACCGGCGTCGAGCTCACCGAGCGCACCGTCGCGCCCGGCGTCGCGGTGCGGATCTTCCGCCCGGCCACCCCGGCCACGACGACGGTGGCGGCCCTGCTCGACATCCACGGCGGCGGCTTCGCCACCGGCAGCGCCGCCCTCGACGACAGCTTCAACGCCCACCTCGTGCGCACCCTCGGCATCGTGGTCGTGTCCGTCGACTACCGCCTCGCCCCCGAACACCCCTTTCCCACCCCGGTCGAAGACTGCTACAGCGCCCTGAGCTGGCTCGCCGCCAACGCCGCCGAACTCGGCGCCGACCCGGCCCGCATCGGCGTCCTCGGCGACAGCGCCGGCGCCGGCCTCGCCGCCGGTGTGGCCTTGCTGGCTCGCGACCGCGGTGGCCCGCGCCTGGTCTTCCAGGCGCTCATCGAACCCGTCCTCGACGACCGGCTCACCACCACCTCGATGAACGACCCCGAATTCACCACCACCTGGTCCCGCGAACAGGCCGTCCTGAGCTGGCAGTACTACCTCGGCGACCAGGCCGCCGACCCCTCTCCCTACGCCGCCCCGGCCCGCGCGGACGTCACCGGCCTCCCGCCGACCTACCTGGCCGTCAACGAACTCGACGTCCTGCGAGACGAAGGCCTCGACTACGCCCGCCGTCTCCTCGAAGCCGGCGTCCCCACCGAACTCCACTGCTGGCCCGCAACCTTCCACGGCTCCCACAACATCGCCCCCGACGCCCCCATCTCGCAACGCACGCGGCACAGCCTCGTCGAAGCCCTGCTGCGCGGCCTCAACCCGGCGCAACAGCAGCACGATCGTCTCCGCCCACCGGCCGCATCCGACACCGGGGGTCGCGCAGCGGCGCACGCCCCCGCTCCGGATTCGCCCGATCACGCGGGACCGGCTGCGGACGTGTCGTGGTGGGGTTCGCCGAGCTAGCTGTAGTGGCCATGGACGTGGTGACGGTTGACCGGCACGTCGTTTGTTCATGACGAAGACCTCCGTGTGTGGTGCTGGTGTCTGACGCCATCACCGATCACAACGGAGGTCTTCGTGTGTCGCACCGCAACGCCCGGCTGACCCTGCACGGCCGGCGCTTGCTGGTCCAGCGTGTCACCGCGGGACGACCGGTCGCGCACGTGAGCGCCGAACCGGGAATCTCCCGCGCGACCGGACACAAGTGGGTCCGCCGCTACCGCCGCGAAGGCGACGCCAGCCTGACGGACCGACCCGATGGCCTGGGCTTTTGTTACCCGTTGGTAGGGGTGGATCGATTCGATGCTGGTGCCGCAGGTGCGGGTGCGGCCGGTCTCCGTCCTCAAATTGCACGATCAGCAACGGGGTTGTACCAGGTCGAGCAAGGATCGCCGCCCAGCACGTCCGGCCTGCGTGCCTTCGGTTGCACAAGCATTCACCTTTGTCGTGCGGTGCGGTGGCCTCAGCCGGCGTGCGACGGTGGAAGGTCAGTCCGAGCCGGGGTGAGGAGCAGCTGTGATGTGGTCACCGAAGCGGGTCCTGACGCGCAGAAGACTTGCGCTCGCGCTGATGGCGGGGGTCGTCGCCGGCGGCTGTTCGTCGCCGGGGGAGGAGCCGCCCGAGCCGAACGTGCAGGTGGTGGACGGTCAGGTGGCTCAGCAGCTGAAGGGTTCCGTCAGTGCCACCGGAGCCTTCCTTCACCTCGAGGCGTTGCAGAAGATCGCCGACGAGCACGGTGGCAATCGGGCTTCGCCTGGCCCCGGTTACGACGCGAGCGTCGAGTACGTCGCCGGTGTTCTTCGCGCCGCCGGTTACGAAGTGGCCACCCCGAGTTACGAGATGTCCGGGCGGCGCGGTCAGGAGGGGGCCAGAGCACGCAACGTCATCACGCAGACCCGCACCGGGGACCCCGATCACGTGGTGATGATCGGGGCTCACCTGGATTCGGTGGAAGATGGACCCGGGATCGTCGACAACGGTTCCGGTGTTGCCGCGCTGTTGGAAATCGCCCGTCACCTCGGTCCTTCGGCGCAGCTGCACAACACGGTCCGGTTCGCGTTCTTCGGCTCGGAGGAGAATGGTTCCGAGGGCTCGAAGTCGTACGTCAACGGCGTTTCCCCGGTGGACCGCGACAAGATCATGCTCTACCTGAATGTGGACATGGTCGCTTCCCCCAATGGCGGCTACTTCGCCCAGGGCGGCGTGGGTGACGACCAGTCCGAGACGGGCCCGCCCGGTTCGGCCGTCGTGGCCGGCATCCTCGCCGGCCAGCTGGCGAAGACGGGGGTGAAACCGGAAATCATCAAGTTCGTCGGGGACGATGAAGCACCGTTTGTCGAAGCCGGCATCCCGTCCGGTGGTGCGGAAAACGGTGACCGCCGGGAAAAGTCCGGGGCGCAGGCCCAGGCGTGGGGCGGTCAGGCGGACGAGCGGTACGACCCCTGCTACCACAAGCCCTGCGACCGCCTCGAGAACGTCAACCGCGTGGTGCTGGACCATTACCTCTCGGCGATCGCCGGGACGGTCGCCCACTTCGCGACCTCGGACGAGTCACAGCTTCGCTGAGCAGCGAATCTCGACGCGGTCCACGCGGTGGACCGCGTCTGCTCCGCGGCCCGGCCGAGGGTGGCCGTCGCGTGGGGGTGGGCGCTGTCCGCCGGATCTCGTCAACGCGGCCGACATGGCGATGCGCAGCCCAGACCTCGTTAGGATCTGGCGGTGCTGGATACGGGGGATGATCCATTCGCCTGGGCTGATGATCCGGCCGTGGTGATGGTGTGCTTGACGTTCGCCGAGGGAATCACCCCGGGAGAGGTCTTCGGCATCCTCTCTGCCGAAGAACTTGCCGCTCCGAGGAAACCTGGCCCGCTGAGCGTGCTCGCGGGTGGTGACCGAAGCGGCATTCGTGTCGCGCAGGTCGGCGGCTGGGCGGTGGTCGTGGAGTTGGAGTCGCTGGTTGCGGCGAAGCCGGACGTGCTCGCCGGGCTGTCCGCGAGCGGAAAGCGCGCCGTCCAGGTCGCGCGGACGGGCTCGGGGTTGGAGGGCTTTGCCTACTGGCGCGACGGCGAACTCCGGTGTCGGTTCGATCCGATCGATCCCACAACGCGAACGGGAAGCAACCCCGACGGGCTGGTGACACAGATGCGTGCCGCGGGCATTGATCCGTCACGCGGCAAAGCGTTGCAGGGCAACGAGATGTTCAGGTTGGCCGCCGCGGTGTCCGGTGTGGTCGCCGATGCGGATCTGGTGCTCGGGGCGGAGCTCGCGGCGGGCCTGGTGGCTCGCCGGCGTCGACGGTTCTCGTGAAGGAACTCCGCAGGTTCGGCGGGTCCAGGAGCAGCCGGTGCCCATCCACGCGGCTCCGGTCCCGGTAGCGAATCGGATGGTGCTTCGCCCGCAGCCCGGCGGAGGTGGTCGACGACTGCACCAGTCGCGCAGAAGTCAGACCGTCAGCCCGGCCTCGACGGTGAACCCGACGAGTTGTGCGCGGTCCCGGGCATTGAGCTTGCTCATCGCCCGCCCGATGTGGGTGCGTAGCGTGGCGGGGCTGAGCACGAGTTCGGCGGCCACCCTCGTCGTTGGAGGCACCGGTCGCGGCCCAGGCCGCGATCTGCCGTTCGCGGGCGGTCAGCAGATGCCGGTGGGGGTGCGATCGGGATGGGGGTTGGGCGGCCACGCGGTCGATGACCCGGCGGGTGACCGATGGTGAGAGCGGCGATTCGCCGGAGGCGACGACGCGGATGGCGTGGAGCAGGTCACGGGCGCCGCTGTCTTTGAGGACGAACCCGCCGGCGCCCGAACGCAGGGCTGCGAGGATGTAGTCGTCCCTCTCGAACGTGGTGAGCATGACCACGCGCACCGGGGCCAGTTCGGGGTCGGCGGTGATGCGGCGCAGGACCTCGAGACCATCCCAGCCTGGCATCCGGATGTCGAGCAACACGACGTCCGGTCGCTGGCGGCGGATGAGGCGGAAGCCGCTCTCGCCGTCGTCGGCCTGGCCCACGAGCGTGATGTCGTCCTCGACCGAGAACCGGGTTTCCGGGCCCACCCGGATCAGGCTCTGGTCGTCCACGACGACGAAGCGGATCACGGGAGCTTCGCCGGTACGGCCGCGGGCAACGTGAGCGCCTCCTGGGTGATCCGGTACGCGGCGTGATCGGTGTCGACGGGCACGGATCGGTGATCCAGTCGCGGGTCCACGTCGAGAACCACGGGAATCCCGCCGCCGCGAATCCGCTCGACCAGACGTGGCAGGGCGGCGACGCCGTCGCCCGGGGTGAGCCGGCCGGCACCATCGCTGTTCGCCGCCAAGTCGTCTGTCGTCGTCGGATCGTCCGTGTGCAGGTTCGCGACCTCTGCGCGCAGCCGTCGAGTGCGGCGCGGGCGGTGTCCTCGATCGCCGCCAGGGCCTGCCCCGCCCGTCCCGGATCACGGTCCAGCACGTGCTGTCCGGCGCCGGCCTGCATCGCGATCACAGCGAGACCATGACCGACGGTGTCGTGGAGCTCCTGCGCGGTCCGCAACTGCTCCTCGGCCGCGGCCCGGCGAGCCCGCTCGGCTCTGACTGAACGTCCGCAGGATCCGCGCGGACCAGTCAGCGGCGCACCTGATAGCGCAGGTGAAGCACCCGGTTGCCCTGGATCATCGCGTCGGGATCCTCCAACAGGTGCAACGCGTCGACCGACCCGAAGTAGCGCTTGCCGGCCCCGAAGACGACGGGTACGACGTCCATGCGCACCTCGTCGACCAAACCCGCGGCGAGCACCTGGCCACCGACGTCACCGGCGGCGACCTCGACGATGCGGTCACCCGCGAGCTCCTGCGCCTTGGCCACGGCTGCCTCGACGCCGTCGACGAAGTGAAACGGCGCCGCGGGGTCCCAGCCCTCGGGCGCCGGGCGGTGCGTCACGACGACCACGTGGTCGACGCCGCCCGGAGGCTCCCCGTCCCAGCCGTCGGTCAGGTCGAAGACGTGGCGGCCGACGATGGTCGTCCCGATCCGGTCCCAGTACGGCCGGGTGTAGTCGTAGGACGTCTGCGACACCTTCAGCACGCCGCTCTCGTCCAACGGGACGTCACCGTTGGACAACCAGTCGAACAGCGGCCCGGGCTGGTCGTTCTCGTCCGCGACGAAGCCGTCCACCGACACCGAGCTGTACATGACCACCTTGCCCACAGCGCTCTCCTCTGGTTGGGGGTATCCCCAAACTAGCGGGTGGTGAGCTGTCGCTGTTGTTGCCGCAGGCCGGGCAGGTCGAGCAGGAAGGCCACGCCCCAGGCCGCGGTCACCGTGCGCACCGCCGAGCGGAACCGACGCCTTCGGTGCCCACCAGCAGGTCACCGCGTTCCTCGCCGCCGTCGGCGAAGCGCTCGACGACTTCGTCGCCGGTGTCCTTCGCGTGGATGACCGTCCGTCCGAATCGGACGTCCACACCGGACCTCAAGATCTCTCCCCACAGCAAGCGGTCACGTCGGCGAAGTCGGACTTGTGGGTGGTGATCTTGCCGCGGCCGGGCTGCGCCGAGGTGGCGCGTTCGCGGCGGAACAACTCATCGGGCGGGCACCGGCGCAACGCCTCGTCGCCGTTGCCGTCGATGTGCAAGCGGTAGCCGTGGCCGCGGGTCCCGGCGTCGGGGTCTCGTTCGAAGACGGTGGCCCGCAGCCCCGCTGCGCATACCCACGGGGTGCTCATACTTGCGCGAGACAAACAAATGGTTTGCAACAGATCTCGGGTGAACCCGGAGACAGTTCACCGTGCTTGCGGTGCAGCCTTCGTGTGTGCAGTCGCCGGGTTGGTGTTGGGGGCTCGGCATCGTGCCGGCGCATGCCTCGGGCACGAGGGTATTCCGGCCACGGCGATGCGGCATGGGGCGACCAGGCTCTGCCTGGTTTCGCGTGACCTGAGTCGGCGCTGGGCGATGGCGCGTTCGCGGGCAGGATCGCGTCCACGCCGGGCAGAGCGCGAAGGTGCCGGAGGCGGTGTTCACCGCCTCCGGCACGGCCGCTCACGCCTCGGAGTTCGCCCTTCTCCGGCCCGCCGTCGGGCGCCGGCCGGTCGAGGAACCGTACGGAGGAACGCGGCCGCAGGTTTCCACCTTCCCGAACGAGGTCACACGGCCGAAGCCGGCGCAGACTCGGCAAGATGAGGCGTGAGCACCTGACGAGGTCGTATCCCGCGGTCCGCGCGCTGCGCAGTCGAGCGAAGGCCGCCGCGCGGATCGTCGCCGAGGATCAGTTGCCCGATCGTGCCGCGGCGCTGACCTACTTCGGGTTGCTGGCGATTTTTCCCGCGCTCATCGTGCTGATCGGAATTCTCGAGCTGACCCTGCGCTCCACGCCGGACACCGACGCCGTCGTCGACGGGTTCGTGGAACTGCTGCCGGCCGGTGCCGCCGGGGTCGGGCCGGTTCTGCGTGATGCCCTGCACGAGCGCACCGCGGCCGGAACGGTCGTGGGGGTCGGGCTGGTCGCGAGCGTGTGGGCGGTGTCGGGTTACGTCGCTGCCTGCCAACGTGCGATCGGCGGGATCCGAGGTGTGCCGGACACCCGGCTGCCCTGGGTCGCCAAGGTGTCGCGGCTGCCGCTGACTCTCCTGATGCTCGCGATGCTGGCGGGAATCACGTTCGCGCTGCTGGCCGGCGGTCCGCTCGGCGCCGCCCTCGAGCGGGCGGTCGGGTTGCCCGACCTGGTCGCCGGCGTTTGGCACGTGCTGCGTTGGCCGCTGTTGGCCGTGGTGCTCCTCGTCTTCTTCGGGCTGCTGCACCGAGGGCTGCCGGGCGCCCCGCGCGGGCGGGCGGCGTGGGTGAGCCGGGGCGGCGTCGTCAGCGTGCTGCTCTGGCTCGCCGGTTCCGGCGCGTTTTCCTGGTACAACGCGACCTTCGCCACGGGCTACGGCGCGCTCGGCACCGCGGTGGTGTTTCTCGCGTGGCTCTGGGTCGGCCACTTCGCGCTACTGGTCGGCGTGGAGATCGACCTCCGGTCGGTCAGGGGCGCGATCGAGTAGCGAGCCGCCGTCGGCGTGACCGCCGGACGCACGGAGTAGCCCTGTCATTTGTGCAACCGATGGTTGCTCAAGCTGACCACGTCCGCTAACGTGCAACCATTGGTTGCCTACAGGGAGGACGGTCATGGAGTACGGCACGATCGAGCGGGACATCCGGATCGCCGCGATACCGGAGGTGGTGTACGAGGTCGTCACGCGGCCGGAGCACATCGCGGCGTGGTGGGGGTTCCAGGTGGACTTCGCGGCGTCGGCGGGTGCGGCCGGGCGGATGAGCCGGGAGCGGCGCGACGGGAGTGGCCAGCTCGTCGTCAAGGTGTGTGTGGTCGAGGCGGACCCGCCCCGGCGGTTCGCGTTCCGCTGGATGCAGCCGGACGGGCAGCCGGCGACGGCGGGGAACTCGTTCCTGGTGACGTTCGAGCTGAGGCCGGACGGCGGGGAAACGGTGCTGCGGCTGACGGAGGAAGGTTTCCGGGAAATCGGCTGGGAGGCGGCGAAGCTGGAGGCGTACCACCGCGACCACAGCTCGGGCTGGGATCACCACCTGGGCAACCTGGTGTCGTACGCGCAGCGGTTGGTGCGCGCGTGACCCGGGTGGTGGACGACGAGCTGTGGGCGGCACTCGGTGACCCGACCCGGCGCCGGCTGCTGGACGTGCTGCTGGCCGACGGCTCGGGCACGGCGACCGGGTTGAGCGCGGAGCTGCCGGTGACACGCCAAGCTGTGGCGAAGCACCTCGGTGTGCTGGAACGGGCGGAACTCGTGGTGCCGCACAAGGACGGACGTGAGGTCCGCTACGTGGTCAACGAAGCGCAGTTCGCGCGCGCCGTCGCCCAGCTGACCACGGTCGGCACGGCTTGGGACGCGCGCCTGCACCGCATCAAGGCGATCGCCGAGTCGATCGAGCGCGCGGGGGAGGGAAAATGAGCGGGCCGGTGGTGGTGTTCGGCAACCACGCCGCCGTGCGGGTGCGGCGCGCGGACCGGGAACGGATCCGCGCCTTCTACCGTGGCGTCCTGGGTGCCCGGCTCACGAGGGAGCTCGCCGACAAGGACGACTTCCGCCTCGGCGCGGACTACTGCCTAGCCTTCCTCTACGCGGGCGGCGACGGCAGCCCGGCCGACGAGGGTGTGCCCTACGCCGCGGCGAACCCGTTGAGCGACAACGACTTCGCGAGATCGATCTTCCTGGAGCTGAAGGCGGACGACGTCGACCGGGTGCGGCGCGAGATCGTCGCGTTCGGCGTGACCGTGCTCGACGTGCCCGACCCGCACCTGTACTTCCAGGCGCCCGGCGGCCAGGTGTACCGGCTGGTGGGCACGGACGAGGATCTCTCGGTCTACGAGGGCTGAGGCACGTCGGAGGGGATCACGGATTCCTGGCCGCACAATGCCGCCGCGGGCGAAGAGCGGGGCGGGCGCAGGAGCGAGGCTGCCGCACCGACGCGAGGAACGCGCCGCCGTCGTTGCAGCCACAGCACGGGCTCGGGCGGCTCGGACGTCCTGCTGCCGCTGCGCCGATCCGGCCCGTCGTACGCGCTGAGCCCCACCGCGTTGTTCCGGCAGCCGCTGATCACCTCCGGCGCCGGCGAACAGTTCGACCGGCAGCCAGTGGCCGCGCTCCTGCGCCATCTCGTCCGCGGTCTGCCGGGTGTGGTCGTTCGCCGGCCGCAGGGGCTGCGCGCCGCGCGCGAGCAGGTACGCCGTCGTGTCCTCGCCGGTCTGCGTGTGCCCGACTCATCTCGAACACCGTGCACATCTGCGGGTCGTGCTGCGCTGATCAAGCCCGCGGCGACCCGGGCGGGTTCGCGGTGTCCAGGTCCAGACCGGTGCGCTGAAGCTTCTGCCACGGCAGCTGCACCCCCGCGAGCGCGGTCACCACGGACTGCACGACGACGAGGTACATCAGCTGCCGGTACACGAACTGCTGCAGCGGGAGCAGCAGCAGCGAACGCAGCCGCTCACCGTCGAGCCGGAAGGCGATCACCGCGGGAATCGCCTGCAGCACCAGGAAAACCAGCCAGTACGCGCACACGGTGAGCGCGTCGCTGGTGAGGATCCCGAAGAGGGCGGCGGCGTCGACGAGCGGAGCCAGCACCGGGAGCAGCACCTGGAACAGCAGCAGGTACGGCAGGCCACGCCGGCCGAGGTGGCCGGCGGCGCCGCGTTCGACCACGGCGCGGCGGTGTTTCCAGACGGCCTGCAGAGTGCCGTAACACCACCGGTACCGCTGCTTCCACAGCTGGCCGAGCGTGGCCGGTGCCTCCGTCCAGGCCCGTGCCTCCTGCTCGTAGACGACCCGCCAGCCGGCGCGT
The DNA here is from genome assembly GCF_053602515.1 of Amycolatopsis sp. NPDC004368. Taxonomy (NCBI): domain Bacteria; kingdom Bacillati; phylum Actinomycetota; class Actinomycetes; order Pseudonocardiales; family Pseudonocardiaceae; genus Amycolatopsis; species Amycolatopsis sp. NPDC004368. The sequence continues at coordinate 6,619 of NZ_JBSGDT010000044.1, read as the reverse complement.
TCCATGGCCATGGTCAGGTCGGTGTCCTCGGCGAGGGTGTCGACGGGGATGCCGCCGAGCCGCAGGACCGCGGACCGGCGGAAGGCGCCGATCGCACCCGGCACGGTCGGCATGCACTGCAGCACGTCGTAGAGCCGGCGGTCGAGGTTGAACCCGATGACGTACTCGATGTGCTGCCACTGTCCGAGCAGACCGCGACGGTTGCCGACCTTCGCGTTGCCGGAGACCGCGCCGATCCCGGGGTCGGCGAAGTGCCGGACCAAGGTGCGCACGGTGCCGGGTTCCAGCACCGTGTCGCCGTCGACGAGCACCACGAGCTCGGTGGGCGCGGCGGCGATGCCGGTGTTGAGCGCGGCGGCCTTGCCCGCGTTCTCCTGCCGGATCAAGCGGACGCGCCGGCCGACGTACTTCTCGACGAGTTCGGCGGTGCCGTCGGTCGACCCGTCGTCGACGACGATCACCAGGACGTGGTGGTCGGAGGCGAGGATCGACCGGATCGTGGCTTCGATCCCGGCGCGCTCGTTGTAGGCGGGGACGATCACGGTCACGGGTTCGGTGACGGTGCGCAGCCGCAGCGAGCGGCGCCGCCGCAGGTGCACCGCGGTGGTGATCAGCGTGACCAAGGTGCGCAGTCCGGCCAGCACACTGGCGACGATCAGCAGCACGGTCAGCGAACTCGCCACCACGCCACTGGCCTGCACGGCCCCGATCAGCAGCCAGCCGGCGACCCGCTCGCCCGAACCGGCCGGCGCGCCGGCCGAACCGAGGCCCACCGCGGAGCTGACCGGGCCCAGCCGCCACCCCTTGGCCTGCAACGCCGGGATCAGCCGGTCGAGCGCCGCCACGGTCTGCGAACGGTCGCCGCCCGCGTCGTGCATCAGCAGGACGGTTCCGCGCTCGTCCTTCGGGGTCGCGTTCGCCACGATCGTGGCGATGCCGGGCCGTTGCCAGTCTTCGGAGTCGGTGTCGGAGACCACGGTGATCTTGCCGTCGGCGCCGATCCGCTGAATGGACGCCCAGGCCGGGTCGTCGATCGAAGCGGGTGTCGCCGAATACGGCGGACGGACCAGCGCCGGCGACATCCCGGCCGCACCGGCCACCGCGAGGTCGGTGAAGCGCAGTTCGAGTTGGGTGCGCAGCTCGCCGACCGACCGGAGGTCGACGTGGGTGGCGGTGTGGTTGCCGATGTCGTGGCCGTGGGCCGCGATGTCGCGCACCAGCCCCGGGTACTCGGCCGCGTGCGCTCCGGTGACGAAGAACGTGGCTTTGACGTGGTAGCGGTCGAGCACGGCGAGGATCGCCGGGGTCCAGGTCGGGTCGGGGCCGTCGTCGAAGGTCAGGGCGAGGGTCTTGTCCGGCGGACGCCGCACGTCGGGCGATCCGTTGCGGGTGTCGATCAGGGAGCCCCCGGTGCGCACCCCGGAGGGGACGCCGGACGCGGTGGTCTCGGGCGCGGACTCGTCGCTGTGGAACTCACCCAGGACCACGGCGTGCAGCGCGAGCAGGCCGACGACAGCCGCCAGCACGGCGAGCAGCAGGAACCAATGCGCACGCGGGGCCGGAGCGCCTCTCCGGGGCCGGTGGCGGCCGGTCGCCATCAGGGCCGCGGCTTCTTGCTGGTGTCGGCTTTGCCCGGCGGCGTGTCCGGGGCATGGGAATTGCGGTGCTCGGCCCCGGAAACGGTCGTGGCAGTCGTGGCCGGCGGCTGCGCCGCAGTCGTCGTGACGGACCGCTCGGGGGCGCCCACGCGCACGGACGTCGGGTCGGTGCCGGCTTCGCGCGTCGGCGGGGCGTCGGTCGTGGTGCTCGGGTCCGGCGGGTCCGCGGGAGTGGTCGTGACGTCGGTGTGCCCAGCGCCGAACTGCGTGATCGGCACGAGCAGCGGCGAGGGCACCGGGGCACCCAGCAAGGCGGCGACCAGGACCACGACGTACCCGACGGTCAGGACGCCGCCACCGATCGCCGCCCGCCGGAAGAGCTTGCGCCGCCGCCCCGTGGCGTCCACGAACACAGGTGCAGCTGCGGCCTCGTCTTCCACGAGATCACCACGGTCGGGCATGCGTCACTCCATCGGCGGGGAGAGCTCACCCAAGCACACCACGGACCGTGAGCGAACCCCGATCCGCCTTGGGACCGGCAATCTCACACACCGATCAAGCCGAAACCTTGGTATGGCGGCGAGTTCGGGTACCGGGCAGTGGTGTCCGTTGTGGATCTTCAGGGCCGCGGGTGTCAATCCCGCACGGCGGCCAGCACTTCGTTGAACGCTTCGGTCGACGACGGGTGCGTGTAGATCCCGTCGCGCAGATCCGCCGCGGTGACGTCGTGGCGCATGGCCAGCGTGACCAGGTTGATCAGCTCCTGGGCGTCGACGCTCAGCAGCGCGGCGCCGAGGATCCGGTCGGTCCTCGCGTCGATCACGAACTTCATCAGTCCTCGCGTCTCGCCGAGGATCTTCGCCTTGGGCATCGCCACGATGTCCGCGACGGCTTTTTCCGCAACCTCCACGGCGTACCCCTGCTCGCGCGCTTCGCGTTCGGTGAGGCCCACGCGGGCCAGCGGCGGCGTCAAGAACAGCGTGGAGGGGATGTGCACGCGGTCGGCGGTGGATCGGGTGCCGCGGCCGGTGAGCTGGTCGGCGACGATCCTGCTGTCGTCGAGGGAGACGTAGGTGAACTGCGGGCCGCCCTTGACGTCGCCGACCGCGTAGATGTGCGGCTGGCTGGTGCGCAGCCGGTCGTCCACTGCGACGGCACCGTCAGGCGTGGTCGCCACGCCCGCGAGGTCCAGGCGGAGGCCGTCCGTGGCGGGCTTGCGGCCGGCCGCGACCAGGACCGCGTCGACGACGATCGAGCCGGCGTCGGTGCCCCGGCGGAAGTCGAGCCGGGCGCCCTCGGGCGTTTCGGACAGCTGCGTGACCTCAGCGCCGAGGACGAACGCGACGCCGGTGTCGGCCAGCACCTGGTGCGCGGCCGCCGCGACGTCGTCGTCCTCGCGGCCCAGGATGCGCGGCGCCCGGTCGAGCACCGTCACCTCGCTGCCGAACTGCGCGAACATCGACGCGAACTCGATGCCGACGTGCCCGCCGCCGAGCACGGCCAGCCTGCGCGGGAGGTTGTCGCGCCCGATGAGGTCGGTGCTGGTGTGGACGCGGGAGCTGCCGGCGAAGCCGGGGATGGCGGGCAGCACGGGCTCGGCGCCCGTGCTGATGACGATGGTGTCACCGGACACGGTCAGGCGTTCGTCGCCGGCGCTGACCGCCACGGTCTTGGCGTCGACGAACGCGGCCTGTCCGGTGAGGACGGTGACGGAGTCGATCGAGTCGAGGGTGGAGAAGTTGATGCCGCGCAGCCTCGTGGTCAGGGTCCGCGTCTTGCCGACGGCTTCGCCGTGCTCGGTACCGGTTTCGGCGTGGTGGATCAGCGACTTCGTGGGCACGCACCCGACGTTGGGACAGGTGCCGCCGTACATCTGCGCCGACCGCTCGATCAGGGCGACGCGCTTGCCGCGCCGGCCCAGCGCGGCGGCCAGGGTCTTGCCGCCTCTGCCGAAGCCGATCACGACGAGATCGAAGTGGGTGGCGTCCACAGTGGACATGGTTCTCCTCCTGGCTGGGCTGTGCGTAGGGGCGCACTCAAATGTACGTACATTTGAATATAGGCCGACGCGGGCGCTGTGGGGCCGGGTGTGGTGGGGGCGACAGCCCGGACGACGTGACCGTCACCTCAAGGGACACAGGGACTTTGACAACCGACCACACAGGACACCCGATCAGCCGGCCGGCGCCACGCGGTGGTTGACCCGGGACGTGTTGCCCGGGTCGTGCGGACCATGACTCGCGGTCAGGAAGCGTCCTGGACACCACCGTGGTCGGCCCCGTAACGGACGTGCGGCAGTTCGTCGTCGAGCCAGTACGCGGTGTCCTCGGTCACGACGAGGACCTCGCCCCATTTCGCGCCGACTTCGCCGCGGCCGAGGTGCGGTTCGAACGCCCACAACCCCGGCTCGCACGGCCGGTCGGAGCCCGGTTTCCAGAAGGGCGCGGAACGAAGGTCCAGGCGCAGAGCCGATCCGACGACGTCGCCGGCCAGGTACCCGACCGTCTGCGGGCTGAACCCGCGCACGTTGAACGTCGGCAACCGCAGGCCCGGCACCCGGCCGACGCGGTGCGCGATCGCGGACCCGGGGTACATCGAGTGGATGGTCACACAACCGTGGTCCTGGGCGTACTCGTCCACCGCTTTGTCGATCCGGGCCTGGGAATCGCCGTTGCGCACCAGGTCCAGGATGATCGGTCGCAGGGCGGCGAGTGCCATTCGGGTTTCGTGGAAGCCCTCGGGCTGCTCGCCGAACGCGCACGAGTACCCGATGTCGGCGGCACCACCTCGATGGATGGGGCCGATGTCGAGGATGACCGCGTCACCGTGGGCGAGCCGACGGCCACCCGGCCGGTAATGTCCCGTGCCCCGCGCGGCTTTGGCCTCGAAGAGGTCTCGGACCCGGCGGGGCAGCGGTGGGAAGTCCAGGAACCGGGTACGGTCGCCGAACCAGACGAAACCGTAGTGGAAGAAGTGGGAAACGCCGCGGGCCCGCAGCCAGCGTTCGAGCTTGCCGGCCGCCTCCCGCTCGGTGATTCCTTCGTGCAGTTCGGTTTCGACCGCGAGAACCGCGTCGAAGGCGAGGCGTTGAGCCGCCTTGAACGCGACGAGTTCGTCGTCGGTGAACAGTTCGCGGGTCAAGGTCGGGTGCCTCCGGTGGTGGCTGGGATGTCGATCAGCACCAGCGTCTGCGGGGCGTGAGTGGTGCTGAAGGGCAGATGCTGACCAGAATCCCTCGGATCCGGACGGCCGCCCGGTCGCGTCCGGATTTGTGGGCCGCAGGTCACCCGCCGCCTGGCGGGGGCCTTCCCGACCGCGAAGACTGGAGGCCGGCAGCCCCCGTCCCACTGGAGTCTTCGTATACGCAAGCCGTGGCGCAGCAAGCCGGTCGATCTCGTCGTCCACGATGGCCAGCTACGACTGGGTCTGTGAAACGAACGGTGTGCTGACTCGCGCCGAGCGCTCCGCCGTGCGCGCCGGCATGCGGAAGTTCCTCTTCGAGACGATCGGCGGATTCCTCACAGCGCCGTCGATCCGCTCGACGGAAGCCCTCGTTGCCGAGTTTCCCGACACGAAGGTCGCGGCCACGGCCGTCGAGATCGCCAAGAAGCAGGGCACCACGCTGCTGTTCCACGGCTACCGGACCTGGCTGCTCGGAACAGCCTTGGCCCAGGTGGACCAGACCGACGTCGACGCGGAACTCCTCTTCGTGACGTCGCTGCTGCACGACTCGGGAATGCTCCTCAGCGTGCCCGGGGAGGATTTCACCCGGCGTTCGGCGGACGCCGTTCTCGAGGTTTTCGACCGCGCCGGCGCGCCGCGTGGCAGAGCCCTCGACGCCGCCGATGCCGTGGTCGCGCACGCGACTCCCGGCCTTGACCGGTCGGCGGACCCGGTCGCGTACTACGTGCAGGGTGGTGCCATGGCCGATCTCGCCGGTATCCGCAGGTGGCACCTGCCGCCCGGGGCGATCGGTCAGGCCTATGCCCGGTACCCGTCGCACGACATCCGCCGTACGCTTTCGGCGCTGGCTCGCCGCAACGCCGAAGAACTCCCCGGCGGCCGGATGTCACTGCTGATTCCCACACCACTGGGCAAGGCGGTGCGCTGGGCGCTGAATTTCTCGGCCGGTTGACCGGCCCGGTGCTACGGCCTGCCTGTGGTGTTGAACCGGTGGCGGTACTGGCTCGGCGAGAGCCCGAGGCGGGCGACGAAGGTGCGGCGCATCGTCTCCGGGCTGCCGAATCCCGCGCCCGCCGCGGCTTCTTCGACGTTGTGTCCTGAGTCCAGCAGCGATTTGGCGTGATCAAGCCGGACTTTTTCGACGTACCGCGCCGGTGGCATGTCGAACTCGGCCTGGAAGAGCCGGATGAGGTGCCGGGTGCTCACCCCGACCCGGTCGGCCAGCCGGGCGGCGCTGTGATCGAGACCGGGGTCCGCGGAGATGAGGTTGACGACGTCGCGCAGCGTCGGTGTCCGGGCGGGTTTGATCTCCAGGGGGGCGGAGAACTGCGACTGGCCGCCGGGCCGTTGCATGAACACGACGAGGTTGCGGGCGACGGCACGTGCGAGGTCGGGGCCGTTGTCGGCCTCCACGAGGGCGAGGGCGAGGTCGATCCCGGCGGACACGCCCGCCGACGTGAACACCCCGCGGTCCTCCACGAAGAGGGCATCGGGGAGCACCTGAACGTCGGGGAACGCCCGGGCGAACAGCGGCGCGTGACGCCAATGCGTGGTGGCTCGCCGCCCGGCCAGCACACCGGCCGTGGCCAGGGCGAAGGACCCCGTGCAGATGGAGACGAGGCGGCGGGTCCGCTCGCGAAGCACCCGGATGGCGGCCACGAGCTCGGGATCGATCGGCGCGCCGACGAGGACGTCGCCGCCGCAGACCACGACGGTGTCCGCGCGCGTGACGCTGTCGGCGGGGCCGTCGACGGGCATGGTCGACCCGGTGGAGGTGGCCACGGCCGCACCCGAGGGGGACACGAAGGACAGCGAGTACTCCGCGCCGAAGAGGTTCG
>NZ_JBSGDT010000043.1:0-62949 GCF_053602515.1 Amycolatopsis sp. NPDC004368 | reverse complement strand
CTCACGTTGACCTTCAGCGGCGCTCTGGCCGACTACTTCATCTTCGTGATCGACGTCGCCCAAGGGGACAAGATCCCGCGCAAGCGTGGGCCCGGGGTGACGCACTCCGACCTTCTGGTGATCAACAAGATCGACCTCGCTGAACTCGTGCGCTCGGACTTGTCGGTGATGGAGCGCGACGCTGGCGCCGTGCGTGAGGGTCGGCCCTACGTGTTCACGAACTGCTTCACCGGCGAAGGCCTCGCTGAGATCATCGGTCGCATCGACGGGGTGATCGGCCGCTTCGCCTCGACCGCCGGCGTGAGATGAAGCGTCGAGACGACCTCAGCTGGTGCACCCCGGACGGGCTGCCGGCAGAAGTGCTCGCACTGGGCAGCCCGGTCCGGTCAGGGCTGGGCGTAGGGGCCTCGGGAAAGTTGGGAGTACTGGATCTGGAGCTTGCTCCGCGCGCGGGCAGGACGAGGGTGATCCGCCAGTACCAGCGCGCGCCACTCCACATCTACCGGCCGATCTACCTGGACCGGGGCCGGCCCGAAATGGCGTTCGTGTACCTCCAGCAGCAAGGCGATGGGATGGTGCAGGGCGATCGTTACCGGATGGACGTCGACTGCGCTCCGGGCGCGTCTGTACACCTGACGACGCAGGCGTCGACCAAGGTGTTCGCTGCGCGCGACAACTACGCCACGCAACTGGTGAACCTCCGGGTAGGCGCTGGTGCGGTACTGGAGTACCTCCCGGATCCAGTGGTTCCGTTCCGGCGTTCCCGGCTCTTCCAACGGACCCATCTGACCGCGGCGGACGATGCAACGGTCATCGTCGGCGAGACCGTGCTCCCGGGACGGGTCGCGCACGACGAGTCGCATGAGTACGACTTGTGCTGGCTCGAAACCGAAGTTCGCGACCAACGCGGGTCGCTCTTGTTCGCCGATACCCTGCGGCTGCGTCCGGGCGACCTCGGTGATCCGAGGTCGCCCGGCATGCTCGGTGGTTATGACGTCGTGGCCACTCTTCACATCCTGACCGCCGCGACACCACCCGCCGACCTGGTTGCGCTGCTGCGCGGGGCTCTCGCCACAGCGGACGCGGTTGTGGCCGGTGTCACGGAGCTGCCTGCCGACCGGGGGGCAGCCGTCCGCATCTTGGGGCAGAGTTCCCGGGCCGTCCAGGCGGCGTTGCACGCCGCCTGGAACCAGGCCCGGATCGTCCTTCTCGGCGCCCCGGCTCCTGACCTGCGCAAAGGTTGAGCCACGGCTCGCTGGGACCTCACTCGTGGTCGTCCCCCAGCACGAGGTGCAGCTTGGTTCGGGAACGGATGGAGAGTTTGGTGAAGACCTTGTGCAAGTGGTATTCGACAGTGCGGGGGCTGATCGAAAGCGCCGTCGCAATCTCGGGGTTTGAGCGACCGTCACGGGCGAGTACCGCGATCCGCACTTCTTGCGGGGTCAGCTGGGAGCGGGTCTCCGGAACGCGACGTCGTGCTCGCTCGCCGGTCGCGAGCAGTTCTCGGCCAGCGCGCTCCGCGAAGGCTTCAGCCCCCATCCCAGCGAACGCGTCGTGCGCTGCCCGCAGCGCCTCGCGCGCGTGGATGCGTCGTCCCTGGCGGCGGAGCCATTCGCCGTAGACCAGCTGCGCCCTCGCGGTGTGGGCGGCGATGCGCGTCCGGCTCAGGCGGTCGATCGCCTCGATGTAGAGGTCTTCGGCTGAGGTCCCGTCCAGCAACAACGCCCGCGATCTGGCTTCGACGCCCAGGGCCCACTCGGTACCGCTGAGGCAGGTGCTCTCGGACAGCCGATCGAGCGCGGCCTCGGCGGTGACCAGGTCGCCGGTGCGGCTCGCGGCCTCGACAAGCTCGGCCAGCGACCACCCTCGCAGCTCCAGACCGTCTCCTTCGAGAGCCCAGCGTGTGGCGGCGACGGCGTCCTCGTAGTTGCCCAGCCCGTTGCTCAACACCGCTTTCGCGTAGTGCGCGATGACCCGCGCCATGCCTTCTCCGCGGTGCGGCCCCGTGCCGACGGGCCGGCCGCGCCACGCCGTCAGCACATCGGTCGCGTGGGGGAACGGCGGCGTTCCACCCGCCTCGGAAATGGTCCTCGCCTCGGTCACCAGCGCTTGCGCCGCGTCGAAATGACCAGTGTGGATTTCGACCAGCGCTCGGTGTGTGAGCACGTAGGGAAGGATTCTCCTGGCACCATCGCGCCGTGCACGAGCGAGCTCGTTCTTCGTGAGGTCGTGCCACGCGTTGTCATCCCACAGATCAGGCGCCACCAGACAACCGAGCAGGCGGGCCCGGGGCTCGTCTCCATGATCGCAGTCGAGCGTTTTCAACGCGAGTTTGAGCGGTTCGACACTGGCTGCGTATCCGGAGGTGCATCGCTGCGCCACTCCTTCCAGCAACCGGTCAGGGCCGTCCGGTTGCTGTTCGGCCAGCCGTGCGAGGACGGCGCGCACCAGGTCCAGGTGACCGGTGAACGTCGCCGAGCCGAGCGCCTCGAGGTACGCCGGCCTGGCGAGCCGTTCGTCGAACTGTTCCAGCTCCTGCGCCGCCTCCACCAGCTGCGTGATCGCGGACCGGTGCCGGCTGGCGTCGAAGGAGATGCGGGCTCGGACCCGCTTTGCGTTCGCTGTGGTCACCGCGTCGGCGGGGCCCAGCTCTGCAGAAGCCAGCAGCCGTGCGGCGGCGTCGGTGGCGCCCGCGGTGTGGTGGGCTTCCGCGGCCGATATCGCTCGCCGTGTTCGAAGTGTCGGTTCGGCCGTCCGGGCGGCCGCGAGTTCGAGGAAAGCGGCTTCGGCTGCGATGCCGCCTCGTCGGTGGGCGGCCCCGGCTGCGCGGACCAGCTCGTCGGCGATGGTGTCGTCTGGCTCCACCTGGGCGTGCGCCCTGTGCCACGCGTGGCGATCCGGCTCGGCGGATCGGCTGACCGCGAAAGCCAGCGCGCGGTGAGCGGTACGCCGTTGCTCCGTCGATGCGAGCCCGTAGACGGCCGCTCGCAAACGAGGGTCGCGAAAAGTGACCCACACGCCGAAGGAAAGCAGGCCTTCCGATTCGAGCGGAGCGGCAGCCTCGGCAGGGATGCCGAGCCAAGATGCCGCTCGCCACAGTCGAGCCGGGTCTCCGAGCGGATCCGCTGAAGCGATGATCAGCAGGCAACGGCTTTCGGGTGCGAGCCGAGAGACCACGTCGTGCTCGGGCACGGCGTACGGTCGCACGCCGTACCCGCCACCCACTTCCACCGGATCCCGGGCAACGCTGAGCAAGACCGTCGGATTTCCCCGAGCCTCGGCCACGATCCGCTCGACGACGTGGGGGTCCAGCGGTGCGGGAAGTGCCGACTCGAGCAGGTGGCGAGCGTCGGCGTGGACGAGGCCGCCGAGGGTGAGAGCGGGCAGAGAGCACATGTGCTCGCCCTGATCGGCGAAAGCCAGCACCGCAGGGACCCGCTCAAGCCGTTCGACGGCGAACCCGAACACCTCGGCCGACATCCTGTCGATCCAGTGCAGGTCGTCCACGAGGCACAGCAACGGCTTTGTCCGGGCTGCCAGTGACAGCAGCTCGACCACGGCAACGCACAAGAGGAGCCGGTCGGGCGTCGCACCTGCGCGCAGAGCCACGACCGTCTCGAGCGCTTCGCGCTGGTGGTACTCGAGCATCGAGAGCTCGGTTGCCAAGGCCGAGCAGAGCAACTGGAGCGCCGAGTAAGGCAGGTCGGCTTCCGCCGCCATGCCGCGAACGCGCACGACACGGAGATCGGGAATGCTGTCGGCGACGGCCTCGAGCAAAGCAGTTTTTCCGATGCCCGCCGGGCCTCTCACGACGAGTCCGCCCCCACCTCCGTTGATCGAAGCGCTCAGCATCTGCTCCAGCTGGGCCTTCTCGGCGTGGCGACCGATGAACGGAAGCGCGGCGTCGTGGCTGATGGGGGTCTCACTCGGGTCGAGGGGAACGGTGATCTTCTCGGCTTGGATGGTCATGACGGCCCGCCGGTGGCTGCTCCGACCGCGACACGGCGATCCGCGTCCTGCGGGTTCACGAACTCGTCCGTCGCTTTGCCCGGCTGTTGCATGCGCTCGGGTAACGGCGCGGGAACGGGGAATCGCCCGACTGCGCCCGGCGCGATCGGGTTCTGACGCCAGGAAAGGCCCATGGTCTCAACCCTTTCTGGATAGGTATGGCTAGGTGTGGGTTCGGTCGAGAAACCTGAGAATCGTCGTGGCTGCTGTGTCCAGATGACTCTCGAGAAGGAAGTGACCGCCGTCGAGCAGGTAGATCTCCGCATGGGCGTCCTGGGCGAAGGCGAGTGCACCTTCGGTGCGGAAGATCTCGTCGTTGCGTCCCCAGAGCGCCAGCACTGGAACCTGGCTGGCGCGCAGGTACTCGTGGAGACGCGGGTACAGGCAGAGGTTCCCGGCGTAGTCGGCCAGAAGCTCGAGCTGCACGAGGTCGTTTCCCGGCCGCGACAGCAACATGAAGTCGTGGTACCAGGTGTCGGGACTGATCAGGCTTTCGTCCTCGACGCCGTGCATGTACTGCCACCGGACGGCGTCCAGGGTGAGTGTCTGACGCAGAGCGGCTTCCGTCTTCGGTGACCGGTCGTCCCAGTACGCGCGCACCGGTTTCCAGAACTCTTCGGCGAACCCGACTTCGTAGGCGTTGCCACTCTGGGACACGATCGCGGTCACCGAGTCCGGATTTGCCAGGGCGAGCCGCCAGCCCACCGGCGCTCCGTGGTCTTGTACGTAGAGGGCGAACCGGTCGACCTCGAGCTGTCGGAGCAGCCCTGCGGTGAGGTCGGCGAGGACGTCGAAGGTGTAGTTGAACTCGTCCGCGGCCGGCGCGTCCGAGAACCCGAAACCGAGGTGATCCGGAGCGATCACGTGGTAACGGTCCGCGAGAAGCGGAATCAAGTTCCGGAACATGAACGAACTCGTCGGGAATCCGTGGAGCAAGACCGCAACCGGCGCGCCTTCCGGTCCGGCTTCGCGGTAGAACAGCGACTGTCCGCGGACAGTCGCGTAACGGTTGTGGACAGTTGCCAACTCCGCTCCTCCTGCACAACTGCTGACGTCCATCGCGCTGGGTCACCCGGCTCCGCGAGCTGGGTACCGGCTGCAGATCCACCTTCATCCGACTCTTGAAGTGCTGTGCCGCACTCAGTACCGTTGATCACACCAGCCCGGCAAACCGGTCATCACGACCCACTCTTCATTCGTCGAATCTCCCGTGAAATCGTGCTTCGACCGGTGGGCTGCCGCATCCCCCGATGGGTAGTGGCGAGCCATCCTGCCGGGTAGCAGTTACGGTTGTCGCGTGCAGCTGCCCTCAGGACTTCCGCGATGGCGGCGCGTAGCTGACCTGGTCGGCCGTCGAGCCGAGTGTTCCGTGCTCGACCGGATGATCGGGTGCGTGCGCGCCGGCGAAAGCCGTTCCCTGGTCGTCTCGGGTGAACCCGGCGTCGGCAAGACGGCCTTGCTTGAGTACGTGGCGACTCAGTCGGTGGGGTGCCAGGTCGTGCGAGGAAGTGGCGTCCAGTCGGAAATGGAGCTGCCCTTCGCCGGTTTGCATCAGCTCTGCGCACCGCTCCTGGGCCGGCTCGACCGATTGCCGGCGCCGCAGCGGGAGGCGGTGGGAACGGCGTTCGGAATCCACGCCGGCGCGGCGCCGGACAAGTTCCTCGTGGGACTTGCGGTTCTCGGGCTCTTCGCCGAGGCCGCGCACGAGCGCCCGCTGATGTGCCTGGTCGACGACCACCAGTGGCTCGACGAAGCCTCGGCGCAGGTTCTTGCCCTCGTGGCGCGGCGTCTCGACGCAGAGTCCGTGGGCCTCGTGTTCGTGACCCGCGAGGTTCCGCCTGACCTGGCGGAGTTGGCCGGACTGGTTGTGGGGGGACTGCGAGCAGCGGACGCCGCCGTGCTGCTGGACACGGTGCTCACCGGGCCTGTCGATGCCCGGGTGAAGGACCAGCTGATCGCCGAGACACAAGGCAACCCGCTGGCCTTGATCGAGTTGCCGAGGGGCCTCACGCCCGCGCAGTTGGCGGGTGGATTCGGCCTACCCGGTGCGGTGCCGTTGTCGGGCAGCATCGAAGAGAGTTTCAGCCGCCGGGCTTCGGCACTGCCGGAGCCCACTCGGCGCCTTCTTCTGATCGCAGCGAGTGATGCCGCAGGTGACCTGGCGCTGGTGTGGAGAGCAGCCGGTACCCTGGGGATCGGACCTGAGGCCGTGATGCCGGGAGTCGAAGCCGGGCTCGTGGAGCTGAATGCCAGGGTGCGGTTCCGCCACCCGCTCGCGCGGTCGGCGATCTACCGCGCGGCGTCGGCTGCGGAACGGCAACAGGCGCACCACGTGCTGGCGGAAGCGACTGATCCGGATCTCCACCCCGACCGGCGCGCCTGGCACCGAGCCCAGGCCGCATCCGGCCCGGATGAGTCCGTGGCGGTCGAACTCGAACGGTCCGCCGACCGTGCTCGTACACGCGGTGGTCTCGCCGCCGCGGCCGCGTTCCTCGAGCGCTCGGCGACGTTCACGCTGGACCAGGCGCAGCGGGCCGGTAGAGCCCTGGCTGCGGCCGAGGCCCAGCTACGAGCCGGCGCTTTCGACGTCGCGATCGATCTGCTCGCCATGGCCGAAGCCGGACCGCTCACAGAGTTCCAGTCGGCACAGGTCGATCGGATCCGGGCCCAGCTCGCATTCGTGACCAACCGGGGAAACGGTGCCGCCCCGCTGCTCCTGCGAGCCGCGGAGAGGTTCGGCCCGATCGATCCGGCTCTTGCGAGGGCGACCTATCTCGACGCCTTGTCCACGGCGTTCTTCTCCGCGCGGCCAGACGGTGCGCAAGGCAGGGTCGCCGACGTCGTCCGTGCTGTCTCGGCCGCACCGCCGGCCCCTGGCCGGCCGCGTTCGCTGGACCTGCTGCTGGACGGGACGATCGCCATGCTCGGCCACGGGTACGCAGCCGGGCTTCCGGCGCTACGGGAGGCTCTCGCTGATTTCAGCGCCGGCCTGACCGCGGAGGAGGAACTGCACTGGCTGTGGCTCGGCAGCATCACGGCGATGACTCTCTGTGATGATGGCAGTTGGGATGAGCTGACCGACCGGCACGTGAAGCTCGCGCGGAGCACAGGTGCGCTGAGCGCGCTGCCGTTGGCCTTGACATTGCGTGCGTTGTGTTCCGTTTTTTCGGGTGACCTGGCCGCCGCCGGTACGGCAACGACCGAGGCGCATGCCCTCGCGGAAGCGACCAGGACGCACATCGCCCGATACGGAGAACTGGGCTTGGCGGCAGTCCGCGGAGAGCACACCTCGGCTTTTGCCCTGTTCCAGGAGACCATCGAGGACGTGACCCTTCGCGGCGAGGGAATCGGCATCACGATGGCGGAGTGGGCGCGTGCGCTCCTGTGCAATAGCCTCGGGCGGTACGAGGATGCCTTGGCCGCAGCCCTCGGCTCGGTCGGGGACGGACACGGTGCCAGTTCCCTGGTTCTGCCGTGTGTCGAGCTGGTGGAGGCGGCGGTTCGGAGCGGCCGGCCCGAGATCGGGCTGAGCGCCTACGAGCGGCTGGTTCAGGTGACGGAGGTCAGCCGTACCGACTGGGCGCTCGGTCTCCAAGCCCGTTCGAAGGCTCTGCTGAGCGAAGGTGCTGAGGCTGAGGACTCGTACCGTGAATCCCTCCTCCGGTTCTCCCGTACCCGGCTCAAGGTCGACCTTGCCCGGGTCCACTTGCTTTACGGGGAGTGGCTGCGCCGGGAACGGCGGCGCAACGAAGCCGGCGAGCAGCTGCGAACGGCTCACAACCTGTTCGAGGCAATGGGCGCCGGTGCCTTCGCCGCTCGAGCCGGCCGTGAGCTGAGGGCCGTCGGTGGCTCGGTGCGCAAGCGTGTCGAACCCACGCCTCGGAGAGAGCTCACTGCGCAAGAAACGCAGATCGCCCGCCTGGCGAGAGACGGCCTGTCGAACCCGGAAATCGCCGGAAGGCTTTTCATCAGCCCACACACGGTGCAGTACCACTTGCGGAAGGTCTTCGCCAAGCTCGGGGTGACAGCTCGTAGTCAGTTGCAACGGGTCCTGCCGGACGATCACCGGTTGCACAGCTGATCCGGCGCACCGCCCGGCGGCCTGCACCGCAGGGATACCCAGGAAAGCGGCCGCGGGCACGACCCTCCGACCGGTAGCGATCCCGGTGATTTCTCGGACGCGAAGAACGACTCCGGTCATGATCATCGAGTTCGTGATCATCCGTCGGCTGTCGTGACACGACGGCGCCATGCTCGTCGGCACCTCGATGGCCGGTCCGGGTCGTGATCGAGTCCTCCCATGGTTCCGCGGTGGGCTCACCGCCGCGGTGCCGTTCCGTTCTTCCGGCGGGTCTGGGGAACGCCTGCCGCCGGAGATGTTCACCACGCGGGCGATGCCGCACTCCTGGTGAACGGAAAGGTTCTTGATGACCGACGAAATATGCCGAATGCCGGCCACCGAACTGGTGAGCCGGATCAAGGCCAAGCAGCTCTCGCCCGTCGAGGTGACCGATGCCGTGCTGGACCGTATGGATCGGCTGAATCCCGCCCTCAACGCTTTTTGCGAACCGACGCGTGACCTGGCCCGTTCCACAGCCGCCGACGTGACCGAACGCATCGCCCGCGACGAGCCCGTCGGTCCGCTCGCCGGTATTCCGATCGGCGTGAAGGACCTCATCAGCACCAAGGGCATCCGCACGGCGATGGGTTCCCCGATCTACCGGGACTTCGTGCCCGACGAGGACGACGTCGTGGTCGAGCGGATCAAATCGGCCGACGCCGTGATCCTGGGCAAGACCACGGTGCCGGAGTTCGGATACAGCGGCGCCGGGCACAACCCGGTCTCGCCGGCGGCTCGCAACCCTTGGGACACAGCGATGACCCCTGGCGGTTCCAGCGCCGGCTCCGCCGCCGCGGTCGCGGCCGGAATCGGTCCTGTTGCGTTGGGAACAGACGGCGGAGGGTCTGTTCGAATCCCCTCGGCCCACTGCGGCATCTATGGGTTCAAGCCGTCGATGGGCCGCGTCCCGATGTACCCGGGTGCTCGCGACGAGCGCTATCCCGGCGCCTCGAGCTGGGAGAGTATCGCGCACATCGGCCCGCTGACACGCACGGTGGCCGACGCGGCGCTGCTCATGTCCGTGCTGGCCGGGCCCGACCCCAGGGATCGGCTTTCGTTGCCGGCCGGCGACGTGGACTGGCTGGCGCCTCTCGACCGGGGGATCAGCGGTCTTCGGGTGGCGTTCTCGCCCGATTGGGGCTACCTCCCGGTAGACCCCGAAGTTCGAGCGATCACCGCACGGGCGGCGGGCGTTTTCGAACGGGAGCTCGGCTGCACGCTGGAGGAGGCGAATCCCGGGTGGGAGGATCCCTTCGACGCGTTCTGGACGGTGGTGATGGCCGACACAGACCTGGCCGGGATGCGCGAGTTGATCGACCGGTACGGAGACCAGATGTCTCCGAACGTCGTGGAGATCGTGAGCAAGCCGTGGACCGCGGAGCAGCTCACCACGGCGCGGATGACGCGTAAAGCGGTGCAGAACAAGATGTGGCGGCTCATGGCCGACTACGATCTGCTGATCACGCCGACGCTGGCGGTTCCGCCGTTCCCGCTGTACACACAAGGGCCGGAGATCGTCGAGGACCGCATGGTGCCGTCGACGACGTGGCTGGGCTTCTGTTTCCCGATCAACTTGACAGGGCAGCCCGCGGCGAGTGTACCGGCGGGATTCACGGCCGGAGGTCTCCCGGTCGGCTTGCAGATCATCGGGCGTCACCTCGCCGATGCCGACGTGCTGCGAGCTTCGGCAGCCTTCGAGGCGGCCGCGCCTTGGGCAGCCCATTGGCCGCCGTTGCCCTGAGCGCAGTCCTGACCGGGAAGGTCGGCTGGGCGGGACTGTTCACGGTTCATGGTCTTGGCCTCGTGGAGGTGGCAGTGGGCAGGCTTGACGCCGGCTCGCTGTCCCTCCACGAGGCTTTGCAATTGGCTGAGGCTGCGGCATTGTCGTGAGGTCAGGAAACCGTCGGGGGAAGACGAACCTCTCAGCTGACCACGTAGTTTTGATCAGCGCGCCGAACGCTCTCGTGCCGAAGGCAAGAGACGCGTTCCCCGCCGACGCGGCCATCACGATGACCGGGATGAGGAAAGCGTGCGCGTCGAGCATTCGCATCAGCTCGCGCCTGTCGTACGCGAAAACCCGCCGTGCGAGGCGTGGCGATCGAGGTCGTGGGTCGGCTCGTGGCCTCGTCGCGGCGTCCCGTGGCCATATATGAGAAGGGGCGGGGTTTCCCGCTGGTATGTTCCACGCGGCGTGTTACGACGTCGAGGACGTGGTCGTCCGGAAGTGGTCCGGGATGTAAATCGTGTGCGGAGAAGGGCTCGGACTGTCGTGGCCGAAGTGGATCCGGAAATCAAGTACACCGCTCATCACCAGTGGTTGCGGCTTCTTGACGATCACTCGGTACGTGTGGGCATCACCAATATCGCGCAAGAAGCGGCGACACGGGCCCGATGAGCTCGGAAGATTATCACCATTTGACGGGTGGATGACCTGTCCGCGGTGCGGTCGCCAGCCAGGGATCTCCAGGCCGCTAGGTAAAAGCTTTTCCACGACCGTGAACACGCCGGTGCTGTGGGTACGTCCTGTCGCCGAATGGCGGCCGACGTACCCGGCACCTCAGTGTCCCACTTGTGCAAAGCAGTCGTACGTCGCTTCCACAAGGGCCATTTTGCGGACGTCGTCGCGCGGAAGGGGGCCCATCCGGTTCATCACGTAGCTGAAACCGATGCCGTTCTCGGGGTCGGCGAAGGCGGTGGAACCTCCGAAACCGTCATGCCCGAAGCTCCGGGGGTTCGGGCCGAAGCTGTGTTGCCGGCTTCCGAGGGTGAATCCGAGGCCGAACTCGTTCTGGAGGCCCAGAACCAAGTCGGTGCAGAGACCTTGGCTGATTCTGGCTTGCTCGACGCTCTCGCGGCGAAGCAGCCGCTCGGAGCCGTCAGCGAGGGCGCCGTAGACGGCCGCAAGCCCGTATGCGGTCCCGTGACCGTTGACCGCGGGAATTTCCGCCACTCTCCAGCGAGCGAGGTTCGCGTCATGAGCCCGGGGCTGGGGGTTCGCCAAAGCCGCGATGGCTGCTTTCGGTGGTGTTGCCGGGAGGACGGCTGTGTTCGCCGGCGGTCCGACCAACTTCGAGCACCGAACGAGGTCACGTCGCGCAAGACCCAGATGAACGTCGGCGTTCAGAGGCCGGGCGACGTTTGCCGCGAGAAACTGCCCCACGGTCTGGCCCGTGATCCTGCGAATGACTTCACCTACGAGGTAGCCGTACGAGAGAGCGTGGTACCCGCTGATCGATCCTGGTTCGAACAACGGTGTCTGCGCGGACAGCAACAGCGTCATCTTGTTCCAGTCGAGGAGATCGTCCGCTGTCAGAGAACGCTCAGGCGAGACGCCGGACACACCCGAGCGGTGGGAAAGCAGCCAGCGAACGGGAACGTCGGCTTTTCCCGCCGCCGCGAACTCGGGCCAGTAGTGCGCAACGGGTCTGTCGACGTCGAGATCGCCGTTCTCGGTCAGCTGCAGGGCGCAGATCGCCACGAGCCCCTTCGAGGTCGACCAGACATTGGTCAAGGTCTCCCGGCGCCAGGGAGTGTTGCGCTCATCGTCCGCCCAGCCTCCCCAAAGGTCCACCACCGCTGTCCCGTGGAGGAAAACCGCTACCGCCCCACCCAGCTCGCCCCGTTCTGAGAAGTTTTCGCGGAAGACCGCTTCGACTTTCTCGAAGCCTTCGGCTACTTCTCCGTGAACGAGTGTGGTGGGAGCGGGTGGCATGGGGGCAGATCCTCCGGTTGAGCGTGGGCTCGGGTGTTCCCGAGCTGGTACGTCTTCGCATCGTGCCCGACGATCCGGCTGTTGTGTAAGCAACAGCACAATAAAGCTGGAAACATCGGACAACCGGCCAAAGCTGCCATAAGCGCCGAGCACAAGGTTGAGAGGCGACTCGCACTCTCGAGCCCGCGTGGCTCCGAGGTTTGGTCATTCGAGCTGAGATTTCTGGCCTGATGGACAAGGGCATCCATCCTGCCTCCGAAACGGAGCACTGGCCGCGTTCTGAGCTCGAGATGACGGGTCGTACGCCGGGCGAGAACGGATGGCACGCTGGACGAGCGTCTGCTGTTCACGTCACGGAGCTGGACGAACTGGCGACTGAATCACGGCGTCGCCGGGGGGCGGGGTTCCGGCAAAGTCTTGTGGCCTGGTTGCAGGGCGGGCACGGTCTCTGGTACCCGATCCGCGAGACCGGCGCGGTATCCGCTATTCCGTGGCCTCGATCCTGGCGCTGGCCGCGGCAGCGGTGGTCGCCCGCCAATGCCCTGCACACCACCGCCGCCCACGCCCGCTACCTGCACACCCGCGGCGCCTATTACGTGTTCACCGTGAAAGAGAACCAGCACCGTCTCCAGGCTGCTCCAGTGCCTGCCCTGGCACGAGATCCCCGCCCCACATCACCACCGACCGCGGCCACGGCCGCACCGAACACCGCACCACCCGGCTCGCGCCACTCGGCGATTTCCTGGGCTACCCGGTCATCGAGTTCCCGCACGCGACCCACGCGTTCCTCATCCAGCGCCACACCACCCACCACACCAACGGACACCACAGCACCCACACCGCGCTCGGGATCACCAACATGCCCCCTGGGCTCATCCTGCCCACACCGGCCGCTACGTCCGCGGCCACTGGCACATCGAAAACAAACTCCACTGGGTCCGCGACATCGCCTACACCGAAGACCACTCCCGCGCCCGCACCGGCACCACACCCCGCATCATGGCCAGCCTGCGCAACCTCACCACCAGCGCACTCCGCCAAGCCGGACACACCAACATCGCCGCCGGACTACGCCACATGACCCGCAACCCCACCCAAGCCCTCACCCCGCTCGGCATCCACCCCTAAACACCACAACGACTTTGCCGGAACCCTGGCCGGGGTGCATTTCCCGCTCTCCGGGAGGCGGACCGTGACCCGTGAGCCGTTCCCGGTCAGGATCCGGAAGGACCAGTCGAACCCCGCGTTTCGCGCCGGCCAGCTGAGCCCCCGGGTTCTTCCGCCGAACGCGTGTCCGGCCCGGCATGGTGTCCTTCGTGTCCGACAAGATCGAGGTCTACCTCGATGGCGATCGGCTTGCAGGGGCTCATCGTTCCCTGATCGTCGCGGTAGCGCGATCGAGTTCCCAGAACGTTCGCATGGCGAGCAGGAGCCCTCTGTCGTCCACTCGGTATTGGAAGACGCCTTCGACGTCCATCAGACGTCCGTCAGGCAGCGCTGTGGTCACGATTCCGACGTTCACGGCTTCGTTTCCCGTTGCGAACGAATCGGCGATGACAAAGCTGAACTTGGTGATCGGCTCGATAGCATTGTCCCAAAAGGCCGAAAGCTTCTCAGGACCGTAGTGCCCCTCTCCTGTGGCGTCGTACATCGACGGGCCGACGGGGTCCTCGATTCCTCCGGTCGGTGCGTACAGGCCGAGGTAGGTACTCCTGTCCTTGACGGCAAGCGCATTCATGGCACGCCACGAAGCGACCCGTGCCGGATGAGGTTCTTCACTGGCTTTCCAGACGATCGAAGGGTGCAGTTCGAATGCGGATCCCATGGTATTGTTGACCTTTCTGTTTTCTGGCGACTGTAACCGGTAGCCGGTGGGGAAGGGCGCTGATGGCCCTTTCCGCCGGTCATTATCGTCTTTTCGGACAACTGGACGAACGCCGGGCAGTAGGCGGGATTGAGCACCGGTCACAAAGATGGCGCCACGCCACCTCAGCCGCCAGCTGCGGAACGACGACGGTTGCAAACGTCTGCGCTCGGAGAACTACGAAGCCGACAAACACCTCAACAACCAACCATGGGATCGCGAAGAGTCACCTGTCGGGCGCCAGTCGCTGCTCGGAGGCCAGTCGCTGCTCGGAGGCCAGGTACACGACCCGGCGAGGCGAGTCACGTGGTGCTGCGGATGCCGTTGTGGCCTCAGGCCAGCGCCTGAGTGGGCAGCAGTTTGGCGGCTCGCATCGCCGGATACGCGCCCGCGACGGCGCCAACCGCAGCGGCGATGCCGACGCCGCCGAGTAGGGCACCGACCGGGAGGACAGCCGGCCAACCCTGGCTCAGGGCGTATACCGCGGTTGCCAGGACGCCGATCAGGACTCCGCACACGCCGCCCAGTCCGGACAGCAGCATGGACTCGGTCAGGAACTGGCCGCGGATCTGACGTTTCGTCGCACCGAGCGCTCGTCTCAGCCCGATCTCCCGCCGCCGTTCGAGCACCGAGATCACCATGGTGTTGGCCACGCCGACGCCGCCGACCAGCAGCGCGACGCTGCCCAGCCCCAGGAAAAGCGAGTTGAACGAGTTCTCGGTCAGCCGCCGCGCCTCGATGGCGTCGGAAGGTCTGCTGACGTTCACCTCACCCGGTTGTTCCGGATTGATGGACGCTCCGAGTACATTGCGCACCGCGTTCAGCTGGTTTTCGTCGGCTCTCACGTAGACAGTGCCGGGCGTACCGCTGAAGTCGAGGTACGTCTTCGCCGCCTGCCAGCCGACCAGGACCGAGCGCTCGATTTCGGGGGCCAGTGGCATGGGGTCGAGGACGCCGATCACGGAGAACCAGCGGTTCCCGATCCACAGCTGCGGGGGATGCGCCGGATCCACGTGATCGACGCCGAGCCGGCGGGCTCCCTCGGAGCCGAGCACGACCGCGGGAAAATCGGCGGTGGCCTGGTCGAGGAATTTCCCTTCCATCACGTGGCCTTCCAGCAGTCCGAGCAGATCCGGGTTGGCCGCGAGAACGGAAAGTCCCGAGGTGTCGGCTTCGGGGACTTTATCCGTGCGTCGAACCTTCCGACCGGTTTCGCCGGTGGCGGCCGCCCCGGTGACCGGGCCGATCCTCTTTGCCATCGCCACCGCGTCGTCGGGAAGCGCGGCGGGATTGCCGAGGAGATCCTGGCCGGCCTCTGCGCGAAGCAGATTGGTGCCGAGCGCGGACAGCTGGTCACGGAGAGCTTTCGCGCTCGACTGCGGAATCGCGAGGACCGCCACCATCGCGGCGATGCCGATGGCGATTCCCAGCGCGGACAACACCGCTCGAAGCGGTCTCGTGCGCATCCCGTGCGACCCGAGCACGAGCAGGTCGACGGGTCCGAGGCGTGCAGGAACAGGCGGCTTCGGGGGGAGCGGAGCCGCCGGCCGTGGGGGTGCGGGTGTGCTCACCGGAACACCCCCGGCGGCGTACCCGTATCCTGTCGGACCAGCCCATCCAGGACATCGATCCGGCGTGGTGCCCTGGCCGCGATGTCGCGATCGTGGGTGATCAGCACGACTGTGGTGCCGTCGGCGCTCAGTTCGGCGAGTAGACGCAACACCGAGGCACCGTTCTCGGTGTCGAGATTGCCCGTCGGCTCGTCCGCCAGTAGCAACTGTGGACGGTTCACCACCGCTCGTGCGATAGCCACCCGCTGTCGCTCACCACCGGACATCTCATTCGGTGTATGGGCTGCCCGGTGGGCAAGGTGAACCCGGTCGAGTGCTTCGAGTGCCATGGTCCGGCGGTTGCGGCGGGGAACCCCTGCGTACAGCAGCCCAGTCGCCACGTTGTCCACAGCGGATACCCCCTCCGAGAGGAAGAACTGCTGGAAGACGAAGCCGATCCACCGGGAACGCAAGGCCGACAGCTGTCGGTCCGATAGTGTGGCGATGTCAAGGCCGCGGATCTCCACCCGGCCGGCTGTGGGCCGGTCCAGGGTACCCATGAGCTGCAGGAGGGTCGACTTGCCGGACCCCGAGGGGCCCGCGATCGCCACCATCTCCCCATCGTGGACGGACATCGATACTTCGCGCAGTGCTCGCACACCACCGGGATAAGTACGCCCGGCACCGTGCACGGCGATCACCGGCGTCACGCGGTGGTCACCACCTTCATGCCCTGCCGGAGGCCGTCGCCAGAGATCTCCACCTCGCCGTTCGCGAATAGTCCCGTCGTGACGGGGACGACACGGCGCTGGTCGCCCTCGACGACTTCGACCGCATAGCCGCCCTCGGCGAGTGCCAGAAGCGCGCCTACCGGAACCGCCAGCACGTTGTCCTTGGTGCCGGTGGTGAACGTGACATCGACCGGAGCCGAGTCGAAACCGCCGGCGGCGGCCCCATCGTCCAGGGTGATGGTGATCGTGACCGTCGCCTTGGTTTCTTCGGACCCGGGTGACGATTGGTCGTCCTTTTCCTGCGTCGCCGTGGTACCGATCGAGGCAACCGTACCGCTGGCCTCGCGTCCACCGGCGACCGACAGCTGCACCCTGCCACCCTGCTTGACGATGCCTTGTTTTGCGACATCGATCTCCACGGTGACCAAGCGGTCGGTTCCCGTGGTCTTGAGCAGCGGTGAGACTCCGTCGCCGCCGGGCTGGGCCGTGAGCGAGGAGATCCGGATCGGCCCTTTGTCAACGAGTACGTCACCGGGTGACAAGGTGCCGGTTTGGTCCAGCTTCATCGACTTCTGCCACTTCTTGAGCGCCGTTGCCGTTCCGGCTGTGAACTTGGTATCGGGTTTGCCGAACCCGCTGAACCCGAGGTCGCGCAGGTTTTCCTCGAGCTGACGGACGTCGGGTCCGTCATTGGCACCCAGCATGAGCTCTCGATAAAAGGGGATGGCGCCGAAAAACAGGGGCACCGGGTGCTCATCCACTTTGTACACCGGTTCGCCGCGGTCGATCATGTCGCCGACGGCCGGCAGCCACGTGATGGTGCCCGGTCGCCGGCCGGTCAAAGTGCGCTCGGGGCCGTAGCTGAGCTTCCCCGTGAGTTTTTCCTCATTCGTCAGGTTCGTTCGTTTCACCACGGCCGTCTCGACCGGTTTGGCCTGGGGTGCGGCACCCCCACCTGAGTTGGCGGCCACGCTGGCGATCACCGCCACGGTCCCCGTGCCGACGACAGCCACTGCGACCAGCGTCACGATCAGCCAGCGTTTCTTCCGGCCCCGCCGCACTTCGCCGGGGCCGTCCTGCTTTTCGGCCATGGTCATCCCACCGGAACGGGCGCGGACCCGGCGGCGATCAGACCGCAGGTCTTCAACGCCTCGTTGGTCTTTTCGTCACCGAAGGTGATCGGCGGCAGCTGCACGTTGGGGTGAGCCGAATCCGGGTCCTTCGCGTCGATACCGCGCTCACGCAGGCAAGTGGCCTGTTGCCGCATCTTGTCCAGCTGCTCGGCCGACGGTGGCTTGACTTCGCCGCCGTTCGGCAGTAGGTGCCGGCAGGCTTCGTTGGCCTTGTTCACCTTGTCGAGGTCCTGTGTCTCTCCCGCGGGGCCGGCGGCGACACCCCCGGACTTCGGGTCGGGGTCCGGCATGTCAAGGCCGTGCTCACGCATGCACTTGGCGAAGGCGACCTGCTCGTCGTAGGTGAATTCGTCGTCGCCGGTGCCGGCCACGGCAGTGGTCGAGGTCTGGTCGCCCGACCCGTTGGCGCTGGCGACCTTGCTGCCGCTGTGGTCGCTGCTGGCGCACGCACTGAGCGAGACCACCGCGGCCATGGTCGTGAGCAGCAATCCGTACTTGATCTTCATCCGGATCCTTCCGTGGTCATCTCCAGGTGGACCGGTGGAGGACGACCCCGACCACGACCTCCACCGGTTGCTGAAGTTCTACGGATCGAGTGATCAACAGCAGTTAAGCGAAGTCGCTTATGCCGTGCTTATGTGGCGTTGGAGCAAACTGCTGAAGCGGGCCGGAGCAGAGGAGATGCGCGTGCGGGTGCTGGTCGTCGAGGACGAGCGGCTAATGGCCGACACGGTCGCGGAAGGGCTGCGCCGGCTGTCCATGGCGGTCGACGTCGTGTACGACGGAAGTGAGGCGCTGGAGCGGGTCGGCGTGCACGATTACGACGTGGTGGTGCTGGACCGCGATTTGCCGTCCGTGCACGGCGACGACGTCTGCCGCGCGGTGCTGGCCGGGGGCGGCGCAGCCCGTGTGTTGATGCTGACGGCGGCGACCGAGGTCGAAGACCGTGTCGCCGGACTGGGGCTGGGGGCCGACGATTACCTGACCAAGCCCTTCGCCTTCGCCGAACTGGTGGCCAGGGTCCAGGCGTTGGCTCGTCGGGCCCCACGGGCACTGCCCCCGGTGCTCGAGCGCGATGGTGTGGTCCTCGACCTCCCACGCCATCAAGCTGTGAGGGACGGGAAGTTCTTGCCGCTTTCGCCGAAGGAGTTCGCAGTGCTCGAGGTGCTCATGCGGGCGGAGGGCACTGTGGTCAGCGCCGAGGAACTGCTGGAGAAGGCCTGGGACGAACACGTGGACCCGTTCACGAACGCGGTCCGCGTGGCCGTGATGACTCTCCGGCGGAAGCTCGGGCAGCCCGGACTGATCGAAACCGTGCCCGGCGCGGGTTACCGGTTCGGCTCATGAGCAGGCTGCGCTTGTCCGTCCGGACCAAGCTCACGGCACTCTACGGCGGTCTTTTCCTTCTCGTCGGCATCGCATTGCTGGTGATCAACTACCTTCTTGTACAGGCGAACCTGCCTCAGCCGGCATCGTTTGCGGCTGCCGCCGTGCAGGCGTCGTCCATCGGGCCGGCCTGCGCCTCGCCTCCGTCGGCCGATGGTGCGCCGGATTTCGCCGCGCGCCCGGCAGCGGCAGTGGAGTTGGTGACCAATTCCCTCGACGAGTACCGTGCGTCGGCTCTGGCGAATCTGCTCGCGCAGTCTTCCATCGCGTTGGCGATCGCGGCAGGGCTGGCAGTTCTGCTCGGATGGCTGATGGCCAGCCGCGTTCTCCGGCCTGTGCACGAGGTCACTGCGGTCGCGCGTAAACTGAGCGCCGAGAACCTTGACCGAAGGATCAATTTCGAGGGGCCTTCCGACGAGCTGAAGGAGCTCGCCGACACGTTCGACCAGATGCTCGCCCGGCTCGGGAATTCCTTCGACAGCCAGCGACGTTTCGTTGCGAACGCGTCACACGAGCTGCGCACTCCGCTCGCCGTCCAGCGCACCTTGATCGAGGTGGCGTTGGCTGACCCGCTGATGGCCCCGCACTTGGCTCGCCTGGGCAAGCAACTCCTGGACACGAACGAACGCAGCGAGCGGATGACCGAGGGCTTGCTCACTTTGGCACGCAGCGACCGCGGTCTTCAGAGCCGTTCGCCGGTGCATCTGGACGAAGTGGCGGAACAGGTTGTGCGAAGCCTCGGCGGGTTCGCTGCCGAGCACGAGGTCGAGGTGCGAACTGAGCTGCAGCCTCGGCTGGTTGCCGGTGATCCCATCCTCCTCGAGCGGTTGGTGACGAACCTGGTCCAAAACGCCATCCTGCACAACGTGCCCGGTGGCTCGGTCGTGGTGCGGTCGGGCGTGGCCCCTGCTCTGACGGTGCAGAACACGGGTTCTGTGATCCCCTTGGACGCGGTTCCGGCCTTGTTCGAGCCGTTTGAACGACTCGGCCAAGAGCGGACCGCAGACCGCCCTGGAGCGGGCCTGGGGCTTTCGATCGTGCGGTCAGTCGCTCGAGCTCACCACGGCGAGGTGCACGCGCTGCCGGTGGCGTCGGGCGGGCTGGTGGTCGAGGTGTCGCTGCCCGAGTCGAAGTGATCGGCGGCGCCGGCGCGGGTGGTGGCGCGCAGCGGTGGGCGGGGCCATCGCGGACCGCCTCGCACGCTCGCGCAGATCGGGGATGCCGAGGCGCCCCGCACGGTGAGCCGGTCAGAGCCGCTGCTCGCATAACCCCGTGCGGGCCGCGGCTGAGAGCTGGGGCGGTCCGGGCACCAACCGTAACGGGGGCTCGGCGCGGCACGGTTCGGCTTGTGCTCTGGTCGATTCGCCTGCCACTCGTTCATTTCGGACAATATTCCCGAATTGTTCGAAGGTGCTGCATCGCAGGTTCGGTTCTCCATTATTGTGATTGTCAGCTCATTTTTCGCCCGCCGTGATCGGCGGTGTGGCGGATGCAGAGCTTGCGGGTACGCGGGCCAGCCGGTTCCGGTGTGATCGTCCAGGTGCTGGATTCGGTCCGTATGGTCAAAACTTGCCGTGTCCTTGGGTGTGGTTCGAGGTTGCTTGTATAGTCGGCCATCGATCGGGTTGGTCTCGTGCGGTCACTTCTGCGAAAGTCGTCAGCGTTCTAGCCATGCAGATTTTCCGGCGCGGGAATTGGGGGGATTGATGGTATCTAATCTTATTGACCGTGGAGAGTGTTCAGGAGGGATTTCGCTGTCGCACGCATCTCCCTGATAGGTTCAGTTGGACAACTTGGCCGTGTGACGAAATAGTCTGCGGTCGGCGAGGGGGCGAGGTCGGGAGCACGCACGAGGGGGCGTGCTCCCGACCCTGACCTCAGCGGCGGAGCGGCTTCGGGGAGTTGGGCCGAAGACTCTCGCCTATCCCCGCATCGGCGGAGAGTCGATCCTTCGCCGACCCGTCCCGGCAGCTGTCCGCTGCGCCAGCGTGATCGCCCTGTCAATTCCGGAGCAGAAATAGTGAGATGCGAAAAGGTACGAATTGGGTAGTCACCGATGCGGTGGTCGCCGCGTTGGTGACCGCAGGCGGACAACGGAGCCCCGACCTGGTTGAGCAGCTGGTGCGGATCGGTTTCAGTGGGATCACTGCTTCAAGCACTTCAGCGTCCTCGTCGCGACACGGAAAACGCCCGAACAGTGTCAGCCTCACCACGCGGCCGACCGGACGGGCCGTCCGGCCTCGATTAATCGGGTGTGGCCAAGAGCGCGAGTCCTTGGCCGCACTGCCGCGACCTCCCCGGGGCTGATCGACGAGATTTCGGGAAGCCAGGCTGCGGCCGGAGCCGGCTTGGGCCAGGTCGCCGCCCGCAGCGGGGGGTTCCGCGACACGACCCTTGCGCGTTTAATCGCATCGAATGGCAAAGGCTGGACAATGACAATGGAAAACGATCCGTTTACGGCAAGGGTCGATGGCGCGCGGCCGGCATTGCTCGCGGAGCTGACCGCGGCCGGTCCGGTGCACCACAGGATGCTGCCCACCGGCGTGCCTGCGTGGGTCGTCACCGGCTATGCCGAGGCTCGGGCGGCTCTCACCGACCCGAGGCTGATCAAGGGTGGCCCGGAACACTCCCCGTTCGCGAAGGAACTTCCCGATCAGGCCGCCGCGTTGCACCAGCACATGCTCAGCCAGGACCCACCAGTCCACACGAGGCTGCGCAAGCTGGTGTCCAGGGCATTCACGCGGCACCGCATTGAAAGTCTGGCTCCGCGGATCGAGCAGATCTGCCGGGAACGGCTGGACTCGCTGACGGCCGAACTCGCCACGCGAGGTGAGGCGGACTTGATCACCGGGTACGCACTTCCCGTCCCCTTCACCGTGATCTGTGAGCTCGTCGGCGTCCCGCAGGAAGAACACCACGTGCTGCACGACGCCTGGGCGGCGCAGGCCGCCGGATCGATCATCGGTGTCGAGAAGTATGCCGAAGCCTCGGACCGGGTGATCGCCTTCGTCCGTGACTTGATCTCGACCAAGCGCCGACGGCTGGGCGACGATCTGCTTTCGGAACTGATCTCGGTCCGCGACGCACAGGGGGGTCTGACTCAGAACGAGTTGACCTCGATGACTTACCTGCTCATCCTGGCGGGTCACGAGACCACCGCCAGCCTGATCGGCAACGGCGCCCGGGCCCTCCTGCTGAACCCGGATCAGCGGGTTCTTCTGAAGTCCGAGCCGGGTCTGCTCGCCGCCGCCGTCGAAGAAATCCTGCGTTATGACAGCCCGTCGCAGCTTGCGATCCCGACAATCGCGGCCGCGCCGATCGAACTGGCCGGAAACAGCGTCGCCGAAGGCGAGGTCGTGGTGGTGTCATTGCTGGGGGCGAACCACGATCCGGCGGTCGTTTCCGACCCGGCGCACTTCGACATCCGTCGCCGTAGCCCGCACTTGGCTTTTGGGCACGGCATCCACCACTGCCTCGGTGCTCCGCTCGCACGGCTGGAGGGCAAAATCGCCCTCAGGGCGCTGTTCGATCGCCTGCCGGAGCTCGAGCTTGCAGTTCACCCGGATTCACTGCGACGCGAACCATCGTTGCTGTTCAACAAACTTGCAACGCTGCCAGTCCGCGAAGGGACTGTCGCGGCGGTGTGAATCTAGTGCTCCGCAATCGCGCTGGTGGCACGCAGAACCGAGTAAAGGGGATTTGGATGGGTGGGCTTCGGGCGTCAGTCCCGGCATAGGAGATTCCTCCAGCTGCTTTCTTCCGATGTCGAAATCCTTGGTGCCGGCCGCCCTCAACACCGACCGCAGGGCCGGCGTTTGGTCAAGCCATCCGCGGGTAGTTGCACCGATGCTGATCGACCCACTGCGTGAGATGCCTTACCGGGAATTCGACTCGATCCACCAGGATCCGTCTGAACCTCTGGGGTACAGCGATCATGGCGCTTTGCTGACGGCCACGAATGTTGCGGTGCTCGAGACCCGGCACCTGGGATGTGCGCTCGGGCGCCAACCCGATTCGCCCCACGCTGGGGGTGATCGTGATGCCCTGTCGCGAGTTGTCGGGCCGGCGTTCGGTGGTGCCGAGGAAGCCGCGGCGGGGATCGGAGAGTCGAGGGCGATGATCAAGCCGCTTGCCCAGTGTCAGACGGGCCACAAGTCGATCGACTTCGTGGCCGGGGAAGAGCGCGCCGAGACCGGTTATCCGCCCGAGCAGTTCAGGTCAGGGCGCCGGTATGGGGCGGTTCCCGCGCCGCGGATTTCTAGGCTTGACTAGAAATTCCAGGATGTCCTGGGTAAAGTGGCCTGGGTCTCGGCTGCTGTCCGTTCGCGGGGAGGGAGGCGCGGATGTCGACGGTGATGCCGCGCGAAGGGCGCGTACGCGTCGGCGGGGTGTTGCGCGCCGTTCGGGCGCTCGGGCCCGTGGACATCGCGTTCGCGGCTTCCGTCGACCGCGCGGCCGGCACGTTCGTGCTCGACCGGTTCGACGGGGCGCGCACCGACCTGCTGCGGGACCTCGTCATCCCGATGGGCGAAGGGGTCGGTGGCCGGTGCATCGCGCTGGAGCGGCCGGTGTTCGTTCGCGACTACATGGCGGCCAAGGGCATCACCCACCGCTTCGACGGCGCGGTCGCCGGGGAGGGGCTGAGCGCGATGTTCGCCGTGCCGGTGAAGACCGACGGTGTGGTGCGCGAAGTCGTCTACGGTGCGGCGCGCACGTCGGTGGTCTTCGGGGAAGGCCTGATCGACCAGGCCGTCGACGTCGTGAACCGCACGCCCGCGCCGGAACCGCCGGAGCCGCCGCGGCGTACGGCCGGTGACATCGCCGCGGAGCTGGCCGAGATCGCGGCAGCCGTGCCCGATCCCGCGGTGCGGCGGCGGCTCACGGAATTGAGCGCGAGCCTGACCGGGCTGTCCGGGTTGTCTCGGAAACCGAGCGACGACGACCTGCCGGTGCGGCTCTCGCCGCGGGAGCTGGACGTGCTCGCGGCCGTGGCGATGGGGCACGCGAACGTGGCCGTCGCCGGGCGGCTCGGGCTTACCGTGCAGACGGTGAAGTCGTATCTGAAGAGCGCGATGGCCAAATTGGACAGTCACACCCGCGGCGAGGCCGTGTACCGCGCGCGCAGCGCCGGCTTGCTACCGTGACCGCGGTGGGGAGCATCCCGGCCGGCGAGGCCGACGAGGCACCGGTGACCCGAGCCGAGCGCAAGCGGGCCGCCCGGGTGGCGCGGATCGAACGGGCCGCCGCGCGCGTGTTCGCCCGCCACGGCTACGAAGGCGCCAACTTCGACCTCATCGCCGCCGAGCTCGACCTGCGGGGCGCCAGCCTCTACTACTACGTGACCTCGAAGGAAGAGCTCTTCCTGCGCTGCCTGCGCCAATCCGCGGCCGACGTGTCCGCGCGGCTGCGCGCGATCGCCGACGCCGAACCCGAGCCGCGCGAACGGCTGCGGCGGCTCTTCCGGGAGCAGGTGCTGATCGAGGTGCGCGACTACCCGGAGTACGTGCCGCTGTTCTTCAAGGCCCGCGTGAGCGTGCCCGCGCTGCAGGACGCCGTGCTGACGCTGCGGCGCGAGCACGCGACGCTGTTCGAGGACACGGCCCGCGAGCTCGGCACGGATCCGCGCAAGGCCCGCCTGTGCCTCGAGATCGCCTACGGCACCCTGGCCTACCTGCCCGACTGGTACGACCCGGCCGGTGCCGTCACGCCCGCGGAGCTGGCCGACGAGCTCGCCGAGCTGCTGGTCGCGCCGTTCCTGCCCGCCGCACCCTGACCACCCCCACTCGTGGGTATCCGCGGCGGCCGGTCCGGACCTAGCTTTGGTCCGGATGGCCCAGTCCAGGCTGGGCGGGAGACCGGAAGAACGGGTGATGCCGAATGACCGCGACCGCCACGACCCCAGGTGGCCGGACGGCCGATCACGGCTACGAACTGCCGTGGGCCTTCACTCCCGAGCACCTGCAGTGGCGCGACACCGTGCGGAAGTTCACCGCCGATGTGGTGGCGCCCGAAGCGGCCCGGCGCAGCATGGAGTCGCGGTTCGACGCGGAGCTGGTCGCGGACTCGGGCCGGCTGGGCGTGTTCGGCCTGATGGTGCCCGCCGAGTTCGGCGGCGCCGGCGCGGACCTGCGCACGCTGTGCCTCACGATCGAGGAACTGGCCACAGTGGACTCCTCGCTCGCGGTCACCGTCCACGTGCAGGCGATCTGCGCCGCGCTGCTGGCGCACCTGGCCGCGGACCGGCCCGAGCTGTGCCGGGAGATCCTGCCCTCGGCCGCCACCGGAGAGACGTTCATCTCGATCGGCCTCACCGAACCCTCGGGCGGGTCGGACGCGGGCAACATCGGCACCGTCGCGCGCCAGGACGGCGACGGCTGGGTGATCAACGGCGCCAAGCAGTTCATCACCAACTCGGGCACCCCGTTCTCGCGGTACGTGATCCTGATGGCCGCGGTCGGCGAGAGCGAGCGGGGCCGTCCGCCGGTCTCGGCGTTCCTCGTGCCGCTCGACGCGCCGGGTGTCACCGTCGGCAAGGCCTACCCGAAGCTGGGCTGGCGCTCGTCGGACACGCACCCGCTGTTCTTCGACGACGTCCGCGTGCCGGGCGACGCGCTGCTGTCCGAGCCGGGGCGGGGGTACCGCGACGCGCTCGAGTTCCTCACCTGGGCGCGGCTGCCGATCGCCGCGATGAGCGCGGGGCTGGCCCGCGGCTGCCTCACCGACACGTTGCGCTTCGTCTCGCAGCGCACGTCGTTCGGCAAACCGCTGGGCAACCACCAGGCCGTGGCCTTCCAGACCGCCGACATCGCGGCGCTGGCGGCCACCGCTCGCACCCTGACCTACGACGGTGCCTGGAAGTACGATCACGGCCTGCCGATCAGGGAAGCCGCCGCCACGGCGAAGCTGGTCGCGTCGGAAGCCGCGAACAAGGCCGCCTACCTGGCGACCCAGCTGCAGGGAGGCTACGGCTTCATCGAAGAGACGGCCGCGACCCGCCACCACCAGGACGCCCGCATCCTGACCATCGGCGAAGGCACGTCCGAAGTGCAGCGGATGCTGATCGCGCGTTCACTGGGGCTGGCCGTCTGAGCAGTTCACCGATCGAACACACAAGGGAGTGTGGCCGTGGCCGACAGTGTGGATCAGCTGATTTCCGTTCCGTTGCAGGAACTTCCGGAACGTTGGCGCTCCGCGAGCCGGGCCGCGGAGATCGCCGAGGCGCGGGCGCGCCACGACCGCGACCCCGACGAGTACTGGGCGTGGGTCGCGGGCCGGCAGCGGTGGATGCGGCCGTGGGACGAGGTGCGCAGCGGTGAGCTGCCGGAGTTCCGCTACTTCACGGGCGGGCTGCTCAACGTCGCCGACAACTGCGTCGACCGCTGGGCCGAGGACCCGGCGACGGCCGACCGGGCCGCCGTGGTGTGGGAGGGCGAGCCGGGCGACACGCGCACGGTGACGTACGCCGAGCTGGCGCGCGAGACGTCGTCGCTGGCCGCCGGGCTGCTGGAGCTGGGTGTCGGCAAGGGCGATGTGGTCGCGATCTACCTGCCGAACCTCGTCGAGGCGTTCACCGCCATCCACGCGTGCAACCGGATCGGCGCGATCTACACGGTGCTGTTCTCCGGCTTCGGCAAGGACGCGGTGGCCGCGCGGCTCAAGGTGTCCGGCGCCAAGGCCGTGGTGGTCGCCGACGCGTCGTACCGGCGCGGCAAGCTCGTGCCGCTGCTGGAGACGCTGCGCACGGCCCGCCCGGGCCTGCCCGACCTCGGCCACGTGGTGGTGCTCGACCGCACGGGTCGTGACCTGCCGCTCGAAGCCGGCGAGGTGTCGTATGCGGACCTGGTCGCCCGGCACCCCGAGGGCACACCGGCCGTGCCGCTGGAGGCCAACGACCCGGCGTTCCTGATCTTCACCAGCGGCACCGAGTCGACGCCGAAGGGGGTGGTGCACTCGGTCGCCGGGTTCCTGATCGGCACGTGGGCCAACGCCTACTGGCAGGCGGGCCTCGAAGAAGGTGACGTGTACTGGGTGGCCGCCGACGTCGGCTGGCTCACGTTCCCCATCCAGGCCGTGATCGGCGGGCTGGCCTGCGGCACCACGATCGCGTGTTACGAGGGCGCGCTCGACACCCCGACGAAGGAACGGTTCTACGAGTTCTGCGAACGCCACGAGGTCACGCAGGTGCTGGCCGCGCCGACCGTGCTGCGGATGCTGCGCTCGTTCGGCGAGGACCTGTGCGCTGCGCACCCGCTGCCGCACCTCAAGCTGGTCACCGTGCAGGGCGAACCGCTCGACGCCGAGACGTTCACCTGGGGCACCGCGCACCTCGACGTGCCGATCGTGAACGCCTACGGCCAGACCGAGACCGGCTCGACCTGGACCTACCCGGTCACCGGCGTCGACGCGTTGAAGGCAGGCTCCGCAGGGTGCCCCCTGCCGGGCCACCACTGCGAGATCGTGGACGACGACGGTGAGCCGGTTCCCGCCGGTACCAAGGGAAACCTGGTGATCACCCGGCCGTTCCCGACCCTGGCCCGCACGGTGTGGGGTGACCACGAGCGGTACCTGTCGGCGTACTTCAGCCAGTACCCCGGCAAGTACAACACCAAGGACGAGGCCGTCCTCGACGCCGACGGTCACCTCTGGGTGCTCGGCCGCGCCGACGACGTCATCAACGTCGCCGCCCACCGCATCTCGACCATGGAGATCGAAGGCGTGGTGACCGCGCACGAGCGCGTGGCCGAAGCCGCCGTGGTCGGCATCCCGGACCCGACGAAGGGCACCGTGCCGATCGCCTTCGTCACCCTCCTGCCGGGTGCCGACGCCGACGAGGTGTCGAAGGAGCTGATCGGCCGGGTGGGTGACGAGCTCGGCGGCTACGCGCGGCTGGCGAAGGTCTACCCCGTGGCCGCGCTGCCGAAGACCCGCACCGGCAAGACCATGCGCCGGCTGCTGCGCGACGTGCTCGTCGAGGGCGCGCCGCGGGGCGACACGAGTGCGATGGAGGACGTGAGCGCGCTCGACGCGGTGCTGGCGGCGGTGGCCCCGGCCCACTGACCCCGTCCCCCGAAGGCGCGGGCTCGTGAGCTGCCCCCTCACGAGCCCGCGCCGCGGCGGCGCCGCCGACCGATAAGCTGGCACCGTGGCCGAGGGGCGAGAGGTGTCGACCGTGACGATCTGGAACGACGTGATCAGTTTCGTGCGCCTGCGTTACGAGGTGCTCGAGGACCACGACGGCTGGCTGCGCTTCCGCCTGCCCACCGAGGACGGCCGCACCCAGCAGGCCACCGTGCACCTGCTGCCCGACCACGACGGCGTGGCGTGGGCCGAGCTGTCGTCGCCGGTCGGCTGGGCGGACCGCGTGGACCTGCGCCGCCTGCTGGAGCTCGTGGGCGGCGCCGGCGTCGGGGGCGCGGCGATCGTCGACGGCGTGGCGCTGATCAAGCACACCGTGCCGCTGGCGTCGCTCGACATCTCCGACGAGCTCGACCGGCCGCTGCGCACTCTCGTGGCTCGCGCGGACGAGCTCGAACGCGAGCTGGGCCAGGGCGACGAGTTCTGAACCGCTGGTCTCCTGCTCTGGTGAGTAGCCACGAGTTGAACGAGCGCGAAGCGTTCGTCGCCATGTCGCGGTTCCTCGAGCAGTTCGCCAACCGCGCCGGGAACGACCTGCTCACGCTCCTGGGCGACATCCACCTCGAAGCAGACGGCGGGCCGACCGACCCCGCCGCCGGGGAGGACTGGATGAGGTGCGTTCGCTCGGTCGTCGACGGGGCGCAGGACCCGGCCGGCGGGTCGGCGGGACAACGGTCCCGCGGCCTCGCCGACAAGATCACGAGCCACCGGGGGAGTACTGAGCCGGCTGTGGTGCCGGTGCTTTCGCCCGGACGGGTGCCGCCAGTACCGCCAGTGCGACCAGCTCCGTGAGCGCCATCCCGCGTTCGACCAGGCCGAGCGGGATGAGCAGCCACCAGCGCTCGTCGTTCACCGCGGCGACCGCGACGGCGCCGAGGATGATCGCCAGCCAGCCCAGCGACAGCACGGCGAGCAGCCGCGCCGCGAACCGGCGGCGCGGCGAGTGCGGGAACGTGGTGCGCGCGGCGACGAGGATCGCCAACGGCAGGCACACGAACGCCACCACGCTGGCCACCCGGTGCAGCGTGCCGCCCGCCGCGCCACCCGTGGCGGTGGCCC
Source organism: Amycolatopsis sp. NPDC004368 (assembly GCF_053602515.1). Lineage (NCBI taxonomy): Bacteria > Bacillati > Actinomycetota > Actinomycetes > Pseudonocardiales > Pseudonocardiaceae > Amycolatopsis > Amycolatopsis sp. NPDC004368. Next base: position 34,251 of record NZ_JBSGDT010000043.1, on the reverse strand, counting down.
AGTTGGTCTTCGGGAACGCCACGATCACCAGCAACCCGACCGTCCACAGTGCACCGAACACGGCCGAGATCACCGGCAGCCGCCGTTGCAGCCGCAGCACGGCGAGCGTGACGGCGGAGCCCACGGCGACCAGCACCACGGCGAGGTCGAAGACCCACTTGTTGTCCGACAGGCCGTACTCGCTGATCGTGCGGGTGGTCACGCTGATCTCGTCGGTGGGCGGCACGAGCTGAAGGAGCAGGACCAGCGCGGCGCCGACGGCGAACGCGGCGATGCCGGCGATCGACAGGAGAGCGGGGCGGCGGTCCCCGGCGAGGGTGGTCATCGTTCGAGATTAGCCAGGACGGGTATGTGACCGCTGTGAGTGGATGATCCCGTACTTCCGGAGGTTACCCCGGGCGTTTTGCGCCGATATGGTCGTTCGCTGCCGAAGCGTCCCAGCTTCGGCTCGGCCCTGGGAGGTCCGCGAACGTGGGGAATTCACCTCTTTCCATCCGACTCTCATCCAGAAGATCCAGACCGTGGGTGCTGCTGGCCGCGGCCGGCGTCCTGACCGGGACGTTCGTCGCGTTGCCGACGGCGGCCACGGCGGCACAGAACGTGGTGCGTGCCGACCGCGCGGTCACGCGGTCGTGTTTCGCCGCGCTCCAGCCGCCGGGCGCGCCAGGCACCGACCGGCGCGAGGTCGCCTCGACGGTCGACGGCCTGGTCCAGGCCCGGTTGACGCCGGGTGCCGGCACCGAAGGCGACTGGGATCTCGCCGTGTTCGACAAGGCCACCGGGTCGCTCGTCGCGGCCTCGGCGGCGCCACGCAGCCACGAGCTGGCCGAAAGCTTCGTGAAGAAGGGGCAGCAGCTCGTCATCCAGGCCTGCCGCTACGCGGGCAACGCGAAGGAAGCGAAGCTGGGTGTCGATTTCCTCGCGCTGACCCCGCAGGGCACGCCCACGGGATCCGCGGCGCCGGCCCAGCGCGCTGAGCTCGTGCGTGTGCACACGCCTTCGCGCGCGGACAAGAACAAGCTCCTCGGCCTCGGCCTCGATGTCACCGAAAAGGGTGACGCCACGGGCGTCGAGGTCGTGCTCGCCGGCGACGCCGACCGCCGCACGCTCGCGTCGAGCGGCCTGAAGTCGACCGTCGTCGAGGCGGACCTGTCGGCGAAGTCGATCCGCGACGCGAAAACCGACCGCGAGTACGCCGCCAAGACGCCCGCGTCGGTGCTGCCGTCCGGCCGCACGAGCTACCGCCACCTGCACGACTACGAGTACGAGATGAAGGAGCTCGCGCGCAAGAACCCCAAGCTGGTCAAGGCGTTCACGCTGCCGGAGCCCACGTGGGAGGGCCGCGACGTCGTCGGGCTCGAGATTGCCACGGACGTCGCCAACGCGGCCGACGGCAAACCCGTGGACTTCACCATGGGTGTGCACCACGCGCGTGAGTGGCCGGCCGGTGAGACGACGATGGAGTGGGCGTACCAGCTGATCAACGGCTACGCCCACGACACCGCGATCCGCGGGCTCGTCGGCAAGACGCGCAACATCATCGTGCCGATCGTGAACCCCGACGGCTTCTCGATTTCCCGCGAAGCCGAGCCGCGTGGTGATTTCTCGCGATTTGACTACGAGATGAAGCGAAAGAATTGCAACGCCGCCGATTCGCTGCCGCAGTTCGCCACCGGTGTGTGCAAGGCGAACCCGGGTGGCGCGCAGCGCGGCACCGACCCGAACCGCAACTACGCGGGTTTCTGGGGCGGCGGGGGAGCGGGCCTGACCTGGAGCAGCGAGACGTTCCGCGGTTCCGCACCGTTCAGCGAACCGGAGTCGCGCAACGTCCGCGCCATCGTTTCGTCGCGGCAGGTGACGAACCTGATCACCTTCCACACCAACGCGGCGCTGGTGCTGCGTCCGCCGGGTGTCGCCGACGTGCGTCCGCCGCTCGAAGACCCCGTGTACCGGGCGCTCGGTGACAAATTGGCCTCCCACAACGGTTACACGAGCGAACCGAGCTGGGCGCTGTACGACACCACCGGCACCACGGAGGACTGGTCGTACTGGGCCACCGCCGGCTGGGGTTTCACGATCGAGATCGGCGGCACCGGGTTCCACACGCCGTACGAGGTGGGCGTGGTCGCCGAGTACGCGGGCCTGGCCCCGTCGACCGGCGCCGGCAAGGGCGGCAACAGCGGTGCGCTGCTGGAGATGCTGCGCAACACGGCCGACCCGGCCGCGCACTCGACGCTGATCGGCACGGCGCCGAAGGGCTACCAGCTGAAGCTGCACAAGACGTTCCAGACCCCGACGTCACCCGTGCTGCAGCCCGACGGCTCCACCAAGCCGCCCGTGTACGTCACCGACAACCTCGACTCCACCTACACCTCGACCGGTGGGCGCTTCGCGTGGTCGGTGAACCCGTCGACGCGGCCGTACGTCGCGGGCCGCTACGGGCGTGACCCGCAGGGGCCGCCGCAGGCCGGGTACGCCGTGGCGAACCCGGCGGGGGTGCCGCCGATCAACGAGTCGTACCCGGACAACCCGGCGTCGGAGAGCTTCACGTTCCACGTCGACGGGTTGCCGAAGGCCGACAACGGCAAGTTCAGCGTGGACGTGAACTGGGCCAACCCGGACACCGACTGGGACCTGTACGTGTACGACGCCGCGGGCAACCCCGTCACGTCGTCGGCCAACGGCGGCACCACGTCGGAACACGCGGTGCTGTTCGACCCGCCCGCCGGGGACTACCGCGCGGTGCTGGTGAACTACGCCCAGGCCGACCCGGCCCAGGTGGACGACTGGACCGGTGGCGTGTCGTTCGCGTCGCCGGTGCCGCCGACGTACGGACCGAAGGAGGCCTACCAGCTGACCTGCACCAACGCGAAGGGCAAGCTGGCGGGCATCGCCGACGTGTACGTGGACCGCGGTCAGACCGTGGACGTCGGTGAGATCTGCACCAACTCGGCGCGCGCGGCGAAGCGGCGCTGATTTCCGGGGCGCTGGCCTTCGTCACCCGGCGACGGCCAGCGCCACCCCGAGCACCACCGCCCCGACGACCCGGTTGAGCGTGGGCCGGGCGCGGTCGTACCAGCGTTGGGTGGCGGGGGAGGAGAACAGCAGCGCCACGGACAGGTGCCAGGTCGCGGACGCCAGCACGATGACCCCGATCGCCGCGGCTTTTGTCGGGGTGGGCTCCGTGGGCGGCAACGTGGCCGTGAGCACGCTCCCGAAGAACACCGCGGCCTTGGGGTTGGTGACGTTGCTGAAGATGCCCTGCCCGAACGCGCCTTTTCGGTGGGTGGGCGGCGCGCTGTCGGGCGCTCCGGCTTTCCGCCACAGCTTGACGCCGAGCCACGCCAGGTAGAGCCCGCACCCGACCCGCAACGCGGTCGCGAGCCACGGCGTGGCCGCCAGCACCGCCCCGAGCCCGAACACGGCGACCGTGGCCAGCAACCCCCCGGCGACGACCACCCCACCTGCCACGGCGAGCGCCGCCCGCCGCGACCCGGCGGCCGCCGTGTGCGCGATGAGCACGAAATTCGGCCCGGGCGTCACGGCGGCGGGGGCGTAGACGAGCAGCACGGTGCCGAGGGTGGCCGCGGTGTTCACGCTGCCATCTTTCCCGCAGGCTGCGCGAGGCCGATGGCCGGGCGCGGCGGGCAGGTGCGGTGCGGATTGAGGTGACGCGTGGCTGCCGCGTTTCACGTGCTGCGAGGTCACCGTGGCCGCGGCGCAGTTGCCGGTGCTTGCGGCCCAGGTGCGGCACCCGACATCACGCAAGCGTCAGGGCGCACTACCGCGACCACCAGCGCCCCCCGCGGTGCGCCACCGCCCATCGCCGTCAGGCGGCGCGGCCACTGCCGACCACCTGCGCGCGCACCGTGCGCAGCGCATCGTGGTCCACAGTAGACGGTTCCGCCGACAGCCAGCCGCCGATTTCGCGCAGGAACTGTTCCGGCGTCATGGGCGGGGCGGGGTCCGGTGACTCCTCGACGGTGGTGAGGGCGCCGGCGCGGCTGGGGTAGACGATCATGGCCCCGCGAAGGGCGATGCCGGGCAGCAGGTCGCGGTAGGAGTCGAGGCTTTCGGCGAGGCGGGAGCCGCCGCCGCGGAAGGGGCGGCCGTTGCGGAGGAGGCGGCCGTCGTCGTCGGATTCGTAGTGGCCGGGCAGCCATTGTTTGGACTCGATGAGCACGAGTCGCTTGCCGCAGAGCACGGCGTGGTCGACGTCGGCGAAGACGGAGCCCGGCCACGCCAGGCCGTGGAAGATGCGGGCGGCGGGCAGGCGGGTCAGGTAGCGCTCGAGGAGATCGGCCGTGAGGCGTTCGGCCAGTTCGTCGGGCTCCACGCCCGGGCTGCCGAACACCGCGCCGCCACCGAACTCGGCGGCGAACTCGCTGCGGGCGCGGCGCGCGGCCAGGTAACCGCGAGCCAGGCGTTGCACGAGCAGCGCCGTGCCGGCCGTGAGCACCAGCCACACGATCAGCACCGGCGGCGTGAAGGCGACACCCAGCACCAGCGGCGCCAGCACCAGCACCATCCCCGTGACGGCCGCGACCACCGGCGTGTGCCCCGGTCCGCGCCGCCGGCCGTGGCGCACGCGGGGATCCTGCGCGGCGAACTCCCACCACTCGAGCTCGTCCGGCTCGAGGTTCAGCGGCTCGGGCACGAACCCGGGCTCTTCGCTGAAGCGGCGGCGTTTCGGCTTCGCCGGCAGGCGCGTGTGCACGGCCGGAATGCCGGCGTCGTACGCAGCGCGAGCGCGGGAGTCACTCAGCGTGTCGTAGGCTTCGCGCAGCAGCTGGAACGTGCCGACGGTGCCGCCCGCGTCGGGGTGCAACGTCTTGGCCAGCCGGCGGTACGCCGCCTTGATCTCCGTGGGCGACGCCGTCTTCCCCACGCCGAGCACCGCGTAGTAGTCGACTTCGGGCACGTTCGCGTTCCACCTCCGAATGGCTGCCGCGCAACGATATGGGGTCGGTGATCGCGATCGCCAACCGCCTCCGCGGCACGCCGGGGTGAACCCTGTTCATCCCGCCGCCCCGGTGACCACAGTGGACAGTGCGGACCACGGCCTGGCTGCGGCACTGTCGCTCGATCGGGTACCCCGACGCGATCTACGCCGTAGACCGGCGGGTATACGGTGCAGACTCGGCCGAGTGCGCAGACTCAAGACCGCCCGTCGGTCCGAGATCGTCGGCGCGGCACTCGAGCTGGCGGCCGAACGCGGCCTCGGCGCCCTGTCGATGCGCGGCGTCGCAGCCCGGCTCGATCTCACGCCCATGGCGCTGTACGGCTACTTCCGCAGCAAGAACGAGCTGCTCGACGGCATCGCCACCCATTTGCTCACACTCCTGCCCGCCCCCGCCCCGGACCTCGACCCGCTCACCAGGCTGCGCGAGCTCGCCGGGGGAGTGCGCACGCTCGCCCGCACCCACCCCGCCGTGGCCGGCCTGCTGTTCACCCACCCCGCGGCGAGCGAGACGTCCCTCGTCCCCGCGGACCGCGTCTACCAGGCCCTGCTGGACGCCGGCGTGCCCGACACGGAGGTCCCTCGCCTGGAACGCCTGCTGTCCACGTTCGTCCTCGGCTTCGTCCTTTCGGAGGTCGAAGGCCGCTTCGCCGCGTCCACCCGCCTGGCCCGCTCGCGCCGCGTCGAGCTCGGCCCCGCCGACCTGCCCGCCCACCACCGCCTCGGGCCCCTGCCCCACCACGCCGACTGCGACGCCGAGTTCACGAAGGACCTCGAAGACCTGCTGACGCTCGTGAAAGCCGCCGCGAAGTGACGCTGAAGGGCCGGATCACGCGACAGCCGAAGACCGCCCCGGCGATCGGCGTACCCCCGGAGGCAATCCTCAAGCCTCCACCGCGGCACGCCGCGGCTGCCTGGCGTTCGAACACCAGCTCCCGCGCTGTTCCCAGCGCCGTCGTCACCGCGCCCGCCAGCACCGCCTCCGCGCCCAGCCGCCCCGCCACGATCTCCGGCGCGAACGGCGTCGTCGCGGTCAGCGCGCGGCGCATCGGGGCGGCCAGCAGCGCGGCGCTGCTCCCGACCCCGCCGCCGAGCACGATGAGGTCCGGGTCCAGCACGGCCGTCACCGCGGCCACCACGTGGGCCAGGTGCGCGGCTTCCTCCTCGACCACCCGCAGCGCCACCGGATCCCCGTCGGACGCCAGCGCGAACACCTCCCGGGCACTGCGCGCCCCGCCAACCCCAGCGCCCGGGCCCGCGCGACGACCGCGGCGCCGAAGCGACGTCTTCCATCGGCCGGGCCGGTGAGTGCGAGCCCCGCGCGTGCCCGCCGGCCAGGTGCGCGATCTCGCCCGCCGCGCCGGGGGCGCCGCGGAAGAGCTTGCCGCCGACGAGCACGCCCATGCCGGTGCCGACCGTGAGGCACACCAGCACGTCGACGCCCAGTGCCGCGCCCAGTGCGTGTTCGCCGACCGCGCACAGGTTCGCGTCGTTCTCCACCACGAGGTCGGAGCCGGCGGCACACAGGCGTTCGGCCAGCGCATGCAGCAGTCCGGGCCGTTCCCGCCCCGGCAGGTTCGGCGCCCGGTGCACGGTTCCGGCGCGCGCGTCCGGAATGCCCGGCGTGCCGACGACCGTGGCCACGACCTCGCCCGGCGCCAGCCCCGCGAAGGTGACCGCGGACGCCACCGCGGGGCTGGCCGTCCGCACCAGGGCGCTGCCCGAGCGGCACCGGTTCGGCTCGTCCGGCCGCGCGACCACACTGCCCTCGAGATCCGCGACGGCCACGCGAATCGAGCGCCGGCCGATGTCCACGCCGACGATGTGGCCGGCATCGGGCGCCACCCGGTACACGACGGCCGCGCGCCCGGGTCCGGACGGGCTGAGGCCGGTGGCCCGGACCAACCCGCACTGCTCCAGATCGAGCAGCGCCTGTCCCACGGTCGGTTTCGAAAGTCCCGTGTCCGTAGCGATCCCGGGGTCGTGTGGCCTCCCCGCCGGTGCACAACCGGTCGAGCACCAGCCGCTGGTTCAGCTCGCGCATGTTCGCCGGTGTGCCCACCCGCGGCCCCGTCATGTCCCCGCCACCGCTGCGCCGTTTCCACAGCGTTACTGATCCGACCACAAGCAGGCCGACCCACTCGCGGCACGTAACCGTTGCTGCGAAGTCATTCGGCCGTGGTTGTGGTCGGATTGGTAACAATCGGCACAGTGCGAACGCGGCCCTTCCGAGGCCGCAAATCTTATGTTAAGAACCTTTCTTAACTATTGGACGGAGGCACGACGTGAGCTCACCCACCCGTTCGGGGGGTTCCGGGACGGCGGATCTGCCACGGACCGGTCTCGAACGCAAGATCGGGCCGCTGCAGGCGACCGCGATCAACATGACGCAGATGTGCGGGATCGGTCCGTTCGTGACCATCCCGGCGATGGTCGCCACGATGGGCGGCCCGCAGGCGATGTTCGGCTGGATCATCGGTGCGATCATCGCGCTGGCCGACGGCCTCGTGTGGGCCGAGCTCGGTGCGGCGCTGCCCGGCGCGGGCGGCACGTACATCTACCTCCGGGAAGCGTTCCAGTACCGCACCGGCCGGCTGATGCCGTTCCTGTTCGCCTGGAGCGCCGTGCTCTTCATCCCGCTGATCATGTCGACGGGCATCATCGGCCTCGTGCAGTACCTCGGGTACCTGATCCCGGGTGTCGTCGACGACGGGGGCGTGACCCCGCTCGGCAAGATCATCGGCATCGCGATCATCGTGGTGATCGTGCTGGCGCTGTTCCGCCGCATCGGCCAGATCAGCAAGCTCACCACCGTGTTGTTCGTGATCATGCTCTTCGCCGTGCTGACGGTGATCATCGCCGCGTTCTCGCACTTCGACGGCGGCCAGGCGTTCGCCTTCACGCCCGGTGCGTTCGGCTCGGGCGGCGCGTTCTGGGGCGGCCTCGGCGCCGGCCTCGTGATAGCGATCTACGACTACCTCGGCTACAACACCTCCGCTTACCTCGGTGGTGAGGTCCGCACCCCGGGCCGCACGATCCCGCGGTCGATCATCTTCTCGATCCTCGGCATCATGACGCTGTACTTCCTGCTGCAGGTCGGTGTGCTCGGCTCGATCCCGCTGGAGGAGCTGAAGAACGCGACGTCGGTCGCCTCCACCGTGCTGGAGCAGGCGTGGGGCACGGTCACCGCCAAGATCATCACCGTCTTCATCGTGATCGCCGCCATCGGCTCGGTGTTCGCGGGCCTGCTCGGCGGCTCGCGCGTGCCGTTCGAGGCCGCGCGCGACAAGGTGTTCCTGCCGGTGTTCGCCAAACTGCACCCGAAGCTCAACCTGCCGACCGCCGGCGTGCTGACGATGGGCGTGATCACCGCCATCGGCTCGCTGTTCACCCTCACCGACGTGATCAACGCGGCCGTGACCGTGCTCGTGATCATCCAGTCGCTCGCGCAGGTCGCGGCGATCTGGGTGCTGCGCCGCCGCCAGCCCACGCTGAAGCGGCCGTACCGCCAGTTCCTCTACCCGATCCCGACGATCATCGCGCTCGCCGGCTGGGTGTACATCTACATCTCCGCCACCACGCTCTCGATCGTCCTGTCGGTGGCGTGGATCGTGCTCGGCGTCGTCGCCTTCCTGATCTACGCGGCGGCGGAGAAGACGTGGCCGTTCGGGCCGAAGGAGATCCGCGAGGAGTTCGTCCTCGCGCAGCAGCAGTCGACCGAAGGGGCTTGAGGCATGAGGAAACCGCTCGTCGCCGGGATCGCGGCGGCCGCCGCGTTGATCCTGGTCCCCGGGGTGGTGAGCGCGTCGGCGTCGGTGCAGGCGCCCGCCTCTCCCCAGTACCACGCCCCGCGTGAGCAGGGGCTGTCCACGATCGGCACCGCGGGCTGGCAGGTGCTCACCACCGCGAGCGTGACGGACGGCGGCGACCGCGTCTCGCAGCCGGGCTACTCGACCAAGGGCTGGCTGCCGGTCAAGGCCGACGACGCGGGCGCGCCCGGCACCGAGATCAACGCGCTGGTGCAGAACGGCAAGTGCCCCGACGTCTTCTACTCCGACAACATGCGCAAGTGCTTCGGGTACGTCGACAAGCTCGGCCCGGTGACCACGAAGCCGTTCTCCGACCCGTGGTGGTACCGCACCGACTTCGACCCCGGTTTCGTCAAGGGCAAGAACGGCAAGCTCACGATCCCGGGCGTCGTCGGCGAGGGTGACGTGTGGGTCAACGGCACGCTGGTCGCGGGCAAGGACGTGGTGAGCGGCGCGTTCGCCGGCCACACCTTCGACGTGACGAAGCTGCTCAAGCCGGGCAAGAACACCCTGGCGATCAAGGTCTACCCCAACGACCCGCTCACCATGTACACGCTCGACCAGGTCGACTGGGGCCAGATCCCGCCGGACAACAACACCGGCATCCAGTACCCGCCCACGCTGCAGCTGTCCGACGCGCTCACCGGCGACAACGCCCACGTGGTGCAGGACAACGCGCCCGACCTGTCCACGTCTTCGCTGACGGTGAAGGTCGACGTGACCAACAACGCCGGCTCGGCGCAGACCGGTGACGTCACGGCCACGGTGACCGCGCCGTCCGGTGCGCCGATCGTGGTGCGCCAGAGCGTGAAGGTCCCGGCGCACACCAAGCAGACGGTGTCGTTCACGCCGGCGAAGTTCGCTGCGCTGAAGATTCGCAAGCCGCAGGTGTGGTGGCCGTACTCGATGGGCGCGCAGCCGTTGTACACATTGGACACCTCGGTGGCCCAGGGCGGCGTGGTGTCCACGTCCTCTTCGGACACCTTCGGCATCCGCACGGTGACCTCCAAGCTCGTCGGCAAGTCGGCTCCGCTGCCGCAGGGCTCGCGGCTGTTCGCTGTCAACGGCAAGGACTTCGTGTTCCGCGGCGGCGGGTTCGCCCCGGACCTGTTCCTGCGCTACGACAAGGCCGACACCGCGCACCAGATCGCGCTGATCAAGAACATGGGCCTCTCCGGCGTGCGGCTCGAGGGGCACGACATGCCGCAGGACTTCTACGACCAGGCCGACCGCGCGGGCCTGCTGGTGATCGGCGGTTTCCTGTGCTGCGACGCCTGGCAGCCCGAGCACGACTCGAAGCTCACCGACCGCGACTACCGGATCATGCACGACTCCGCGTACTCGATCGCGCAGCGCGAACGCAACCACCCGAGCGTGTTCAACTACGGCTGGAGCGACAACGAACCCATCGCGCGTCAGGAATCGGAGACGCTGACGGCGTTCTCCGAAGCCGACTTCCAGGTACCGGTGATCGCGTCGGCAGAGTACAAGAGCACCCCGACGCTCGGCGTCTCCGGTGAGAAGGAAGGTCCGTACGACTGGGTCCCGCCGGCCTACTGGTACGACACGTCGCACTTCGACGCCGACGACCCCAGCCGCACCAACGCCGGTGGTTCGTGGGGCTTCGCGAGTGAGCAGAGCGCCGGGCACACCGTGCCCACCCTCGACTCCATCAAGCGGTTCCTCTCGCCCGAGGAGCAGGCGAAGCTCTGGCAGGATCCGGAGTACAACCAGTACCACGCCAACTTCGAACCCGACCACGGCGGTTACGCGTTCGGCACGCTGTACACCTTGGACAACTCGATCACGCAGCGGTACGGCAAGTGGGACTCGTTGGAGTCCTATGTGGAATCCGCGCAGGTCGCGAACTACGAGAACACCCGATCGCAGTTCGAGGCGTTCATCGCGCACTCGACCGACAAGGACAACCCGTCGACCGGTGTCGTCTACTGGCAGCTGAACAAGGGCTGGCCGACGCTGCTGTGGTCGCTCTACAACGACGACGGCGACCAGCCGGGCGCGTTCTTCGGCGCCAAGAAGGCCAACGCGCCGCTGCACGCGATCTACGGCTACGACAACGGTTCCGTGACCGTGGCCAACCTCGGCGGCGGCACGCAGTCCGGCGTTTCGGTGCAGGCCAAGGTCTACGACACGGCCGGCAAGGTGCTCGACGACCAGACCGCCCGCGGTGTTTCCCTGAGCTCGCAGGGGGTCGTCACCGGGCTGCTCAAGCCGAAGGTGCCCGCGGAGACGAAGGCGCCGGCCAAGGCGCAGGTGTACTTCGTGGAGCTGCAGGTGACGCAGGGTGGAAAGGTCGTGGACCGCAACGTCTACTGGCTCTCCACGCAGAAGGACGTCGTCGACTGGAGCAAGACCCTGGGCGAGCCGCAGGCCACGCTCAGCCAGTACAGCGACATGTCCGCGCTGCGTGACCTGCCGAAGGCGCAGGTCGGGGTGCAGTCGTCGACCAGGCGCGTGGCCGGGCCGGACGGCGCCGACACGGCGACCACGGTGACGGTGACCAACACGTCGAAGACTCCGGCGGTCGGGTTCTTCCTGCGGGCCGACGTCCGCCGGGGCACCACGTCCGGTGGCGTGGCGGCCGGTGACAACCAGCTCGCCGCGGCGACGTGGGACGACAACGACATCACGCTGTGGCCCGGCGAGTCGCAGACGCTGACGGTGACCTACCGGTCGGCCGACCTGCGCGGCGCTCCCGCCGTGATCACGGTCGACGGGTTCAACACCGGCAACGTGGTGGTGCCCGCTTCGCGCGGTCACCACGGCGGTTACGCCGTCCGCCCGCCGGCGACAGAGGGGACTCGCGAGTGATCCTGGGTATCGACTTCGGCGGCACGAAAGTGGCGCTGGGGCTCGCCGACGACGCCGGGACCCTGCTGGCCACCCGCCGGCTGGACACCGACGCCGCGGCGGGGGCGGAACAGGTGGTGACGCGCGCGCTCGCCGGGGCGAAAGCCCTGGTGTCCGACGAGGGCGCGCGCGTCGACTCGGTCGGTGTCGTCAGCCCGGGGATCGTGCTGGAGGACCGGATCCTGCTCGCGCCGAACGTGCCCGGGTGGGAACAGCTGCACCTGCGTTCGCTCGTGGCGGCCGAGTTCGGCGGCGTCCCCATCGCCACCGGCACGGACGCCAAGGCCGCCGCCCTGGCGGAGTGGGAGTTCGGTGCTCTGGCGGGCGCCGACCCCGCGGTGTTCCTGTCGCTGGGCACCGGCATCGCCGCCGCCGTCCTCATCGGCGGGGTGCTGCTGACCGGTGCCAACGGGGCCGCCGGCGAGCTCGGCTACAACCTGCGCTCGCCGCAGGACACCGACGGTTTCGCCGGCGGTTCCGCGCCACTGGAGGAAGCCGTCGGCGGCCGCGGGCTCGGGCGCCGGGCCGAGGAGCTGCTCGGCCACCCGGTGACCGCGGCCGAGTTGTTCGCGTTGGCCCGGGAGAACACGCAGGCGAAGGAACTGGTCACCTCGGCGCTGGACGAGCTGTCCATGCACGTGGCCAACCTGGCCATCGCGTTCGACCCGGCTCGCATCGCGGTGGGCGGCGGGCTGGTCCGCTCGGCCGATGTGCTGCTCCCGGCGCTGCAGGACCGGCTGGCCGCGGCGGTGCCGTTCCCGCCGGAGCTGGTGGCGGCACGGTTCGACCAGGACGCTTCGCTGCTGGGCGCGGTGGCGTTGGCGATTCGGCTGCGTTAGCGGGGCGCTTCCAGCCGCCCGAAGCTGTGCCGGTACCCCCGACCCGGCACAGCTTCGGGTACCCATTTCCGCCACCGCAACGGCGTGCCGAACGGCAGCCCTTGGGGCCAACACACCTGGCGGGTCCTTCGGCGGGCCGGCGTTCCTGGCTTCCCGATCTGTACAACCTGGCCCAGGCTGGGTTGCCTGCTGGTGGACGGGCTACCGCGGTGGTCACCGCCGCACGCGCGTCGACTCCCGGGCGACCAGTTCCGGGGTGAACACCTCTTCCCGGTGCGGTGGCGGGTTCTCGTCGGTCTCCGCCAGCAGCTGCTCCGCCGCCGTGCGGCCGAGGCGGAAGGCGGGCTGGCGCACGGACGTGAGGGGGACCGCGGCGGCGCCGGCGAACTCGATGTCGTCGTAGCCGACGATGGCCATTTCGTCGGGCACGCGGATGCCGGCGCCGACCATGGACTGCAGCACGCCCAGCGCGAGGAGGTCGTTGGCGCAGAAGACGGCCGTCGGGCGGGGGCTCATGCCGAGCAGGCGCGCGCCGGCGTCGCGGCCGGAGGCGACGTCGAGGCCGATGGCTTCGACGACCGACAGCCGTGCGCCCGAGCCGGCGAGGACCGAGCGGACGCCGGCGTCGCGATCGCGGCACTGGGTGAGCAGGGTGGGGCCGTTGACGAAACCGATGTGCCGGTGCCCGGTCTCCAGCAGGTGGCGCGCGGCGAGGGCGCCGCCGGCGACGTCGTCGACCGAGACGGAGCTGGCCTCGTCGGCGGGGACCTTGCGGTCGACGAACACGTACGGGATGCCGCTGCGGCGGAAGGCCTGCATCGCGTCGCCGGTGGTGTCGACGGGGCTGAGCAGCACGCCGCGCACGCGTTGTTCGGCGAACATCGCGAGGTACGACGCCTCGGTCTCCACACGCTGCCCGCTGTTGCACGTGATGATGTTCAGCCCGCGCGCGTGGGCGGCCTCCTCGGCGCCGCGGGCGACGTCGACGAAAAACGGGTTCCCGAGGTCGAGCACGAGCAGCGCCATGATCCGCGAACGCCCCGCGCGAAGCTGGCGCGCGGACTCGTCGCGCACGTACCCGAGCTCCTGGATGACCGACAGCACGCGGTTGCGCGTGGCCGTGGCGACGACGTGGGGTCGATTGACCACATTGGACACCGTGCCGATCGACACGCCCGCGAGCTTCGCGACGTCCTTGATGCCGACCACGGCCCACCCCCTCACCGAAGGTCACCAGCCTAGCACGCGGATGAAACGTTTCAACACCGGGTCGGCAACGCCCGCCAGATCAGATCTGGCGACGGCCCACCGCCATCTGGCGCCTCAAGGGTGTGCAGGAAAATCTGCGGGTGGCCGTGGTCGTCGCCAGCACCAGGGAGGGCCGGGTGGGCGGCGGCGTCGGCCGGTGGTTCGTCGAGCGGGCCGGTGCGCGTGCCGGGCTGCTGCTCGACGTGGTCGACCTCGCCGATTTCGCGATCCCCTCGTGCTACCCGGCTCTCCCGACCCCGGCGATGACGGGGTTCGCGCGGCGGATCGCGCAGGCGGAGGCGTACGTGGTCGTCACGCCCGAGTACAACCGCAGCTTCCCGGCCTCGCTGAAGCAGGCCATCGACTGCGCCTACGACGAGTGGCGCGCGAAGCCCGTCGGTTTCGTCTCCTACGGCTACCGCGCCGCCGGGAGGTACGCGGTGGAGCAGCTGCGCGGGGTGTTCACCGAGCTGCACACGGCGACGTTGCGCGACGCGGTGTGCCTCGATCTGCTGGAGGCCCGGCTCGGCGACGGCGGTTTCCGGCCGGATCCGGACCGTTACGGGTACGCCGTGACCACGTTGCTCGACGAGCTCGTCTGGTGGGGGCTCGCCCTGCGGGAAGGGCGGCGTGCGCGGCCGTATTGCGTGTGAGACCGACTGATTCCTGAAAGGACGGACATGACCAGGACCACCACCGAGCCGGCGATCGAGACCGCCGGGCTTGTGAAGGTGTTCGGGGAGACCCGGGCGGTCGATGGCATCGATCTCGTGGTGCCTGCCGGCACCGTGTACGGCGTCCTCGGTCCCAACGGCGCCGGCAAGACCACCGCCGTGCGGATGCTGGCGACCCTGACCAGACCCGACGGCGGCGAGGCGCGGGTGTTCGGCAAGGACGTGGTGCGGGACGCCGATGCCGTGCGCAGCCGGGTCAGTCTCACCGGGCAGTACGCGTCGGTGGACGAAGACCTCACCGGCACCGAGAACCTCGTGATGCTGGCGCGGTTGCTCGGGCACCGCAAGGCCGCGGCGCGGCCGCGGGCGGCGCAGTTGCTGGAGGCGTTCGGGTTGACGGATGCCGCCGGGCGTCAGGTGAAGAACTACTCCGGCGGGATGCGCCGGCGGCTCGACATCGCGGCCAGCATTCTCAACACGCCGGACCTGCTGTTCCTCGACGAGCCGACCACGGGGCTCGATCCGCGCAGTCGCAACCAGGTGTGGGACATCGTGCGGGCGATCGTCGCGCAGGGGACCACGGTGCTGCTGACGACGCAGTACCTCGACGAGGCCGATCAGCTGGCGTCGCGGATCGCGGTGATCGATCACGGCAAGGTGATCGCGGAGGGGACGAAGGGGGAGCTGAAGGCTTCGGTCGGGGTGGGTGCCGTGCACTTGCGGCTGCGTGATGCCGACCAGCGTCCCGTCGCGGCGGAGGTCCTGGGGCGCACGCTGGACGCGGCGGTGCAGCTCGAGGCCGATCCGGTGGCACTCACGGCTCGGTTGTCCGCGGATGCGCATGTCGGCGCTGCGGATCGGGCTTCGCAGGCGTTGGCGGAGTTGGCGCGGGTCGGGGTTGTCGTCGACACGTTTTCGCTGGGGCAGCCCAGCCTCGACGAGGTGTTCCTGGCGTTGACCGATCGTCCGGCGAATGGTCCGGCGAATCAGGAGGTGGCAGTGTGACGACTGTACGGGAAGCCGATGTTGAGCTCGCGGCGCCGAAGGTGGATGACTTGGCGGCGTTGCTGGTGGCGGTGGAGAGACCGGCGCGGCCCAGTGCGTTGTCCACGTCGATCACGTTCGGCCGGCGGGCTGTGTTGAAGATCAAGCACGTGCCGGAGCAGTTGTTCGACGTCACTGCTTTTCCGATCATGATGACGCTGATGTTCACGTATTTGTTCGGCGGGGCGCTGGCTGGGTCGCCTTCGCAGTACTTGCAGTTCTTCCTGCCGGGGATTCTGGCGTCCAGTGTCGTGATGATCACGATGTACACCGGTCTTGCGGTGAACACTGATATCGAGAAGGGTGTTTTCGACCGGTTCCGCACGTTGCCGATCTGGCGCCCGTCGGCGATGGTGGGGTATTTGCTGGGGGATGCGCTGCGGTACGTGATCGCTTCTGTGGTGATCATGGTTGTCGGGCTGGTGTTGGGGTTCCGGCCGCCTGGTGGGTTCGGGGGTGTGGTGGCTGGGGTCGTACTGCTGCTGGTGTTTTCATTCGGGTTTTCGTGGGTGTGGACGATGTTCGGGTTGTTGCTGAGGTCCGAGAAGTCGGTGATGGGGGTGAGCATGATGGTGATCATGCCGCTGACTTTTCTGTCCAATGTTTATGTCGATCCGGCCACTATGCCGGGGTGGTTGCAGGTGTTTGTGGAGTTCAACCCGATTACGCAACTGGTGAGCGGGGTTCGGTCGATGATGGCCGGGGCTTGGGATTTCGGTGCGATCATGTGGACGTTGATCGCGGCTGGGGCGTTTACGTTGGTTTTTGGGACTTGGACTATGAGGTTGTATAACAGGAAGTGATGGCGAGCACCCCGATTTGTCATCGCGCCGCGTGTTGGAAAAGAATCGGGGGGCCGGCCGGGGGAAGGGTGCGGGGAGAGTTGGTTCGGGGGTGGGTTGTTCTGCCGGGTGGCGGTTCTTGAGGTGGGAAGAGCGGCTTGCAGCCGCTGGAATGGTGGGGTTGGTCGATATGCGGCTCGGTGCGGCTTGTGAGCGCTGGTGATTTGGTGCGTGGGCTGGTTGCGGCGGCTTGAGTTGGGTGTGGGGTTTGTGGGGGAGGGCGGCTCTAGCTGTTGGTGAAGCGGCGGTGTTGGCAGGTGTGTGCAATCCGCCGCAGCCAGTGAACGCCAATGATTTGGTCTGGGCTGGTTGCAGCCGCCGGAGCCGGGAGAGACGTGGGGTGGGAAGCGGGCTCGCAGCCGGATGGTGCGGTGGTGCGTGGGGGAGCGCGACATGCGCCGCCGGCGCACCAGTGGTGTTCGCCGAGCACTCGCTGCTGCCTTCACAGACGCCAGGTGATCGGCGCGGTGGGCTGGTAGCGGCAGCTGGAGCCGGTGGTCACGGTGGTGTGGAGGTGGTCCGCGAGGCTGGGGTGGAGGTCCGTGAGTTTGCGGATCGTGTCGCGGATTCGGGCGGTGACCGCTTTGCGGGCGCGTTCGGATTCGTCGCCCAGGCGGCGGGTGCGGCCGGCCAGGCCGGAGGAGGTGCGGAGTTCCGTGAGGAGCGCGGCGCGTTCCGTGTCGAGGGCGGCGGCGCGGGTGTCGTCGCCGAGGGTGGTGGCGTGGTCGATGGCGGAGTCGAGTTCGGTGAGGCGGTGGCGGTAGGCGGCTTTGGCCGTGTCGTCCAATACCGGGGTGCCGGTGAAGGTGGGGGTGGTTCCCGACTCCGGGGCGAGCAAGTGCACGGCGGGCACGTCGGTGCCGGGGCGGCCGAGGAGGAAATGCAGGTCTCGGAGGCCTTTGGCGTCGGGGACGCGGATTTCGCGGCCGGCGAAGCGGAGGGACCAGACGGCGTCGGTGCGGCGGAATTCGTTGAGGGGTAAGGGTTCCGCGCGTGCGGACTGCACGCGGGCGGCGATGTGGCGCAGGCCGAGTGATTCCGCTTCTCTGGTCACGGTGTCGGACAGCTCCGCTGCGCGAGTGGTGTCGCCGCGGGTTTGCAGGGTGGTGGCGAGGCGGGTGCGGGCTTCGATGGACCACGGGCGGGCGCGCAGGCGGTCGGCGGAGCGGGCGGCGGCGGTGAAAAGCTTCGCGGCGCGGTCGTGGTCACCGAGGGTGGCGGCGAGGAGGCCGGTCCACAGGTCGACGGGGCCGCTCAGGTCGCAGCCGTACAGGGAGACCAGCCATTCGCCGGAGTAGGGCGTGAGTTCGGCGAGCAGGCGTTCGGCGGCGGGGCGATCGGCCAGGACCGCGGCGGCTTGGGCTTGGCAGCGCAGCCAGAGCGGCGTGAACTCACGGGAGAACGGTGCTTCCGCGGCGGCCTCGGCGAGCAGCTCGCGAGTGGCGGAGGCGTCGCCCGCGTGGGCGGCGGCGAGAGCGCGCAGCAGGCCGGGGTGGTCGTGACCGGCGTCGCTCATGCGGGCGGGCAGGTCGGCCAGTTCGGCGAAGCGGCCCTGCAGCAGCAAAGAACTCCAGCGCAGCTGGTCGGCCATGAAGCCGAACTCGCGTTCGCTCAGGCCGACGGGGGCGTCGAGCGCGCGCTGCAGTGCGGCGTCGGAATCGGCGAAGTGGCCGTGGAGGGCGCAGATGATGCTGCGGTCGATCAATGCGGCGAGTTCGGCGCCGCGGAGGCCGCTGTTTTCCGCCAGCGCCTGGAACGCGCGGAACTGCTCCAGGTAGCGCGGGTCGCCTTGCTCGAGGAGGGCGACCCACTTCAGCGAAGACGCGAAGTACTCGTTCTCCCGGTCGCCCGTGCGGCGGGCGACCGCGGCGAGCTCGTCGGTCAAGCGCTCGCGTTCGGCGCCGCTGCCGGGGCCCCAGATCGCGTCGTGGCGAGCCCACAGGGAGAAGGCCAGGGCGTGGTCGTCCTTGTCGTCGCGCGCGAGCATGGCGGCGCGCGCCGTGAGTTCGAGCGTGACGCGGTCGAGTGACAGCTGCTCGGCCGGCGTGCCCGCGCACAGCCGGCGGTGGGCTTCCAGCAGCAGACCGGAGACGAGCTCGTGACGTGCGCCGCCCGGGTCGACACGGGACAGGGTGAGGCCGGCTCGCGCGAGCAGCTCGGCGTCGTCGAGGTCGCGGACGCCTGCGACGGCGCTTTCGAAATGCGCCCACGCCTGGTCCTTGTCGTCGGCGCGCCAGAGCAGGGTGCCCAGCTCCAGCTCGACCACCGCGCGCGTGCGGACCGTGGCGGCTCGTTCCAACGCGTGCCGCAGGTGACCGATCGACTCCTCGATGGCCAGCCGGGCGCTCGCGTCGCGTGCGGCGGCCAGCAGCAGCTCGACCGCGCGGGCAGGGTCGACGAGCGCGCCCGCCAGGTACGCGTGCCGCGCTCGTTCGGCCGGGCCGACGAGGTCGGAGCCGGCGACGGCGGCGTGACGGCGGGCGGCGCCTTCGATGCCGAGGCCGGCGTAGCGCGTTTCGCGGACCAGGTCGTGGGCGAACGCGAAGCGGCCCTCACCGAGTGCCACCACGAGCCGCGCCGCGACGGCCTGAGCCAGCAGGTGGTCGACCTGCGGGACGGGCGCGGCGGCGACCGCGGCGAGCAGGTGCAGGGAGAACTCGCGGCCGAGCACGGCGGCGTCGCTGAGCAGGTCGGCGACCTGGTCCGGCAGCAGGGAAAGCCGCCGCTGCAGCGCGTCGGCGACCCCCGGCGCGACGGCCGACACCGGACTCCCGCTGCGCCAGAGCCGGGCCGTCTGCTCCACGAAAAAGGGGTTGCCGCCGGTGCGCCGGTGCACGTCGGCCGCCAGCTCGGCGCCGGGGTCGGTGCCCGCGGTGCGGCCCATCAGCTCGGCGACCTGCGCGGGGTCGAGGCCCGTGAGCGTGACCGTGGTGGCCTTCGCGACGAGCGGCAGCACCAGCTCGTGCAACGGGTGGCCGGGCGCGTCGACCTCGACGTCGCGGTACGTGCCGATCAGCAGCAGCCGCTCGAACCACGTGTGGCGCGCCGCGAAGTCCAGCAGCCGCAGCGACGCCGGGTCGCCCCAGTGCAGGTCGTCGAGCACCACGACCACGGGACGGGTGTGCGAGAGCGTGATGAGCGCGCTCGTGACGGCGTCGTGCAGCCGGAACGCGTCGCCGGGCTCGGGTGATTCACCGAGCAGCGCCGAGAGCGTCGCGGAGTCGGCGGCCGCCCACTCGTGCGGCTCGGCGGCCCGCCGCAGCGCGCGCACGACCTGCACCCACGGCCAGTACCCGGGCGCGCTGCCCGACTCCCAGCACGTGCCGGCCAGCACGAGCGCCCCGAGCTCCCGCGCCTCGTCGGCCAGCCCCGTGACGAGCGTCGTCTTGCCGATACCCGCCTCGCCGGTGACCAGCACCAGGCCGCCGTGGCTCGCGCTCGCGCGCGCCAGCTCCGCGCGCACCACCGAAGCGGGGTGCTCCCGTCCGATGAGTGCCGCCGCCATGTCCGTTTCCTCCCGTTCTTCAGCCGAGCTTCTCACGAGGCACGGTCCTTCGTCGCGTTCATTCTGGACGGGGGGACCGACAATCCGCGGGTTAACCGCAGGTGACAGCCGTGTCCGCGCGGATCACCCGAACGGCGGGTGGGGTAGTGTCCCCGACATGGGGAGTCTCCGCTCGCGTGTCCTCGCCTGGGCCGGTCGCCGGTACATCGCCCGGCAGCAGAAAAAGGGTTTCGACCTCGAGAAGATGGCGTTCCTGCCCGACTCCGCGCTCGAACCGCTGCGGCGCGTGGGGCTCGACCCCGTGCCGTCGCTGGGGGAGCGCCGGGCCGAGGCGCCGATCAGCAAGCTCGACCTGCCGTTCGGCATGAACGCGTGGCTCGTGACCGGCTACGACGAGGCCAAGGCCGTGCTCGGCAAGGTCTCGGAGTTCAGCAACGACTTCACGAACCTCGTCGGCAACGCGGGGGTGACCGAAGACCAGAACCCGGGCGGCCTGGGCTTCGCCGACCCGCCGGTGCACTCGCGGCTGCGCAAGCTGCTCACGCCGGAGTTCACGATGCGCCGGCTCAACCGCCTCACCCCGCGCATCGACGAGATCGTGGCGGAACAGCTCGATGCGATGGCCGCGGCCGAGGGGCCCGTGGACCTGTGGGAGGCGTTCGCGCTGCCCATTCCGTCGCTCACGATCTGCGAGCTGCTCGGGGTGTCCTATGAGGACCGCGCCGACTTCCAGCGCCTGAGCACCGCCCGCTTCGACCTCTTCGGCGGCGCGGGTGCGTCGCTGGGCGCGATTTCCGAGTCGCTGACCTACCTGCTGGAGATCGTCAAGAAGCAGCGCGCCGAACCCGGCGACGGCCTGCTCGGCATGCTCATCAAGGAACACGGCGACGAGATCGACGACAGGGAACTCGCCGGCCTCGCCGACGGCGTCCTGACGGGCGGCCTCGAAACCACCGCCAGCATGATCGCCCTCGGCGCCCTGGTCCTGCTCCGCGACCCCGCCGCCTTCGACGCCGTCCGCGGCGACGACGACTCCGTGCACCGCTTCGTCGAGGAGCTGCTGCGGTACCTGACGGTGGTGCAGATGGCGTTCCCGCGCTTCGCCAAGGAAGACATGGACATCGCGGGCGTCCACATCAGCGAGGGCGACATCGTGCTGGTCTCGCTGTCCGTCGCCGACCGCGACCCCGCCCTCGGTCCGGACATGGACACCTTCGACCCCCGCCGCGACCCCACCTCCCACCTGGCCTTCGGCTACGGCATCCACCGCTGCATCGGCGCCGAACTCGCCCGCATGGAACTCCGCACGGCCTATCCGGCGCTGGTGAAGCGCTTCCCGGACCTGCGGCTCGCGGTGGAGCCGGATGAGCTGGCTTTCCGGAAGGTGTCGATCGTCTACGGGCTCGACTCACTGCCTGTACTGGTGCGGTGACGGGGATTCGTCGGAATCGCGCCTGAGGTTCCCCGCTCCTGAGCCGGCTCAGCGCACCCCCCTCGGCCGGAACTGGATGCTGATCCGCGGCCCCACCCCCTTTCCGGTCTTGGGAATCGCGTGTTCCCACGTGCGCTGGCAGGAGCCGCCCATCACGATGAGGTCGCCGTGGCCCAGGGGGTAGCGGTGGGACTCGCCGCCGCCGCGGGGGCGCAGGGCGAGGTGGCGCGCGGTGCCCACCGAGAGGATCGCGACCATCGTGTCTTCGGAGCTGCCGCGCCCGATGGTGTCGCCGTGCCAGGCGACGCTGTCGCGGCCGTCGCGGTAGTAGCAGAGGCCGGCGGTGCGGAAGGGCTCGCCGAGTTCGGTCGCGTAGTGCGCGGAGAGCGCATCGCGGGCCGCGGTCAGCAAGGGGTGCGGCAGGGGCTCGCCTTCGCGGTAGAAGGAGAGCAGCCGGGGCACAGCGACGACGCGGTCGTACATCTGGCGCTGCTCCGCGTGCCACGGAACGTCGTCGACCAGGCGCGTGAAAACTTCGTCCGACCCGGACAGCCAGCCCGGCAGCACGTCGATCCACGCGCCGCGGCCCAGGTCGGTACGGCGGATGCCGGCGAGCGAGCCCAGCGCCGGACCATCGAACCCGGACCCATCGAACCCGGACCCGTCGAGCCCGGACCCGAACAGCGATCCCTGTAGTGCGTGACTCATATCCCCACCGTACACCACGTTCGAACA
Source organism: Amycolatopsis sp. NPDC004368 (assembly GCF_053602515.1). Taxonomy (NCBI): domain Bacteria; kingdom Bacillati; phylum Actinomycetota; class Actinomycetes; order Pseudonocardiales; family Pseudonocardiaceae; genus Amycolatopsis; species Amycolatopsis sp. NPDC004368. The sequence goes on along the minus strand of NZ_JBSGDT010000043.1, from coordinate 12,292 downwards.
CCTGTTCGGCTGAAATGAGGTGATCCCCCCGCCAGGGCGGGCAGGTCGACGTCTTCCGCCACGCCGCCGCGCACCTGCGGCCGGGCGGGCGTCTGATATTGAGACCGGCGCCCGGCGCGATCCGCCGTAGCGTCGAGGGTCGGTCTCACACCGGAGGTGGCGATGAAGGCGTTGGTGTACCACGGGCCCGGGAACAAGGCGTGGGAAGACGTTCCCGACGCGCGGATCCAGGAGGTGACCGACGTCGTGGTCAAGGTCGACACCACCACGATCTGCGGTACCGACCTCCACATCCTCCACGGTGACGTCGCCGCGGTCACGGATGGCCGGATCCTCGGCCACGAAGCCGTCGGCACCGTCACGGCGGTCGGTGACGCCGTGGGCAGTTTCAAGGTCGGCGACCGCGTGCTCGTGCCGGCGGTGACGCGGTGTGGCCGGTGCGACTACTGCCAGCGTGGCATGCCCTCGCACTGCCGCACGGTCGGCGGCGTCGGCTGGATCTTCGGGCACCTCATCGACGGCACGCAGGCCGAGTACGTCCGCGTGCCCTTCGCCGACACCTCGCTCTACCACGTGCCGGCCGAGGTGACCGACGAGCAGGCCATCTTCCTCGCCGACTCCCTGCCCACCGGCTACGAGGTCGGCGTGCTCGCGGGCCAGGTGCGGCCCGGCGACACGGTGGCCGTCGTCGGGGCCGGGGCCGTCGGGCTCGCGGCGATCCTGACCACGGGCCTGTGGGGCGCGTCGAAGGTGATCGCGGTCGACGCCAACAAGTTCCGCCTCGAGAAGGCGCTCGAGTTCGGCGCGACGGACACCGTCGCGGCCGGGCCGGACACCGTTGCGGAGGTCCTCGCGCACACCGACGGACTCGGCGTCGACGTCGCCATCGAAGCCGTCGGCTACCCCGAAACCCTGCAGACCACGGCGGCGCTCGTGCGCCCGGGCGGGCACGTCGCGAACATCGGCGTGCACGGCGTCGGCGTGGAACTTCCCATGCAGGACCTGTGGATCCGCAACATCACGATCACCATGGGTCTCGTCGACACCGTGTCCATCCCGACACTGCTGAAGATGGTGGCGAGCGGCCGCATCCCGGCCGAGAAGATGGGCACGCACACGTTCACGTTCGACCAGCTCGACGAAGCCTACGACGTGTTCGGCAACGCCGCCGACCACCAGGCGCTCAAGGTGATCATCCGGCCGGCCTGACGGACCGAGCGCCGAAACTCCCCACGGTCAGGGAGAATCGGCGGTTTCCCCCGGCTTCGGGTGCGCGGTGACCACCAGCCGGTGCTTGCGCGCACCCGGGGTCGTTTCGTCGTGGTAACGCGAGATGAGCGCGGCCACGACGGTGGTCAGCTCGTCGGTGAACGCGGCCCGTTCGCGCGCCGAGCGGAACGCGATTTCCGTGTCCAGCGCCAAAGTCGGCAGGGGTTTGCCGGCGCGGGCGGCGCGGCGCACGAGGCCGGCGACCTCCCGCACGGTCCGGCCCGCCACCGCGAGCAAGTAGCCCGACGACAGCCGGTCGGGCTGCATCGCCGACGTTCCGGCGTCGCCGAGGGCGGCGGGGGAGACCTGGTAGGACGCGGCCGTCGCGGCGAAGAGGCGTTCGGTGAGCCCGCCCCACCGGCGTTCGCCCGCGGGCTCGATGAGGCCGTGGGATTCCAGGGCGCGCAGGTGGTAGTTCACCTTCTGGCGCGTGAGACCGACGCGCGTGGCGAGCGCGGCCGCCGACGCGGGCTCGGCCAGCGCGGCGAGCAGGCGCGCGCGGACCGGGTCCAGTGCGGCTGCTGCCGCGGCCGGGTCCTCGATCACCTCGACGTCGCGCATGGACCGAGCCAAGCATTGACAAACAAAGCTGTCAAGGGCGATCGCCTTCGCCCGTGCTCGTGCAGTGACCGACCGGGTTCGACGCAGCGGTCTGAACCTGTTCCACCACCGCCGCCCCGAGCAGTACGGAGGTTGGCGAGTGCGAGGAAGGCTGCGCATCCGGTGCTCGCGGGAGTCGGGTGCGGCTCGCGGTGGTGGCACCGGTGGCCACCTCCGGTTCAGCGGGCCGGGTGTGCCGCCCACTCGTCCGGCGAGTCCCACGCGGTGAGGTGCAACGAGCTCGTGAACCGGCGGTGCTCGCCGCTCACCGGGTCGTCGAACTCCACAGCCTTGGCCAACAGCTGCAACGGTTTCGTGAAGTCGTCGAGCGGCTTTTCCCGCAGCGTGGGGTAGAAGTCGTCGCCCAGGATCGGGATGCCGAGGCCGCTGAGGTGCACGCGCAGCTGGTGGGTGCGCCCCGTGGTGGGCAGCAGGCGGTAGCGGCCCAGCTCGCCGCGGTGTTCGAGGAGTTCCACGCGGGTCTCGGCGTTCACCGGGCCCTCGATCTCCTGCGCCGCAAGCACTCCGCGTTCCTTCACGATGTGACTGCGGACCGTGCGGGGCAGCTCCAGCGCCGGGTCGTACGGGGCGACGGCTTCGTACTCTTTCCGGACCTGTCGGTCCCTGAACATCGTCTGGTACTTGCCGCGCACTTCCGGTGTGATCACGAACATCACCAGCCCGGCCGTGACGCGGTCGAGCCGATGCGCGGGTGACAACATCGGCAGGTCCAGATCGCGGCGCAGCCGGACCAGCGCGGTCTCGAGGACGTGCTTGCCGCGCGGGATCGTGGCGAGAAAATGGGGTTTGTCCACCACCAGCAGGTGTTCGTCGCGGTGCACGACGGTGATGTCGAACGGCACCGGCACCTCGTCGGGCAGGTCGCGGTGGAACCAGATGAACGTGCCCGGCTCGAACACCGCGTCGACGCCGAGGGGACCCTCGAGACCGAAGATGCGCTCGTCGCGCAACATCTGCTCGATCCGGGCCGGCTCCAGCCGCGGCAGCCGCTCCACGAGGTGCTCCAGCAATGTGCCCCACGGCCCGTCGTCGGGCATCCTCAGCCGCGCCGGGTCGAGCCCGTGGCGGGGCGGCAGCGGGCCGCGGAGCTTGCGTCTCATGGAAACGCCAGTCTAGTCGTGGCCCCTCGCGCCGCCGCCCGGCGTCGTCTCCTCACCCGTGTTCTGCCGGTAGATCGCGATGTAGCGGGCCTTCGCCTCGGCATCGGCCGCTTCGGCGGCCTCGCGGCGCAGGCGCTTTCCGGTGCCCGGCGGGAAGCCGTTGCGCGTGAGCCGGTGCTCGATGCTCTCCTCCATGTACACCGACGAGTAGAAGTACGCCACGAGCGCCGCCATCAGCACGATCGCGAGCCGCAACGCCAGCGGGCCCGGCAGCAGCAGCCACACCAGGCACAGCGGGATGAGGCCCACGGAGCTGCGGATCACGTGCCGCGCTTTCCAGTGCTTCGACGTCGTGTCGAACAGGATCCAGTCGCGGTGGCGATCGGGCAGGCGCCCACCCACCGCGTACCAGAACCAGCGGAACACTCCTGGACGGTCCATCACGCCTCCTTGTCGGCTGCGCTTCAGAGTACACTAATCATTAGTGTGCTAATCAATGACGTATCCGAGGCCACACCCCCACGTGAAAGTGGCTCGGACCAGGAGGAGGACGCGTGGCAGAGATCGATCTGGGCGAGGACCCGTTGAAGCTCGACCGCCAGGTGTGCTTCGCGCTGTCGGTCGCTTCGCGCAGCGTCATCGCGATCTACCGGCCCCTGCTGGAGCCGTACGGGCTCACCCACCCGCAATACCTCGTGATGCTCGCGCTGTGGGAAAAAGCCCCGAGGTCGGTGAAGGACCTCGGGGCCGCGTTGCGCCACGAGCCCGCCACGCTCTCGCCCCTGCTGAAACGGCTCGAAGCGATCGGGTACGTCACCCGCGGCCGCAACGCCACCGACGAGCGCCAGCTCACGGTCGAGCTCACCGAGAAGGGTCGCGAGCTGCGGGCCGAGGCCGAGAAGATCCCGTACCGCGTGGTCGAGACGCTCGGCATGGAGGTCTCCGAGCTGGAGGCCCTCCATGCCGCACTGGGCCGCGTCATCGAGGCGACCGGCTGAGCGAGGATCGCTCAGCGCGGCGCCACGAGCACCGCGTCGATGGCGATCTCGAGGTAACGCCCGACCAGCGCCCGCGGCGCGGACATCCCGAGCGGAGCCCGGTCCAGCGCCGCGTGCGCCTGAACCCGGACCGAGCCGCGGCCGGTGTCGGCGGGCCGTTCGACGGTGAGCGTGAGCGGGCAGGACCGGCCGCGCAGGCTCAGGAACCCGTGTGCCGCCCAGCCGTCCGGGACCGGGTGGATGTCGCCGGAGGCGAAGGTCATCGTCGGGTGCTCGGCGCAGTCGAACCAGGCGGCACCGCGCAGGTCGCGGTCGCGGCGGCGGATGCCGGTGTCGATCGCGGTGAGGTCGAGTTCCGCCCGCACCGCGCTGGGTGTGCCGGCGGTGTTCACCTCCACCGTCGCCGAGCGGACGGGGATCTTGCCGTGGACGAGGTGGAAACCGAGCTTGCGCACGGTGAACGCGGCCGAGGTCTGTCCGGTGTGGACGGTCCAGGTGCCGGGACGCAGGCGGGTGGTGGTGGGCGTGCTCATCGGGTACCTCCGGTGGTGGTGGTTGCGGGCAGGACTTCGTGGACGACGCGGTGCAGGTCGATCCGGTCGGGACCGGTGAGCAGCGCCGGGTCCTCGCCCGGCAGCAGCTCGGTGCGCTGCACCGCCTTCTGGACGGCTTCGATCGCTTCGACGGACTCGGCGAACCCGAGCACGAGCCCCGCGCCGTCTTCGGCGCGCAGCACGAACACAGCGCCGATTCCGGGTACCTGCCGGGCAGCGGGCCAGACGCGTTCGCGGCCCGCGAAGTCCTCGGCGCGGACCCGAGCCGCGTCGCGCGGCCCGTCGAAGCGGGTGGCCTGCGCGTAGCGGGGTGCGCCGGGCGCGGACTCGGCCGAGACGACCTCGTAGACGTCGGTGTCGAGCCACGTGGTGCCGGGCACCGTGTGCGTGGCGGCTTCGGCCGCCGTGGCGGCGTCGGGCCAGAACGCGACGGCCGCGCCGAGCACGCCGGCGACCTGGCCGAGCACGCACGCACCGAGGGGCGCCGGCCCGGGGTGCAGTGCGGCGGTGAGGGCCCGGCCCCAGTCGCCGTTCTCGGCGGCGGTTTCGCGCCTGAACTGGTGGACGGTGGCGTACATGGTGCTCCTTCGGCCGAGGGTGGAAGCGGGACGAGGACCACCTTCGGCCGAGCGGGCGGATCGGACATCAGTGCCAGTACGCAGACGCACCACTTAAACCGGGCGCATACTTCTCCGCGTGACAGGTTCCGCGCCGCTCGTCGGCCGGGCGGGGGTGCTCGCCGACCTGCGCGGCCGGTTCGCGGCCGGCGCGGCGGGCCGGGGTGCGCTGGTGCTGCTCGGCGGGCCGGCCGGGATCGGCAAGACCACCCTCGCCGAGTCCGCGACCGCGGACCTGGCCACGGTGTGGGGCCGCTGCGTGGACGACCCGGGCGCACCCCCGCTGTGGCCGTGGCGCCGGGTCCTGGCGGCTCTGCCCACGGCCGGCGCCGAGGTCGGCCGTGTCCTCGCCGACCTCGCCGACCTCTCCGACCTGGAAGGACGCGCCGGTACCGACCTCGTCGCGGCCCGCTTCCGGCTCGTCGCCACGGCCGCCGACGCCCTCGTTGCGGCGGCCGAGCCCAGTGGTCTCGTGGTGGTGCTGGAGGACCTGCACTGGGCCGATGAAGCGTCGCTCCGGTTCCTGCGCCACCTCGTCGGCGAGCTGCGCCGGTCCCGGCTCGTGGTGCTCGCGACGTACCGCGACACCGGCCCCGCGCTCGACGAAACGCTGCCCCGGCTGCTCGGGCACCCCGCCACGCACGCCGTGACGGTGGGGCCGCTGGCCGAGCCCGACGTGCGCAGGTACCTCACCGAAGTGGCCGGCGGGGCCGTCGGCGACGACGCGGTACGCGACGCCTTGCGCCGCTCCGGGGGCAACCCCCTGTACCTGCGGGCGGTGGCGCGGTCGGCCGGGTCCGGCGGTGGCGAGGCCGAGCTGCGCCACCTGGTGCGGACGTCGGTGGCCGGGCTCGCGCCCGAGGCCCGCGAGCTGGTCGCGGTGGCGGCGGTGCTGGGGGAGGAGGTGGACGCTTCTGTGGTCGCCGACGTTGCGGGCCGGCCGGTCGCCGAGGTCGTGCCACTGCTGGACGAGGTCGTGCGCGCCGGTGTGCTCGTGCCCGTCGCGGCCGGGCGCCGCCGGTTCGCCCACGCCGTGGTGCGCGACGGCGTGTACGACGACCTCGACCAGGGCGTCCGCGAAGCCCTGCACGCCCAGGCCGCGCTCGCGCTGACGCCGCGGGCCGAGGCCGACCCGGCCGCCGCCGGGGTGGTCGCGGGCCATTGGCTGCGCTCGGCCGCCGACCCGGAAGCCCTGGAGCGCGCCGCCGGCTGGGCCGTGGTCGCCGCGCGGGAGGCCACCCGCTCGCTGGCTTTCACCGAGGCGGCGCGGTTCCTGACCTTCGCCGTCGACGCCCGGCGGCGGGCCGGGCGCGCCGACGGGCTGGCCGAGCTGCTCGTGGACCTGGCCGTGGCGGAGTACCGCTCGGGCCGCTTCGGGCCCGCGCTCGACCACGCGGAGCAGGCGGCCGAACGCGCGCGCTCCCCGGAGACGCTCGCCGCCGCCGCGCTCGTCGTGCAGGATCTGGCCGGCCCGGAGTTGTTGCCACGGCTGGGGAAACTGGCGACGGACGCGCTCGCCGCGGAAGTCGGCGACGTCCTGCGCGCGCGGCTGCTCGCGCAGGCCGCGTCGGTGGCCGCCGACGCCGCGAACCCGGCCGAAGCGCGTGAGCTCGCCGACGAAGCCCTGGCGCTGGCCGAAGAAACGGGGGACGAGACGGCGCTGCTCGACGCCGTGCGGGCGCGGTTCAAGGTCATGCCGATCGAGCTGCCGCTGGAGGCCCGGCTGCGGTTCGGCTCGCTGGCCGTGCGCTTCGGCGAGCGGCGGCCGCTTTCCGCTCTGTGGGGCCACAAGTGGCGCATCGACGCCGCGCTCGAGACCGGGGCGATGGCCGTGGTCGACCGGGAGCTCGCGGCCGTGACCGCGCTCGCCGCGACCACCCGGCTGCCGCTGGTGCACTGGCACGACCTGCGCCTGCGGACGTCGCTGCTCGCGTTTCGCGGCGGGTTCGCCGAGGCGCGTGAGCTCAACCGGCAGGCGACCGCGCTGGCGTTGCGGGAGCTGGCCGACGACCGGTCGGCCCGCGGCATGTCCTCGGCGTTCAGCTTGCAACTCGCGCTGGTGACCGGCGACGCGGAGGAGATCGACGAGACCTTCGACGCGCAGCTCGCGACCGTGGCCAACCTGCCCATCGCCGCGGTGTCCCGGCCGCTCGTGCACCTCGTGCGTGGTGAACACGACGCCGCTCTGATGCGCTACGAGCAGGCCCGCAACCGCGTGCGGCACGACGAGGGCGCGTTGCGGGCGGGCGGGGTCGTCCAGAACCTGGTGACGCTCGTCGAGGCGTTCGGCGACCGCGAAACCGCGCGCTGGCTCGAACCGGCGCTGCTGGCGGACTCGGCGATCGTGTCGACCGGCGCGGGCATCATCTGCGGTGACTGCGGCACGAGCTGGCTGGCCCGCCTGGCCACGGTGCTGGGCCGGCACGAGGAAGCCGCGCGGCTGTTCGAAACCACACTCGCCACTAACGTCCGGGTGGGCGCGCGGCCGTTCGTGGTCGCCAACCGGCTGCGGCTGGCTGAGGTCCTCTCCTCGCTCGGGGACACGGCCCGCGCGCGGTCGCTCGCGCGCCAGGCCCGCGACGAGGCCCGCCGCCTGGTGATGCCCGGCGCCGTCCGCAACGCCGAGGACCTGCTCGGCCGCCTGACGACGGCCGGGCCGCTGACCCCGCGGGAACGCGAGATCGCCGCTCTCGTCGCCGACGGTCTCGCGAACCGGGCGATCGCCGAGCGGCTCGTGGTCTCGGAACGCACCGTGGAGAGCCACGTCCGCAGCGTCCTGGCCAAGCTGGGCCTGACCAACCGCACGGAGATCGCCGCGTGGTGGGTAAGCCACTGACCGGGCAACGCGCACAAACGTTCGTGTACGGCTCTTGTACGACCCTCTTCCACGATGGGCGCGCGCGGTTTCCGGCCGGCGTGGACACCGGCCGCCGCGAGCAGAAGGCCTCTTTCCGGCCCCCATCCGGGAGGGGGCCTTCGTCTTGCGCGGGCATACCGAGCGGGCTCTCGCACGTTGCTCACGAGGACGACTGCGGAAGGAGTACGGGTGGACGTGAAAATCCGGGTGGGGGTGGCGCCGGCGCCGGGAACCGGGCCCACGGAGTTCGCGGGGCTGGCGCAGACGCTGGAGGCGGCCGGAATCGACTCGCTGTGGCTTTCGGAGCTGGTCTACGCACCGGAGGTCGACCCGCTGGTCGGCATGGCGCACGCACTCGCGCGCACCGAGAAGCTCAAGGTGGGCACCGGCGTCGCGATCCTGCCCGGCCGGCATCCCGTGCTCGTCGCGAAGCAGCTGGTGACGCTCGCCGGGCTGGCGCCGAAGCGGGTGCTGCCGGTGTTCGGGCTGCGCCCGGCCAACGCCGCCGAACACGCGTTGTTCCCGGTGCCCGGCCCGCGCGCCGCCGTGTTCGACGAGGCCCTCACCCTGCTGCGCCTCCTGCTGGAACAGGACGACGTGCACTTCGCGGGAGAGTACTTCCAGGTCGACGGCGTGACCGTCGGGCCGCGCCCGGCCAAACGCCTCGACGTGTGGCTGGGCGGCAGCGCACCCGCCGCGCTGCGCCGCGCCGGGCGCCTGTCCGACGGCTGGCTCGGCAGCTTCCACTCACCGGCCCAGGCGCGCGCCGCCCGCGTCGCCATCCAGGCCGCGGCGGCCGAGGCCGGCCGCGAGATCGAGCCCGACCACTTCGGCCTCAGCCTGCTCGTGGCGTCGGAAGGAATGCCGGACCGGATGCTCGCCGTCGCCGCGAAGCGCCGCCCGGACACCCCGGTGACCGACCTCGTCGCCACCAGCTGGGCGGAGGCCCGGCGTCTGGTGGAGCAGCACATCGAGGCGGGGCTGTCGAAGTTCGTGATCCGGCCGGGGCATTCGGGGGATTACCAGCGGTTCCTCGACGGGTTGCACCGGGAGCTGCTGCCGTTGCAGAACTAGAACTCGAGCTGCTCGGTCTTCCGCGGCATCAGCGCCAGCGCCACGACCGCCAGCACACCCACGGCCGCGATCGCCACGAACACGTTGTGCGTGGCGCCGGTCAACGACTCCCGCACGTACGCGGCGGCCGGCGAGTGGTCGGTCTGGCCGAGCACCAGGCTGGTGGCGTCGGCGCTGTCGGGGAGGTGGCCGGCGACGTCGGCGGGCGGGTGGGCGAAGCGGTCGGCGAGCGTCGAGTTGGCGATGGCGCCGAAGACGGCGGCGCCGACCGCGCTGCCGAGCGAGCGGCCGAACATGTTCGTGGCCGTGACGACACCGCGGCGGTCCCAGCCGACGCTCGACTGTACGGCCACGATTGTGGGGCTCGACGCCAGGCCGAGGCCCACGCCGACCACGAACGCGGCGCCGGCGACGGCCCAGAGCGACGTGCCTTCGCCGAGCAGAGTGGTGAGCAGGCCGCCGACGATGATCAGGCCGGCGCCGATGAACGCGGTGTCGCGGAAGCCGATCCGCATGTAGAGCCGCCCGGACTGCGACGCGGCGATCGGCCAGCCGACGGTGAGCGCGGCCAGCGCGATGCCGGCCGTGAGCGCGTCCTTGCCGAGCACGCCCTGAGCGTACGTCGGCAGGAAGGAGCTGAGGCCCAGCAGGGTCGCGCCGACCACGAGGGCCACGAGCGTGCCGCCGATGAGGGTGCGCCGCGTGAACACCCACAGCGGCAGCACGGGCTCGGCCGCGCGGCGCTCGACCAGGACGAACCCGACCAGGGCCACCATGGAGCCGGCGAAGACGAGGATGCTCGGCACCGAAGCCCACCCCCACGCGACGCCGCCCTCGAGCAGGGCCAGGATCAGCAGCGTGCAGCCGGTGATGAGCAGCCCGGCGCCCGCGTAGTCGATGCGGTGGTGCTTGCGCTCGACGCGCTCGTGGAACTTCCGGTGCAGCATCCAGGCCGCGATCGCGCCCAGCGGCAGGTTCACGAAGAAGATCCAGCGCCAGCTGAGGAACTCGGAGAACACCCCGCCGAGCGCCGGTCCGAGCACCGACGCGACGGCCCACACGCCGGCCACGTACCCCTGCACGCGGGCCCGCTCCTCGACGGTGTACAGGTCCCCGACCATCGTCATGCTGATCGGCTGCACCGCCCCGGCGCCCACGCCTTGCAGGGCGCGCGCCGCGATGAGCACCGGCATGCTCCAGGCCGCGCCGCACAGCACCGAGCCGAGCAGGAACGTCGCGATCCCGAAGAACATCACCGGGCGGCGGCCGAGGACGTCGGCGAACTTGCCGTACAACGGCACGGTGACCGCCTGCGTGAGCAGGTAGACCGAGAACAGCCACGGGAACTGCGAGAACCCGCCCAGATCACCCACCACCGACGGCACGGCCGTGGCGATGATCGTGCTGTCGAGCGCGACCAGCCCGGTGCTCAGCATCACCGCCGCCAGCACCGGTCCTCGCTCCGACCGCAGGCCGACGGCCGTTTTCGCGGTTGCCGGCGTCTTCGCGGCGGAGGTATTCATCGCCTCGCTTCTCCCTCGGGTCCTGTGGACAACTGTTTCGCAACAGCAAGCATTCCACGGACGAGTGACCCGGGAACAGACTTCACCCGACCGCCATGATGAGGGGATGGACACGTGGGTGCGGCCGATCCGCCGCGGATGGGTGGTGCGCGGCGAGGTGCCGGGCCCCGACGTCGACGAGTTCGCCGAGCCCGACGCCGTGGTCGCGGCCCTCGCCGCGCCCGACGCGGCGGGCGACACGCTGCTGGCCGTGCAGCACCCGGCGCGCACGCCGGCGGCCCTGGCGCGCGGTCTCGACCTGGCCGCTGCGCTCCCGTCCGCGCGGGCCGCGCTGGCCCGCATCCGCGCGCGGCACTACCGGTCGATGGCGGGCTTCGTGGCGCCCTACCGCATCTCCGGGCCCGACGGCGTCGTGGTCGGAGTGCTCTGCCTGGTCGACGTCCGCGAGCTGACCGCGGGCGGCTCGCACGTGCGGCACACGGAGGACGTGTACCCGCACGTGGTGGCCGAGCGCGCCGCCGTGCTGACCGGCCTGGGGACCGCCACGAGCGCCGCGCTGCTCATCCCGTCGTCCAGCGGCGCGGCCTTCACCACGACGGTCGAGGCGGCCTGCGCCGGCCTGGGGCTGCCGGACGTGTCCACTGTGGATCATTCGGGCCGGTGGCACGAGCTGTGGGTGGTGCCCTCGGGCACGGTGCAGGAACGGCTGCTGGCGGCCGCGGCGTCGGCGGACCTCCTGGTGGCGGACGGCAACCACCGGGTGGCGGCCGCCGCGCAGACCGGGTCCTTGCTGGCACTGGTGACGGGCGGGCCGTCGTTGCGGATCGGCGCGATCCACCGGGTGCTGACGGGCACGGGGCGGACTTCGGCCGAGCTGGCCGCCGCTTGGCGTGGCGCCGGCCTCGACGTCACGGAGACCGCCGACGGCACACCACCCGAACGCCCGGGTTCGGTGGTGGTGCTGGCGCGCCCGTCGTACCTGCGCGTGGTGCTGCCGCCGGCGGACGAGCTGACGATCGACCACGAGGTCGTCGAGCAGCTGCTGTTCGCCTCGGCGCTGGGCCTGGACCTCGACGGCCCCCACGTGCAGCCCCTCCCGGCGGGCCGCCCGGCCCCGCCCGACGCCGACGCCGTGGTGCAACTGGCGCCGGTCGAGTTCTCGACGGTCCTGAAGGTCCACGCGGCCGGCCTGCGCATGCCCCGGAAGGCGACGTACTTCACGCCGAAGCCGCGGGGTGGGTTGGTGCTGGCGGAGATCACGTGAGCGCTGAGGCGCCGCGGTCGACGTCGAAGTCGATGTACCCGCGAGCGACGTCGGTGATCATCGTGAACCCGAGGTGTGGTGACTCGCCGGTGGCCGGGGTGCTCGAGACTCGTCGAGCCGGCGGCGACCACTCGGTCATCGGTGCGTGCGATCTTGTGGCGCTGTCCTGCGGACGTGCCCTTGCGGCTCACCGACGGCCGAGTTGTCACCACTCGTCGGGTTTTGGACAACTACGGCGCTCGGGTTGGTTCGAGCGTTTTTTGTGGCTCTTGTGTCGTGTCCGTGGGTTAGCGGCCGGGGAGTGGGGGTCGGTGGCCGCTGAGGGCGAGCATGGCGAGGGCGATGAGGGCGTGGGGGTGGTGGAAGCCGAAGGCGATCCTGGTGATGAGTCTGATTTTGGTGTTGACCGATTCGA
>NZ_JBSGDT010000042.1:0-67588 GCF_053602515.1 Amycolatopsis sp. NPDC004368 | reverse complement strand
CCTTCGAGGCCAGCAGCCGCAGGAGGCGCTCGGTTTCCACCGCGACCGCGTCGCGGCCGAGCCGCACGTACTTGCGCGGGTCGACGACGTCGGGCCGCTCGTCGAGGAACTGCTTGAGCGAGCGGGTGAACAGGCCGTTGAGGTGCGTCGAGATGTTGATCTTCGTCATCCCGCTCTCGACGGCGCCACGCAGCTCGTCGTCGGACAGGCCCGACGAGCCGTGCAGCACCAGCGGCACGTCGACCGCGTCGCGCAGCCGCGTCACGAGCTCGCGGTCGACGCTGGCGGTGCGCGAAACCATCGCGTGCGAGGTGCCGACGGCCACCGCCAGCGCGTCCACGCCCGTGGCCGCGACGAACGCGGCGGCCTCGGCCGGGTCGGTGCGCGCGCCGGGGGCGTGCACGCCGTCCTTGCCGCCGACCTCGCCCAGCTCGGCTTCCACGGCGATGCCCTCGGCGTGGCACTCCTCGGCGATTTCGCGGGTGGTGCGCACGTTCTCGTCGTAGGGCAGGCGCGAGCCGTCGTACATCACGCTGTCCACGCCGAGCTCGACGCCTTCCCGCACCAGCTCGGGGTCCTCGATGTGGTCCAGGTGCACGAGCACCTCGACCGAAGCCTGTTTCGCGATCGCCAGCGACGCGAGCGCGATCGGGGCCAGCCCGCCGTGGTAGCGCACGCAGTTCTCGCTGATCTGCAGCACCACGGGCAGGCCGGCCCGCTCGGCACCGCTCGCGATGGCCTCGGCGTGTTCGAGCAGGATCACGTTGAACGCGCCCACGGCGGCCTTGCGCTCACGCGCCGACGCGAGGATCGGGGTCAGAGCCGGGCGGGTGATCATGCGGGTTCTCCGTTCGGTTCGAGAAAACGTCGGTAGGCACCGAAATCGACCTCGCCCGCCACCGGGCGCAGCACGGCGGCCGCCCCGAGCGCGGCGGCGCGGCGAAGTCCTTGCACGAGCGGGACTCCCTCGACGAGCGCGGCCGCGAGCCCGGCCGTCGCCGCGTCGCCCGCCCCCGTCGGGTTCCCGCTGACGCCGGGCACGGCGGGAACTTCCACCACTTCCGTCCCGCGGTGCGCCGAAATCCCTTCGGCACCCCGCGACACCACCACGAGCCCGGCGCCCAGCCGCACCAGCCGTTCGGCGCCGGCCCGTTCGTCCACAGTGGACGTCGCCTCGAGCAGCTCGCCGAGGTTCGGCTTCACCACGTCCGCCCCGGCCGCCGCCCCGGCGAGCAGCGCCGGCCCCGACACGTCCACGAGCACCCGGGTCTCCGCCCGGTGCGCCGCCCGCACCCACTCGCCGACCAGCTCCGGGTCCGCGCCGCGCGGCAACGAACCCGACACGACCAGCAGATCCGCCCCGGCCAGGCGCCGGTCGAGCACCTCGCCGAACCGCGCCCATTCGGCCGCGCTCGTCTCCGGCCCGGGTTCGCTGTAGACGGTCGGATGGCCCTCGCCGACAACCGTCACGGTCGTCCGCGTCTCCCCCGCCAGCCCGCTCACCTCGTGCGGCACCCGCAGCTCCCCGGCGACCCACCGCCCGGCCTCCCCGCCGAGCGGCAGCACGGCCACCACGTCGACCCCGAGGCCGTCGAGCACCCGCGCGACGTTGAGGCCCTTGCCCCCGGGCCGGCGCTGGACGTCCAGCACCCGATTCGTCTCCCCGGGAACGTCGCGCGCCACGCGGTAGGTGACGTCGACCGCCGGGTTCGGGGTCACCACGACGATCACCGCGTCACGCTCCAGGCCAGCAGGTCCCGATCCCGGGCAATGCGGCCGGTCACCAGCACGCCGCTCACCGCGTCATGCTCCCTTCCAGCAGGTCCTGCGCCAGCAAGGTCGCCCCGATCACCGCGGCCGTGTCGCCGTGGTGGGCGCGGCGCAGGGCCGGGGCGCGCAGGACGCCGAGGCGGGCCGTGACCTCGCGGGCCAGCGGTTCGAGCAGCAGCGCGCCGGATTCGGCGAGGCCGCCGCCGAGGATCACGGTGGCGCAGCCGACGGCGGCGGTCGTCCAGGCGATGGATTCGGCGAGTGCCTCGACGCACGCGCGCCAGGCGGCGACCGCGGCACTGTCCCCGGCGCGGACGCGTTCGGCGACGGTCAGTGCGTCCGGCGCACCGGCAACCCGGGCGAGTGCCGACGCCGACGCGATCTCCTCGACCCGGCGACCGCCGGCCACGAGGACCTGGCCGATCTCGCCCGCCCACGGGCTGTCGAGCACGCGGCCGTCCACGACCAGCGCGCCGGCCAGCCCCGTGCCGACGGCCGCGAACAGCACCGGCTCCACCGCACCCGCGGCGGCGCCCGTGCGGACCTCGGCCAGCGCGCCGGCCCGCACGTCCTGCCCGAACGCGAGCGGCACGTCCAGCGAAGCGGACACGAGGTCGCGCACCGGAACGTCGTGCCAGTCCAGGTTCACAGCCCGCAGGCACACGCCCGCGCGTTCGTCGACGATGCCCGGCACGACGAGCCCCACCGCGTCGACCGGGTACCACCCGGTCGCACGGCGCACGAGGCCCGCGAGCGCGCCCGGGTCGCCCGTCGGCGTGGGCTCGCGCCACTGCGCGAGCACCGCGCCGTCGCCGGCGGTCACGCGGGCCTTGACCGTGGTGCCGCCGACGTCGACACCCAGCACGGCCATCAGGTGAGGATGACCGAGCGCGTGAGCGAGCGCGGGTGGTCGGGGTCGAGCCCGCGCCGCTCGGCGAGCGCGATGGCGAACCGTTGCGCCACCACCAAAGCCGCCATCGGGTCGAAGTCGTGGTGGACGAACGTCGCGCCGGTGCGGGCGATGTCGTCGGCCAGACCTTCGGGCGTTTCGCCCAGCGACCACACCAGCCGGCCGGGCTGCGCGATCGCGATCGGGCCGTGGCGGTAGTCCATGGCCGGGTAGGACTCGGCCCAGAACTGCGCGGCTTCACGCGTCTTCAGCGCGGCCTCGAACGTCAGGCCCACGGCGGCGTCGCGCCCGACGAAGCTCACCTGCTCGGCGTCGAGCAGGTCGGTGATCGGCACCTGCAGCGCCTGCTCGGCCTGCGCCGCCAGGTGCTCGACGTCGTCACCGAGGCCCGCGCGCAGCAGCGCGAGCGTGGTGGTCGCGAACCGCGTCTGCACCACGGATTCCTCGTCGGCGAAGGAAAGTTCGACGACCTCGCCGGCGACGGCGGCGGCCGGGGCGTCGCCCACGGCCGTGATCAGCACCGTGCGCTGCGAGCCGAGCGCGCCGAGCAGGTCGACGATCTCGGTCGTGGTGCCGGAGCGCGAGATCGCCACCACCCGGTCGTACTGGCGCTCGCGCGGGTACTCGGACCCGGCGAACGCGTCGGTCAGGCCGTGGCCGCGCTGCTCGCGCGCGACGGCGTAGCTCATGGCGATGAACCAGCTGGTGCCGCACCCGACGACGGCGACGCGTTCCCCCGGCTGCGGCAGCGCGCTCGCGACGGAGGGAAACAGCTCGGCCGCCGTACGCCACATCTGCGGTTGGGACGCCAGCTCACGGGACACGAAGGAGTCGGACATGGAGACCTTTCGAGCCAAGGGCGATCGACGTGATCGCAGAAGTGAGCATAGACGATCATTCTTGATTGATGTGAGCGATATGCGTCATCTTCAATCATCCGGCGCAGCCGGACCGACCTCTAGGATGGGTCGGTCCCACCCCTCGACCTGGAACGCGAGCCACCCCGATGACGCCCCAGCAACGCCTGAACGCCCTGCTCGAGTTGGTGAGCGAACGGGGGAACGTGACGATCACCGAGATCGGCGAAACGCTCGGCATCTCCCCCGCCACCGCGCGCCGCGACCTCTCGATCCTCGCCGACCAGCGCCTGATCACCCGCACCCACGGCGGCGCGGCCGCCCTCGGCGCCGGCTACGAGCTGCCGCTGCAGTACAAGATCGCCCGTCAGGCCGAGGCCAAGACCGCGATCGCCCGCAAGGCCGCCGAGCTGGTCCGCCCCGGCGAGACGGTGGGCGTCAACGGCGGCACCACGACCACCGAGGTCGCGCGGGAGCTCGGCAAGAGTGAGCGCTTCATCCGCGCCGACGGCGAAACCGGCCTGACCATCGTGACCAACGCCCTGAACATCGGCTACGAGCTGTCGGTGCGTGCCCACGTGAAGATCGTGGTCACCGGCGGCGTCGCCCGGCGCCAGTCGTACGAGCTGGTCGGCTCACTCGTGTCCAACGCGCTGGCCGCCTTCGCCCTCGACACGGTGATCCTCGGTGTCGACGGGCTGAGCGCGCAGTACGGCGCGACCACCCTGCACGAGGGAGAAGCCGAGGTCAGCAGGCATTTCAGCCAGGTCGCGCGGCGGGTGATCGTGGTCGCCGACGCCACAAAGCTGATGAAGTCCACCTTCGCCCGGATCTGCCGGCTCGCCGAGATCGACGTGCTGGTCACGGACGCCGAGGTGCCGGCTTCGTTCGCCGCCGAGCTGGCCGCCGCGTCGGTCGAGCTCGTGGTCGCGAGCTGACGTCCGGGCGCGTAACGGTTCACGCACGCCTCTGATCAGACGTGCAGTCGCGTGTTGTGCATTAGTGATTGGTTTGCCATCATGCAGATCAATATCACGCAGAGGTGAGGTGACCAGGTGGCCAACAGCGAAGCTGTCCGCGTGGGTGTGGTGGGGGTCGGCCAGCGGGCCGTCATCGCCCGCCACATCGCCGAGTCGGGCCTGGCCGCGACCGTGGTGGCCGCGGCCGACCCGACCGAGGCCGGCCGCGCCCGGGCCCGTGAGCTGTTCGGCGACATCGAGCTCGTCGAAACGCACACGGACTTGATCGAGCACAAGCTCGTCGACGCCGCGATCGTGACCGCGCCGGACTGGACCCACGCCGAGATCGCCGTCGACCTGCTGCGCGCGGGCATCGCCGTGTACCTCGAAAAGCCGCTCGCGATCACGCTCGAAGACGCCGACACCGTGCTCGCCGCGGCGCAGGAGTCGGGCACGCCGCTCTACATCGGACACAACTTCCGGCACTCGGGTGTGGCCCGCGCGCTGCGCGAAGTCGTGGCCCGCGGCGAGATCGGCGAGGTCAAAACCGTGTGGTGCCGCCACTTCGTGGGCAACGGCGGCGATTACTACTTCAAGGACTGGCACGCCGACCGCAGCAAGGTCAACTCGCTGCTGCTGCAGAAGGCCAGCCACGACCTCGACGTGATCCACATGCTCGCCGGCGGCTACACCCGCCGCGTGGTCGGCATGGGGCAGCTCGCGGTCTACGGCGCCATCACCGATCGCGGCGGCCACGAGAACGAGCTGATGCAGGACTGGTTCTCCTTCGACAACTGGCCCCCGGCCACGCAGACCGGCCTCAACGAGGTCGTCGACGTCGAGGACGTGTCCATGGTGCTCATGTCCCTCGACAACGGCGTGCTCGCCAGCTACGAGCAGTGCCACTTCACCCCGGACTACTGGCGCAACTACACGGTGATCGGCACCGAGGGCCGCGCCGAGAACTTCGGTGACACCGGCGGCGGCGTGGTGAAGGTGTGGAACCACCGCCGCGGCTGGTCCACCGACGGCGACCGCGAGTACCCGATCTCGGGTGTCGAAGAAGGTCACGCCGACGCCGACCTGCTCACGATGACCGAGTTCCTGCGCTACGTGATCGACGACGTGCCGCCGACGCTCTCGCCGATCGCCGCCCGCGAGGCCGTGGCCGCCGGAGCGCTCGCCACGCAGTCGCTGCGCAGCGGCTCCGTTCCCCTCGACGTGCCCGAACTCCCCGCGGCCGTGCGCGACCACTTCCCGGCCGCCACCCACTGACCCGAACCTCTTCCCCGCCCGCTGAAAGGAACCCCCGATGGCTTCATTCCCCCGCCGAGCGCTGGCCGCGGTGGCCGGCACGGTGGCCGCCGCCGCAACACTCGCCGCGTGCTCGTCCGGTTCGAGTGCGTCCACTTCGGACAGCGCGTACAGCGCCCCCGACGCGAACGTGTCGGCGAACCTCACCTACGCGGTGTGGGACCAGACCCAGGTGAAGGCGATCAACGCCAACTTGGCCGAGTTCAACAAGAAGTACCCGAACATCAAGGTGAACGTGGACGTGACCCCGTACACGAACTACTTCACCAAGCTGCAGACGGAAGCCTCCAGCGACAGCCTGCCCGACGTGTTCTGGATGAACGGGCCCAACATCCAGCTCTACGCCAGCAACGGCAAGATCGAGCCCATCACCGGTGAGGTCAAGGCCGGCGCGATCGACCCGAAGAACTACCCGGCCTCGCTCGACCAGCTCTACACGCTGGACGGTGTGCAGTACGGCGTGCCCAAGGACTTCGACACCATCGGCGTGTGGATCAACAAGGCGCTGTTCGCCGAGGCCGGCGTGCCGATCCCGAGCAAGGACTGGACGTGGGCCGACCTGCAGTCCACCGCCGCGCAGATCTCGCAGAAGCTCGCGAGCAAGGGCATCTACGGCATCTCCGCCGGCATGGACGGGCAGACCACCTACTACAACACGATCTTCCAGTCCGGCGGCTCGGTGATCTCGCCCGACGGCAAGAAGTCGGCCTACGACGACCCGAAGACGGCCAAGGGCATCCAGTTCTGGACCGACCTGGTGAAGTCGAAGGCGATGCCGACCATCAAGCAGCTCACCGACACCACCGGCGACCAGTGGTTCGTGTCCGGCAAGTCGGCGATGTACCAGGGCGGCAGCTGGGCCCGCAGCGAGGTCGCGGCGGCGCCGATCGCCAAGGACGTCGCGGTGCTGCCGGTGCCGAAGGGCGACCAGCAGGCCACGGTGATCCACGGTCTGTCCAACGTGGTCGCCGCGAACAGCCCGAACAAGCAGGCCGCGCAGGCGCTGCAGGTGTTCCTCGCGAGCAAGGAGGCCCAGCAGCAGCAAGGTGACCTCGGTGCGGTGATCCCGGCCTACAACGGCACGCAGGACGCGTTCACGAAGTCCATGCCCGGCGTCGACCTGCAGCTGTTCCTCGACGAGGTCTCCTACGCCAAACCGCTGCCGGTGTCGAAGAACACCGCCGCGTGGAACACGCTCGAGACCAACCTGCTGCCCGACGCTTTCGACGGCACCAAGCCCGTCGACGCCGTGCTGAAGGACCTGGCCTCCCAGATGAACGCAGACCTGGCCAAGGAATGAGTGCCGTGTCCGTCGAGGTTTCCGAGCCCGCTCCGGCGCCCGCCGCTCCCGCCACCCGGCGGAAGCGGGGCGGCGTCCGGGGCGGGGACGGCCTGTGGCCCTGGGCGTTCGTGCTGCCGCTGCTGGCCGGCGTGCTGGTCTTCTACATCTGGCCGATCCTGCAGACGGCGTTCTACTCGTTCACCTCCTGGGGCGTGTTCGGCGGCTTCAAGTGGACGGGGCTGGACAACTACAGCCTGCTGTTCGCCGACCCGCAGCTGTACCGCTCGCTGCTCAACACCCTGATCTACACCGCGGTCGTGCTGCTCGGCGTGCCGATCGCAGCCTGGCTCGCGAGCCTGCTCAACACGCCAGGCCTGCGGTTCGCGCAGTTCTACCGCGTGCTGTTCTTCCTGCCGTACGTGGCGATGCCCGCGGCCGTGGCGCTGGTGTGGCGCATGATCTTCAACGGCGACTACGGCATCCTCAACTGGGCGCTGTCGAAGATCGGGATCACCGGCCCTTCGTGGGTCAACACACCCGGCTTCGCGCTCGCCGCGGTGTCGATCGTGGGCCTGTGGTCCTCGCTGGGCTTTTCGATGATCGTGCTCGGCGCGGGCCTGAAGAACATCCCGCCGGAGCTGTACGAGGCCGCCGAGCTCGACGGCGCGAGCCGCTTCCGCCAGTTCCGCTCGATCACGCTGCCGCAGCTGGCGCCCAGCTTGTTCTTCGTGGTCGTGGTGACCACCATCGCGAGCTTCCAGCTCTTCGACCTGCTCTACGCGTTGCTGGGCAACCACAACGCGGTGCTGCCGAAGACGATGTCGCTCGTCTTCTACTTCTACAACGCGGGTTTCATCGAGAACGACAAGGGTTTCGCCGCGGCCATCGCGATGGTCATCTTCGTGCTCATCGGCCTCGTCACACTCCTGCAGTTCCGCTTGCAACGGAGGTGGGCAGGCAATGCCTAGAACACGGCGCCGCCGGCAGTCCCACGCGCTGATCCACCTCGTGCTCGGGGTGGGCGGGCTGATCATGGCCTTCCCGTTCCTGTGGCAGATCGTGATGTCGTTGTCCACCAACGCCGAGGTGCAGAGCGTGACACCCACGTTCTGGCCCGCGCACCTGCAGTGGTCGAACTACGCCGCGGTGTTCCAGCGGCTGCCCTTCCTGTCGCAGCTGTGGACGTCGGTACTCATCACGGTGATCCGCACGCTGGCCCAGATCGTGCTGTGCACGCTGGCCGGCTACGCGTTCGCGCGCATGCGCTTCCGCGGCCGCGCGGTGCTGCTGGGTCTCGTGCTGTCGATCCTGCTGGTGCCCTCGCAGGCGTACCTGATCTCGCAGTACCAGATCATCCAGGGCCTGGGCTGGCTCAACACCCTGGCCGGAATCGTCGCGCCCGGGCTTTTCAGCGCGTACGGCACCTTCCTGATGCGCACCGCCTTCCTCAACCTCCCGGCGGAGCTGGAGGAGGCGGCGCGCATCGACGGCAGCGGGCCGCTGCGCACGTTCTGGAGCGTGCTGCTCCCGGTGGTGCGCCCGAGCATCAGCGTGCTCGCGATCTCGGCCGTGCTGTGGTCGTGGAACGAGCTGCTGTGGCCGCTGGTAGTGTCGACGCGCGCCACGCAGATGCCGCTGTCCGCCGCGCTGGCCACGCTGGCAGGCGACGTGACGGTGAACTACCCGGTGCTGATGGCGGCCAGCCTGCTGGCCATGGCGCCGATCCTGATCCTGTTCATCGTGCTGCAGCGCCGGGTGATCGACGGGCTGGCGTCCTCGGGCCTGAAGTGATCCGGGTGTGACTCAGGCCAGCAGCTTGCGCAACGCCGACGCGAACCTCGACGGGGCTCCCGCGTCGGCGTTGCGGAAGCCGAGCCTCGGTTCGGTCAGCTCGAGCTCCAGGACCAGCGGGCGCCCGTCTTCACCGCGGACGAGGTCGATCAGGCACCGCGGAACGCGCTGCCCGACGTGAACGAAAACTTCTTCCTGTGAACGGGAAAACTACGCCAGCTGCTGGCGCACCGCCGACGCGAACCGCAGCGGGGCTCCCGCGTCGGCGTTGCGGAAGCCGAGAGACGGTTCCGCCAGCTCGACCTCCAGCACCAGCGGGTGCCCGTCCTCGCCGCGGACGATGTCCACGCGGGCGTAGAGCAGTTCGGCGCGCAGGATGTCCATGAGCGAGCAGGCGGCGTCCAGCGCGTCCTCCGCGACGGCGCGCACACCGGACGCCGGGACGGCCGGGGCGAGCTTCTCGGTGAGGAACAGGCCCGACGGGTCGGTGCCGGCGCCGAGCATCGCGGCTTTCGTGAAGGCGTGCGAATAAACGCCGCCGAAGTACACGAGCGCGATCTCGCCCTGGGTGTCCACACTGGACTGGTAGGGCTGGATCACGGCGGTGCGCCCGTCGGCGTGCAGTGCCCGCAGGTGCTCGTCCGCGCCGACGGCGTCGGCGCCGAAGCGGGCCGCGCCGACCGAACCGGCGCCGACCGACGGCTTCACCACGAACGGCACCTTCAGCCACTTGGCCGGTTCACCCGGCTCGACGAGGGTGGTCAGCACGGTGGGCACACCCGCGTCGAGCAGTTCGACGAGGTAGGACTTGTCGGTGTTCCAGCGCACCACGGCGGCGGGGTTGGCCAGCGTCGGCACGGTCTCGCACCAGTCGAGGAACTCGGCGCGGCGGCCCGGGTAGTCCCAGGTCGCGCGCAGGATCACGAGGTCGGCGCTCGAGAAGTCGGCGGCCGGGTCGTCCCACACGGCCCAGCGGACGGTGAAACCCAGGTCGTCGAGCGCGGAGGCGGCGGCGGTGTCGTCGCCGTCGCCCTCGGGCATCTCCGAGCAGCCGACGAAAATCGCTTCCCGGCTCACCGGCCGGCTCGCGGACCGGCCATCTTGCGGCGGTGGGCCGCGCCGATCTTGGTCGCCTTCACGGTGGCACTGTCCCATTCGGCCGGTTCGAGGTCCTCGATCGCCTCGACCAGCGCGGTGCCCGTGTCGGACGAAGGCACGATCACGTCGCCGAGCGCGCCGTCGGCGCCCACGAGCACCACCCGAGCGCCCGCGCGGCCGATGTTCTCGACCACCGCGCGCGAGGGTTTCCCGTGCCGCGCCACGAAGTCTCGGGCGGCGGCCAGCTGCCGGCCGGTCGGTGCGGGGGGCGTCTGCTCGGTCTCCTCAGCCACGCGGGCGAGCTTAACCGGTCTCACCCGGTGGCGCGGAACAAGCGTGGCGTCGGCCATAGTTGGACACCGGTGAGAGCCGAACCCGACACGAGGAGGAAACATGCCGTCCGCTGTGCAGGTCAGGACGACCGGTGGGCCCGAGGTTCTGGAGGTCACCGAGGTCGAGGTCGGCGCGCCCGGTGCGGGTGAGCTGCTGGTGGACGTGGCCGCGGCCGGCGTCAACTACATCGACACCTACCAGCGCGAGGGCATCTACCCCCTCGACCTGCCGTTCGTGCTGGGCCTGGAGGGCGCGGGCACCGTCGCCGAGGTCGGCGAGGGCGTGACCGCGTTCGCGCCGGGCGACCGCGTGGCCTGGATGGCCTCGCTCGGCAGCTACGCGGCGCGCACGCACGTGCCGGCGTCGGTCGCCGTGAAGGTGCCCGAAGGCGTGTCCGACGAGATCGCCGCCGCCTTGATGCTGCAGGGCGTGACCGCCCACTACCTGGTCCGCTCGACGTACGAGGTCAAGCCCGGCGACGACGTGCTGGTCCACGCCGCGGCCGGCGGCGTCGGCCTGCTGCTGGTGCAGCTGGCGAAGGCCCGCGGCGCCCGCGTGATCGGCACGGTGTCCACCGACGAGAAGGCCGAGCTGGCCCGCGGTGCCGGCGCCGACCACGTGATCCGCTACGACCGGGAGGACTTCGCCAAGGTCACCCGCGAGATCACCGACGGCGAAGGCGTGCACGTGGTCTACGACGGCGTCGGCAAGGACACCGTCGACGGCAGCCTGGCCAGCCTGAAGATCCGGGGCATGCTCGCGCTGTTCGGCGCGGCCAGCGGCCCGGTGCCCCCGATCGACCCGCAGCGCCTGAACTCCGGCGGCTCGCTCTTCCTGACCCGCCCGACGTCCGGCCACTACGTCCGCACGCGCGAGGAGCTCGACTGGCGCGCGGAGGAGCTGTTCTCCCACGTGTCCGACGGCTCGCTGGACATCCGCGTCGGCGGCCGCTACCCGTTGGCCGACGCCCGCAAGGCCCACGAGGACCTGCAGGGCCGGCGCACGACCGGGAAGCTGATCCTCATCCCGTGACGCACGACCGCCGGGCCGGGTGTGTGCCCGGCCCGGCGGTTCAGTGCTTCTGCTTTCGCTTCTTCGGGGGTTTCTCCTTCACCCACACCGCACGCCAGTGGTAGCCGTCCTGCTCGGCGCGCTCCACCGTGAACTCGATCTCGGCGCCCGCATCCAGGCGCCGGAAGCCGGCCATCTCGATGGTCGAGAAGTGCGCCCAGACCCGCTCGGGCAGCGTCCGGCAGTCGAGCACGCCCCAGCCCTGCTCGCCGTGCCACTCGACGACCCAGCCGGTGTGCACGGTGTCGGTCAAGGTCAGCTCTTGTCGGCGGGGACCGTGACGGCGTCGGTCACGAACACGAGGGTCTCGTTGGGCGCGACGCCATCGCCGCCCTGGCCGTAGCCGAGGTCGGGCGGGATGATCAGCAGTCGGCGGCCGCCCTGCTTGATGCCCACGAGGCCCTGGTCCCAGCCCGGGATGACCTTGCCCGCGCCCAGCGGCAGGTCGAAGGGCTGGCCGCGGTCGAAGGAGCTGTCGAGCTTCTGCTTGTCCGACCAGGTGACCAGCGTGTAGTTCATCGACAGTTCCTGGCCGGTCTTCGCGCCGTTGCCGGTGCCCGCGACGAGGTCCTTGGTGATCAGCTTCTTCGGCGGATCGCAGTCGTCCGGGATGGTGATCGTCGGCGGCTGGCCGAAGGTCCCGGTGGTCTTGATGTCGTCCGCGGTGCACTCGCGGCCCTTGGTCTGGGCGGCCTGCGCGGCCGAGCTCGACGGGGCGGCCGGGGCCGACGGGGTGGCCGACGGCTGGGCCGCGGTGTCGTCGCCGCCACACGCGGTCAGGCTGAGCGCCGCGGCGACGGCCGCGACCCCCACGGAGGCGATCTTGCCGAATGTCTGCATGCGCGCGATGCTAGCCAAGCTCAGCGAGTGCCGAAACGGCCTCACCGGTCCGGACCACGCCGAGCCGCTGGGTCGCGCGCGTGAGGGCCACATACAGATCGTTGAGCCCACGCCGTGACGCCGCGACGATCTCGTCCGGCGCGACCAGCACCACGGCGTCGAACTCCAGCCCCTTGGCCCGCTCGACCGTGAGCACGCTCACGCGTTCGTCGGCCGGCACCGCGGTTTCCACGGCAGCCAGCCGCGCGGCGGGTGTGAGCACGGCCACGGTCCCACCGTCCACTGCGGACAGCTCCTGCGCGACGAGACCCGGCAGGTCCGCTTCGAGGTCGCTGGTTTTCACGGACCACGGCGGCACCCCCGTCTCGCGCACCGACGCCGGCGCTGCGAGATCCACGTCCAGCTCGGCCAGCACGCGCGCGGCCACGGCCATGATCTCGGCCGGCGTCCGGTAGTTGACGGTGAGCTGCTCCAGGCGCCAGCGGTCGGCGATGTAGGGCGAAAGGACCTCGTCCCACGTGCGCGCTCCGCCGGCCGCGCCGGTCTGCGCGACGTCGCCGACGAGCGTCATCGAGCGGTTCGGCGTGCGGCGCATGAGCAGGCGCCAGTCCATGGCGGACAGCTCCTGGGCCTCGTCCACGATCACGTGCCCGAACGTCCACGTGCGGTCCTGCGCCGCACGCTGGGCCGCGGTGAGCTCGCTGCGCTCCTGCTGGCGTTCGGCGAACAGCTCGGCGTCGAGCACGTCGGACACCCGCAGGATCTCCTCGTCCTGGATCTCCTCGTCCTGTTCCAGCACGTGCAGCACGCCCTCGGCGTAGGCACGCTCCACGCGCTCGCGGCGCCGGCGCTCGGCGCGCTCCTCGCTGTCGTCCTCTCCGAGCAGCTCGGCCAGCTCGTCGAGCAGCGGCACGTCGGCAGGGGTCCACTTCGCATCGCGCCCGCTCTCCAGGTGCGCGCGGTCCGCCTCGGACAGCAGCTTCCCGGCGGCCCGATCAAGGTGTTCGCGCTCGGCGAACAGGTCGTCGAGCAGGCCTTCCGGTGTCAGTTTCGGCCACAGCCGGTTCATCGCGGCGGCCACGGCCGGGCTGGCGGCGAGCTCTGCGCGGATGTCCTGCACGTCCTGCGCGTCGAGCAGGTCCTCCCCCAGCTTGCGGGCGGCCTGGCGGGTGAGCGCGTCGAGCACGTCGGAGACGAACAGCCGGCGCGCGAGGTTGTGGGGCCGGCGCGAACGGCGGGCGCGGGTGCGGGCGTCGACGCAGGTCTTGCGGTCGAGCTTGAGGATCTCGCGCTCGTGTTCGATCTCCAGCACCGGCTCCGGCACACGCTGGCGGTCGCGCACGGCGTTGGCCAGCACGTCGGCCATCACCAGGCGCCCCTTGACCTCCGCGGCCTCGGGCGCCTCCGCGCCCTCGGCGTCGAGGCCCGGGTAGAGCTGCCCGATCGTGGCGAGCAGCACACCCGTCTCGCCCAGCGACGGGAGGACCTGGCCGATGTAGCGCAGGAACGTGCTGTTCGGCCCGACCACGAGCACGCCGCGCGTGGTGAGCTGCTGGCGGTGCGTGTAGAGCAGGTACGCGGCACGGTGCAGCGCCACCGCGGTCTTGCCCGTGCCCGGCGCGCCCTGCACCACCATCACCCCGCCGAGCGGCGCGCGGATGATCCGGTCCTGCTCGGCCTGGATCGTCGCGACGATGTCGCTCATCTCGCCCGTGCGGCGCCGCTCGAGCGCGGCCAGCAGCGCGGCCTCGCCCGCGAGCCCGAGGTCCTGGCCCTGGTCCGCGGCGCTCAGGTCGAGGATCTCGTCGTCGAAGCCCGTCACCTTGCGGCTCAGCGACCGCAGGTGCCGCCGCCGGCGCACCCCGTCGGGCGACGCCGCCGTGGCGAGGTAGAACGGCCGGGCGACGGGCGCCCGCCAGTCCACCAGCAGGGGCCGGTAGTCGTCGTCCTCCTCGAACAACCCGAGCCGGCCGATGTAGGTCGTTTCCTCGGCGCTCTCGGGCACGAAATCGAGCCGGCCGAAGCACAGCCCCTGTTCCACCGACCCCAGCTGTGCGAGCCGGTCGGTGTACAGCGTGGTGGCGACGTCCCGCTCGGTGCGCGCCTGCGGGGTGCCGCCGGTCTGCCTCAGCGTGGTGTCGAGCCGCCGCTGCGCCGCGACGCGCTCGGTGTCGAGCTTCGTGTACAACGTCGAGACGTACGCCTGCTCACGCGCCAGCTCGGCGGCGTGCTCGGGCGTACCGTCCTCGAGGGCGCGGTCTGCTTCCCGGTCCGGGGACACGGACAAGGTGAATCCTGCTTTCGCATCGGGGAAAGGCGGCATCGGGGAAAGACTGCATCGGGGAAAAACTGCACAGAGCCGGAAGAACACAACGGCCGTCCAGACTACGCCATTCCCGAAGGACGCCCACCCGTCACGGAGCGCCCTGTGCCGCGCTCCACACGCCGAAACGCCGCCGGGTCGAAAGACCTCGACGGCGCTGCGGCTGAAAAAAGCGGCTAGAACGGCAAGCCGAGCGTCGGCAACCCGATCGCCGAGTCCACGGCCAGCGCGACGAACACGATCATCAGGTACGTGTTCGAGCGGTGGAACAACGACATCGGCTTCGTCTCCAGGCCGCGGCGGACCGCGGCCTGGAGGCGGTGGGCGTAGAAGAGGAACCAGGCGCCCGCGAGGACCGCGAAGGTGGCGTAGAGCCAGCTGGTGACCGGGAGCAGCAGGAGGGTCCAGGCGACCATCACCCACGAGTAGATGACGATCTGCTTGGCCACGTGCTGCGGCGTCGCCACGACGGGGAGCATCGGGACGCCCGCGCGTTCGTAGTCTTCGCGGTATTTCATGCCCAGCGCCCAGGTGTGCGGGGGCGTCCAGAAGAAGATGACGCCGAACATCACGAATGCGGGCCACTGCACGGTGCCGGACACCGCGGCCCAGCCGATGACCACCGGCATGCAGCCGGCGGCCCCGCCCCACACCACGTTCTGCGACGTGCGCCGCTTGAGGCCGAGGGTGTAGACGAAGATGTAGAAGAGGATGGTCGCGATCGCGAGGATCGCCGACAGCAGGTTCACGGTGAAGTACAGGACCGCGAACGAGGCGACGCCGAGGACCAGGCCGAAGATCAGCGCGTTGCGCCGCGGCACCGAGTCCTTCACGAGCGGACGCTTCTTGGTGCGGTTCATCACCTTGTCGATGTCCGCGTCGATCACGCAGTTGAGCGCGTTGGCGCTGCCGGCCGCCATCGTGCCGCCGACGAGGGTCGCGAGCACGAGCCACGGGTTCGGGATCTCGCGGCCCGCCAGGAACATCGCGGGGATCGTGGTGACGAGGAGGAGCTCGATCACGCGCGGCTTCGCCAGCGCGGCGTAGGCGCCGACAACCTGGCGGACGGATCGCCGGGCACTGTTCCGCCGGGCACCACGCGGTCGTTCACCGGTCGGGTGTTCGGCGCTGGTGTTCTCACTGCGTCCGTGCGCAGCGTTCACCAACGACATTTCACTCCCAAGGTCAGTTCGGGGCCGGGCTGCGATCCGGAAGACCGCGATGGAACTGGTGAAGCTCCCGGACCAGGCCCGCGCTCGATGTTAGACGTGGTGAATCCGGCTGCTGATCGAGGGTCCTCGACACGCCGGGTCTGTCTTCTGCGTCACGCCACCGGGTTCTCACCTCACCCGGGCGGGTGTGCGCGGTGTGTCCGGAAGGACCGGTCGAGGCCGTCCGGCGGGACCGGCCGCTATCCCGATCGTCCCTTTTGCACGGTCCGTGACCAGCGGCGGACCGCACGCGACCCGCATGGGCGGGATCACCTGCCCGGTGGGGCCGACCCCGGCTGTCGCGACTGCCCCCGGAACACCCCAAGCACTAGGCTGTCGCGGACGGGCCGACTGGTGCCCCGGCGCAGCGCTCCCAGCAGGAATATCGTCTGTTCGGGATCGATTGAGATTACTGGCAGTGCGCACCGGCTACACCACTAGGGAAAGCAAGCGACAACCTCAGGACGGGGAGTTCGAGTTCAGTGTCCGAAACCGCCTCTACCAGCGAGAACAACCCTTTGCTCCGGCGTGACGTGCCCGCCGACTGGACCGGGACCGACACCCGCGCCGTCGACACCGTCCGGGTCCTCGCCGCGGACGCCGTCGAGAAGGTCGGCAGCGGTCACCCGGGCACCGCGATGAGCCTCGCCCCGCTCGCGTACACGCTCTTCCAGCGGACGATGCGCCACGACCCGGCCGACCCGCACTGGCGCGGCCGCGACCGGTTCGTCCTCTCGGCGGGCCACTCCAGCCTCACGCTCTACATCCAGCTCTACCTCGCCGGCTACGGCCTGGAGCTCGACGACCTCAAGTCCCTGCGCACGTGGGGCTCGCTGACCCCGGGCCACCCGGAGTACGGCCACACCAAGGGCGTCGAGACCACCACCGGCCCGCTGGGCCAGGGCCTGGCCAACGCGGTGGGCATGGCGATGGCCGCCCGGCGCGAGCGCGGTCTGCTCGACCCCGACGCCGCGCCCGGCGAGAGCATCTACGACCACCACATCTACGCGATCGCCTCCGACGGCGACATCGAAGAGGGCGTCACCTCCGAGGCCTCGTCGATCGCGGGCCGCCAGGAGCTGGGCAACCTCATCCTCTTCTGGGACGACAACAAGATCTCGATCGAGGACGACACGAACATCGCGTTGTCCGAGGACACCCTGGCCCGCTACGAGGCCTACGGCTGGCACACGCAGCTCGTCGAGGGCGGCGAGAACGTGACCGCGCTCGAGGCCGCGATCAAGGCCGCGCAGGCCGAGACGACCCGGCCCTCGTTCATCGCCGTGCGGACCGTGATCGGCTACCCGGCGCCCACGAAGATGAACACCGGCAAGGCCCACGGCGCCGCCCTCGGGGCCGACGAGATCAAGGCCGTCAAGGAGATCCTCGACTTCGACGTCGAGCGCACCTTCCAGGTCGACGACGAGGTGATCGAGCACACCCGCAAGGCGCTCGAGCGCGGCAAGCAGGCGCACGCCGAGTGGCAGGAGCGCTACGACGCGTGGGCCGCGGCGAACCCGGAGCGCAAGGCGCTGGCCGACCGCATGGCCACGCGCACGCTGCCCGAGGGCTTCGCCGACAACCTGCCGCACTGGGACCCGGACCCCAAGGGCATCGCGACCCGCAAAGCCTCCGGCGAGGTCCTCAACGCGCTGCGCGACCCGCTGCCCGAGCTGTGGGGCGGTTCGGCCGACCTGGCCGAGAGCAACAACACCACGATGAAGGGCGCCGACTCGTTCGGCCCGGCAAAGGCCAGCACGTCGGCCTGGAACGCCAACCCGTACGGCCGCACGCTGCACTTCGGCATCCGCGAGCACGCGATGGGCTCGATCCTCAACGGCATCGCGCTGCACGGCGGCACGCGGCCCTACGGCGCCACGTTCCTCATCTTCTCCGACTACATGCGCCCGCCGGTCCGGCTCGCGGCGCTGATGGGCCTGCCCAC
Source organism: Amycolatopsis sp. NPDC004368 (assembly GCF_053602515.1). NCBI lineage: Bacteria > Bacillati > Actinomycetota > Actinomycetes > Pseudonocardiales > Pseudonocardiaceae > Amycolatopsis > Amycolatopsis sp. NPDC004368. Next base: position 49,884 of record NZ_JBSGDT010000042.1, on the reverse strand, counting down.
CACCTACGTGTGGACGCACGACTCCATCGGCCTCGGCGAGGACGGCCCCACCCACCAGCCGGTCGAGCAGCTCTCCGCGCTGCGCGCCGTGCCGGGCCTCAACGTCGTCCGCCCGGCGGACGCCAACGAGACCGCCTACGCGTGGAAGGCCGTGCTGGAGGACATTCACCACCCGAGCGGTCTCGCGCTGACCCGCCAGAACCTGCCGGTGCTCGAGGGCACCAGCGCGGAAGGCGTGAAGCGAGGCGGGTACGTCCTCGAAGACGCCTCGAACGGCACCCCCGAGGTCGTGCTCATCGCCACCGGCTCCGAGGTGCAGCTGGCCGTCGCGGCCCGCAAGACCCTCGAGGCCGACGGCGTGGCGACCCGCGTCGTCTCGATGCCGTGCGTCGAGTGGTTCGACGCGCAGGACCAGGCGTACCGCGACTCGGTGCTGCCGCCCGCCGTGAAGGCGCGCGTCTCCGTGGAAGCCGGCGTCGCCCAGTCGTGGCACCGCTTCACCGGTGACGCCGGGGTGAACGTTTCGCTCGAGCACTTCGGCGCTTCGGCCGACGCGGCCACACTGTTCCGTGAGTTCGGTTTCACTCCGGAAAAGGTCGTCGAGGCCGCCCGTCGTTCGCTCGCCAACACCAAGAACTGAAAGGATCACCATGAGCACCACTGATCGGCTCGCGCAGCTGTCGGAGGCGGGCGTCTCCATCTGGCTCGACGACCTGTCCCGCGAACGCCTCAACAGCGGCAACCTCGCCGCGCTCATCCGCGACAAGCACGTCGTGGGCGTCACGACCAACCCGACGATCTTCGCCAACGCGCTGTCCCACGGCGAGGCCTACGACGCGCAGGTCAAGGAGCTCGCCGACCGCGGCGCGGACCTCGACGGCACGGTCCGCGAGCTCACGACCTCGGACGTGCGCAACGCCGCCGACCTGTTCCGCGAGACCTACAACGCCACGAACGGCGTCGACGGCCGCGTGTCCATCGAGGTCGACCCGCGCCTGGCGCGTGACACCGAGAAGACGATCGCCGAGGCCAAGGACCTGTGGAAGGCCGTGGACCGGCCCAACCTGATGGTCAAGATCCCGGCGACCGACGCCGGCCTGCCGGCCATCACCGCAGCCCTGGCCGAGGGCATCAGCATCAACGTCACGCTGATCTTCTCCGTCGAGCGCTACGCGCAGGTCATCGAGGCCTTCTTCGCCGGCCTGGAGCAGGCCAAGGCCAACGGCCACGACCTCAAGGGCATCCACTCGGTCGCGTCGTTCTTCGTGTCCCGTGTGGACACCGAGGTCGACAAGCGCCTGAACAAGATCGGCACCGACGAGGCCAAGGCGCTGCTCGGCGAGGCGGCCATCGCGAACACCCGGCTCGCCTACGCCAAGTTCGAGGAGCTCTTCGCGAGCGACCGCTGGAAGGCGCTCGCCGCCGCCGGCGCAAACGCGCAGCGTCCACTGTGGGCCTCGACCGGCGTCAAGGACCCGGCCTACTCCGACACCCGCTACGTCGACCAGCTCGTGGTCCGCGACATCGTGAACACGATGCCGGAGAAGACCATGGACGCGGTGGCCGACCACGCCGAGATCACCGGCGACACGGTGACCGGCCGCGGCGACGAGGCGCAGGCGGTGTTCGACAAGCTGAGCGCCGTCGGCATCGACGTCCCGGACGTGTTCGTGACCCTCGAGACCGAGGGTGTCGAGAAGTTCGAGAAGTCGTGGGCGGAACTGATCGAGACCGTGACCGGCCAGCTGGACAAGGCGAAGGGCTGAAGTCAGACCATGACAGGGGACGAAACCGGCGTCGAGCTCGTCGACGCCGAACTGGCAGGCAAAGCGGCTCCGCTGGTCGAGCGGCTCGTCGCCGACCAGGCCGCGTCGAAGCTCGCCGCGCAGGACGCGACGCTGTGGGGACCGGACGCCGAGTCCGAGGCGTCGATCCGGCTCTCGTGGACGTCGCTGCACAAGTCGTCGCGGCCGCTGATCGGCGAGATCGAGGCCCTGCGCGCGGAGCTGCAGGCTGAGGGCGTGGACCGCGTGGTGCTCGCCGGCATGGGCGGCTCGTCGCTCGCGCCGGAGGTCATCACGGCCACCGCCCAGGTGCCGCTGACCGTGCTCGACACGACCGACGCGGGCCAGGTCGCCGACGCGCTCGCGGGTGACCTCGAACGCACGGTGATCGTGGTGTCGTCGAAGTCGGGCGGCACCGTGGAGACCGACAGCCACCGGCGCATCTTCGCGAAGGCGTTCACCGAAGCGGGAATCGACGCCGCGCGGCGGATCGTGGTCGTGACCGACCCGGGCTCGCCGTTCTCGGAGCTGTCCGAAAAGGAGGGTTATCGCAAGACCTTCCTGGCCGACCCGCACGTCGGCGGCCGCTACTCGGCGCTGACCGCGTTCGGTCTCGTGCCGGCCGGCCTCGCGGGCGCGGACATCGCACGCCTGCTGGACCAGGCCGCCGCGGTGGCCGAGACGCTCGGCACCGACTCGGCCGACAACCCGGCGGTCAAGCTCGCGGCCGCCTGGGCCGCCGCCCACGAGGGTGGCGCGGAGAAGGTCGTGCTCGCTGACAGCGGTTCGGGCATCAAGGGTTTCCCGGACTGGGCGGAGCAGCTGATCGCCGAGTCGACCGGCAAGCTGGGCACCGGCCTGCTGCCGGTGGCCGTCGAGGGCCCCGAGGCCCCCGGCTTCGCCGACGCGAAGTCCGACGCGACCCCGGTCGCGATCGGCGCTCCGGAAGGTGCGGCGAAGATCTCGGTGACGGGACCGCTCGGCGCGCAGTTCCTCCTGTGGGAGTTCGCGACCGCGCTCGCGGGCCGGCTGATCGGGATCAACCCGTTCGACCAGCCCGACGTCGAGGCCGCGAAGAAGGCCGCGCGCGCGTTGCTGGACGAACCCGAGAAGCTGTCCGGCAAGGAGACGCCGGCCACTGTGGACGGTTCCGTCGAGGTCTTCGGTTCGGAAGGCGTTGCCACGGAAGGAAAGCTGGTGGACGTGCTGCGCGCGTTCTTCGGCTCGGTCGCCGATGGCGGCTACTTCGCGGTGCAGGCCTACCTCGACCGGCTCGACGACGCGTCGACCTCGCTGCTGCGCGGCGAGATCGCCAAGCGCACCGGCGTGCAGACGACGTTCGGCTGGGGTCCGCGGTTCCTGCACTCCACCGGGCAATACCACAAGGGCGGCCACCAGAACGGCAGTTTCCTCCAGATCACCGGCGCGCCCGCCGAGGACCTGGCCGTGCCGGACCGCCCCTACACCCTGGGTCAGCTGCAGCACGCGCAGGCGCTCGGCGACGGTCAGGTCCTGGCCGAGCACGGCCGCCCGGTGCTGCGCCTGCACCTGACGGACCGGGCCGCCGGGCTGGCCGAGCTCGTGCGGGCAGTACAGGAGGCCGGCGAGTGACCAGTTGGAACAACCCGCTGCGGGACCCGCGGGACAAGCGGCTCCCGCGCATCGCGGGCCCGTCGAGCCTGGTGATCTTCGGGGTGACCGGCGACCTGGCGCGCAAGAAGCTCATGCCCGCCATCTACGACCTGGCCCACCGCGGCCTGCTGCCCGCCGGCTTCTCGCTGGTCGGGTTCGCGCGCCGCGACTGGGAGCACCAGGACTTCGGCGAGCTGGTGCACGACTCGGTGCGCGAGCACGCGCGCACGCCGTTCAAGGAGTCGGTGTGGAACCGGCTCGCCGAAGGCATCCGCTTCGTGCAGGGCACTTTCGACGACGACGATGCGTTCGACCGCCTCGCCCAGACCGTGAAGGACCTGGACTCCGAACGCGGCACCGGCGGCAACACGGCGTTCTACCTCTCCATCCCGCCGGGCGCGTTCCCGGTCGTGACCAAGCAGCTGGCCCGCTCGGGCCTCGCCGACACCGACGCCAACACCTGGCGCCGCGTGGTCATCGAGAAGCCGTTCGGCCACGACCTCAAGAGCGCCAAGGAGCTCAACGGGATCGTGAACGACGTCTTCCCCGAGGAGTCGGTGTTCCGCATCGACCACTACCTCGGCAAGGAGACGGTGCAGAACCTGCTGGCGCTGCGGTTCGCGAACCAGATGTTCGAGCCGATCTGGAACGCGAACTACATCGACCACGTGCAGATCACCATGGCCGAGGACATCGGTCTCGGCGGCCGCGCGGGGTACTACGACGGGATCGGCGCCGCGCGCGACGTCATCCAGAACCACCTGCTGCAGCTGCTCGCGCTCACGGCGATGGACGAGCCGCTCTCGTTCGAGCCGAAGGCGCTGCGCTCGGAGAAGGCGAAGGTGCTGGCGGCGACCAAGCCGATGGGCCCCTTCGACGAGACCACCGCGCGCGGGCAGTACGCCGGCGGCTGGCAGGGCGGCATGAAGGTGCCGGGCCTGCTGCAGGAAGCGGGCTTCGCGAAGGACTCCAAGACCGAGACCTACGCCGCCGTGACGCTGGAGGTGCAGAACCGCCGCTGGGCGGGCGTGCCGTTCTACCTGCGCACGGGCAAGCGGCTGGGCCGGCGCGTCACGGAGATCGCCGTGGTGTTCAAGCGCGCGCCGCACCTGCCGTTCGACTCCACCTCCACCGAGGAGCTGGGCCAGAACGCGCTGGTCATCCGCGTGCAGCCCGACGAGGGCATCACGCTGCGGTTCGGGTCGAAGGTGCCGGGGACCACGATGGAGGTCCGCGACGTCACCATGGACTTCGGCTACGGCCACGCCTTCACCGAGTCCTCCCCCGAGGCCTACGAGCGGCTGATCCTCGACGTGCTGCTGGGCGAGCCGTCGCTGTTCCCGGTCAACGAGGAGGTGGAGCTCTCCTGGGAGATCCTCGACCCGATCCTCGAGAACTGGGCCAAGGAAGGCGCGCCGGAGCAGTACGCACCGGGCACCTGGGGTCCGGCGAGCGCCGACGAGATGCTGGAGCGTACGGGCCGGAACTGGAGGCGTCCGTGATCCACAATCGCGAAGCTGATCGCGGGCGCCGACTGGGTGCGGGTATCCCGCAAGAACACTGGAGGCGTCCGTGATCATCGACCTGCCATCCACCACGACTTCGCAGCTCAACAAGAAGCTGGTGGAGATCCGCGACCAGGGCGGCCAGGTCGCGCTGGGCCGGGTGCTGACCCTGGTCATCGTGGCGGACGACGACGCCAAGCTCGAGGAGGCCATCGAGGCTGCGAACCACGCGAGCCGGGAGCACCCGTCGCGCGTGATCGTGGTCGCGAAGGGCGCCCGCACGGCGGCTCCGCGCATCGACGGCCAGATCCGCGTGGGCGGCGACGCCGGCGCGAGCGAGGTCATCGTGCTGCGCCTCTACGGGCCGCTGGCCGCGCAGGGCCAGAGCGCGGTCGTGCCGCTGCTGCTGCCCGACGCGCCGATCGTCACCTGGTGGCCGGGCGCCGGCCCCAAGGCCCCGGCGGAAGACCCGCTGGGGCAGATCGCGCAGCGGCGCATCACCGACTCGGCCGCGGAGAAGAGCCCCATAAGGGCGCTGACCACGCGGGCGAAGGCCTACGTGGAGGGCGACACGGACCTGGCGTGGACGCGGCTGACGCACTGGCGTGCGCAGCTCGTGTCGGCGCTCGACCTGCCGCCGTACGAGAAGATCACGGGTGCGACCGTGACCGGTGAGGCCGACTCGCCGTCCACGGAGCTGCTGGCGGGCTGGCTCGCCGAGTACCTCAAGGTGCCGGTGAAGCGGATCAAGAGCTCCAGCGCGCAGGGCATCATCTCCGTGCAGCTCGAACGGCGTTCGGGTTCGGTGGAGCTCACTCGGCCCGACGGCCGCGTCGGCACGTTGACGCAGCCGGGCCAGCCCACGCGGCGCATCGCGCTGCAGCGGCGGAGCAACCCGGAGTGCCTGGTCGAGGAGCTGCGGCGGCTCGACCCGGACGAGGTCTACGAGGCTTCGCTGCACGGGCTGCCGAAGATCGCCGCGCCGACCGCGGCGGCGAAGGCGCCGGCCACTGCGAAGGCGGCCCCTGCCGCGAAGCCGGCGGCTGCCAAGGCCCCGGCGAAGAAGGCCGGCAAGGCCAAGGCGGAAAAGAGCACTTCGTGAGCCGGACGGAGGTCGTCGTCTACGGGAACGCCGACCTGCTGGCGGCGGCCGTGGCGGCGCGGCTGGTCACCCGGATCGTCGACGTGCAGGCGGCCAAGGGTTCGGCGTCGGTCGTGCTCACCGGCGGTGGCACGGGCATCGCGGTGCTCGAGGAGCTGAACCGCTCGAGCGCGCGCGACGCGATCGACTGGTCGCGCCTCGACGTCTACTGGGGCGACGAGCGGTTCGTGCCGGCCGGCTCCGACGAGCGCAACGAGAAGGGCGCGCGCGAGGCCCTGCTGGACCACGTGCCGCTGGACCCGAAGCGCGTGCACGTGATGGCGCCGTCCGACGGCGAGTTCGGTGCCGACGTGGACGCCGCGGCCGCGGCGTACGCGCAGGTGCTGGCCGCCAACGCGGGGCCGGACGAGGGCGGCGTGCCCGCGTTCGACATCTGCCTGCTCGGGCTCGGCGGGGAAGGGCACACCGCCTCGGTGTTCCCGGACTCGCCGGCCGTGCACGAGACGGGGCTTTCGGTGGTGGCGGTGCGCGACTGCCCCAAGCCGCCGCCGACCCGCGTGTCGCTCACGCTGCCGGCCATCCGCCGGGCGCGTGAGGTGTGGCTGATGACGGCTGGCGCCGCCAAGGCCGAGGCCGTGTCGCTGGCTCTGTCGGGTGCGCCGGAGGTGCAGGTGCCCGTGTCGGGTGCCCGCGGCTACCGGCGGACGCTGTGGCTCCTGGACCGCTCGGCGGCCGGGAAGCTGACGAAGGTGTACGAGCCGCCGACCGCGTAGGTCCTGTTCTGCTCGAAGGCCGCTCCGGGTTCGCCCGGGGCGGCCTTCTTGCTGCGCTTTTGCTGTCTTGCGCTGTCCTGACCGTGGGTTTCCGGTCCCGCTCGTCCGGCTGACCCGCGCCACCCGGAAGCGTGAAGATCATTCATGTGCCGAACGGACCAGTGACGACTACTCCGAAGAGCGGCTCACCAGTATGTGGAATCACCCGTAAGGTGAACGTAGGGTGTTGTGATCGACACAAGGTGACGTCAGACTTCTGCGGGTCACTTGCTTGCCGTAGTGATGGAGATCAGACGACCAAAGTTGTGGATCCGGGTGAAACTTACCGTCGTCACACGTCTTCTCGTTAGCATCCGCACATTTGTTGCTCGCCGCGCGTCCCGATCGGGTGTCCGGCGCATCTCATCACCAAGTCCACAAGACGAATGGGGTCGCCGCATGAGCACTGAGGGACTCTCGATTCCAGGAATCTCGATGGGCAGCCCCGGCGCGGGGGCGGCCGATCGGGTCCGGAAGTTCAGCCTGGGCCGTGCGTTCGCCTCGATCCGCCGGCCGTTCGCGACGACGGTCGGGGTCGAGACGGTCGCCGTGCTGCTGGCTGTGCTCGACGTGTGGCTGGTGATCCCGCCGAAAGCCCCGCCGTATTCGATCTACCTGTCGGCCGCGGCCTGCCTGGCCGTGGTGCTGCGGCGGAAGTTCCCGTTCCTCGCGGTGGTGCTGGCGGTGCCGGGCTTCCTCGCGGGGTGGGCGCAGCTGGCGTCGATGATCACGCTGGGCACGCTCGCGACCAAGCGCCAGATCCACTGGCAGACCTGGGTGGGCGCCGGGCTGGTGTTCACCTGCCGGTTCGTGCAGTGGCCGCTCGACGACTTCGCCCAGCTCAGCTGGCGCGAGCACGTGCTCGACGGCATCTACGGCGTGCTCGTGGCGGGCATGCCCATCGCGATCGGCCTGCTGATCGGCGCCCGCGCGGAGATCTCCGCGAAGCTCGCCGAGCTGGCCACCAGCCGCGACCGCGAACGCCGCTTCCACGCCGACGCCGTGCGCGCCGAGGAACGCGCCCGCCTGGCGCGCGAGATGCACGACGTCGTCTCCCACCAGATCACCCTCATCGCCATGCAGGCCGGCGCGCTGCAGGCCCAGACCACCGACGGTGCGTCGCTGCAGACCGCGCAGGTCATCCGCCAGCTCTCCACCCGCACGCTGGAGGAACTGCGCTCGCTGGTGAGCGTGCTGCGCTCGGGCGCCGAGGACGACGGGCCCCGCCCCGGCATCGGCGAGCTCGACCACCTGATCCGCACGGCGGACGTCCCGGTGCACCTGACCGTCGAACGCCTGCCGGACACCGTGCCGAGCCAGGTGTCGGCCGCCGCGTACCGCACGGTGCAGGAGTGCCTCACCAACGTCCACAAGCACGCCCCCGGCGCCACCGCCACCATCCGCATCCAGGGCGGCAGCGGCGCGTTGAACATCGAGGTCCGCAACGAACGCGCGGCCCGCGCCGGCGAGCACCTGCCCTCGGGCGGCCACGGCCTCACCGGCCTCGCCGAACGCGCCCGGCTGCTGGGCGGCAGCTTCGAAACCTCGGACACCGAAGACGGCGGCTTCCGCGTGCGGGCCAGGTATCCGCTGGACCGCTGATCCGGGTTGTCCCGGTCCCCCGCAGGTCGAAGGGGTGGCCCCCTGGTGTGCGCCGCGATCCGGCGTGACGGGGGTGCCACCCCTTCGCCGCGTCTTGACGCCGATCCGCTCGCACGCTTCAGTGCCGGGGTGACCTCGTACGTCGAGCGGCCGCCGGTGCCGCAGCTCGCGGGCGTGGTGCGCACCGTCTGGGTCCAGCGGACCGGCGCCGCGCCCTACGTGCAGCGCCACCTGCCCACGGGCGGTGTCGAGCTGCACTGGCCGATCGGCGGGCGGCCCCGGCTGCTCGGCCCGCTGACGGGCCCGCACGTCGAGGTCATCCCGCCGCACACCACGCTCGTCGGCACCCGGTTCCGGCCCGGTGCCACGCCGCCGCTGCCGGCGGCGCTCGACGACCTGGTCGACCAGCGCGTGGGCCTGGCCGAGCTGTGGGGTGCGCCGGCCGAGCGGCTCGTGGACGCGGTGGGCGGCGCGGCGACGCCCGAGCTCGCGCTCGACGTGGTCCAGGCGCATCTGCTGCGGGAGTTCCGCGCGGCCGGTGGCGCGGACCCGTTGGTGAATGAGGCCGTGCGGGCGTTGATGCCGTGGCACAGCGTCGACATCGCCGCGCTGGCCGGTCACCTCGCGCTGTCGCCGAGCCAGCTGCGCCGCCGGTGCCTGAACGCCGTGGGGATGGGTCCCAAAGTGCTCCAGCGGACGCTGCGCTTCCAGGGGTTCCTGGCGCTGGCCCAGGCCGGTGTCACCGCGTCCGGGCGGCTCGGGGCGGACGGCGTGGCCGGGCTGGCGGTCGACGTCGGGTACGCGGACCAGGCGCACCTGAGCCGCGAATGCCTGCGGCTCACCGGCCTGACGCCGCGCGGCCTGCTCGGCGGGGACGTCGATCGGTGCCTGTGCGGGCACGACCACGCTGCGTCGTACGCGCCCTTCCTCGCCGGGCGCTGAGCGTGCGCGTTTTGTTCAAGAAGCCCGGGCGGTGCGCTTCGTAGGGTCGGGGCATGGTTGAAGTCTTCCGCCCCGGCTCCCCCGGCTACGAAGCCGTGCGCCGGCCCGTGAACCCGGCGTTCCGGGACGTGCGGCCGCGGCTCGTGGCGCGGTGCCGGTCGGTCGCGGACGTCGTCGCCGCTCTTCGGCACGCGGCGTCCACGGGACTTCCCTTGGCCGTGCGCGGCGGCGGGCACTGCTTCGCGGGCCGGTCGTCCACGGACGGGATCGTGCTCGATCTGTCCACAATGGATGAGGTGAGCGTGGCCGCGATCGGTGGTGGCGCAAGGCTTTCCCAGGTGTACTCGGCGTTGCACGCCCACGGCCGCACGTTGCCCGCCGGGTGCGGGCCGACCGTCGGCATCGCCGGCCTCACCCTCGGCGGCGGGATCGGGCTGCTGGGCCGTGAGCACGGGCTGACGTGCGACCGGCTCACCGGCGCGCAGGTGGTGCTCGCCGACTGCCGCGTCGTCGAGTGCGACGACGAGCGGGAGCCGGACCTGTTCTGGGCGTTGCGGGGAGGCGGCGGCGGACACTTCGCCGTGGTGACCTCGCTGCGGTTCAACCCGGTGGCCTCGCCGGTGATGACCCGCGTCGAGGCCGTCGCGATCGACGGGCTCGCGGAGCTGGTGTCGGCTTGGCAGGACTGGGCGCCGGACGCACCGGACGGGCTCACGGTGAACCTCACGCTGACGTCCTCGCCGGGATCTCCCCTGGTGGCGCGGTTTTTCGGCGCTTCGACGCTGGGTGAGGCGCGAACGCGCGCGCTGCTGCCCGCGATGTCCGTCCGGGGTGGCCTGTCCGTTCCCGAGTTGAAGGGCACGTTCACGGCGCCACCTGAGGATCGGGCGGTGCGGATCCGGTCGGAGTTCTTCGCCTCTTCGCTGCCGGATCGGACGCTGTCCGCCCTGCTCGACGGACTCGGCGAGCCACGGGCGTCGGGGCAACGGGAGCTCGCGTTCACCGCGATGGGCGGCGCGTACAACCGTGTCGCGTCCGAAGCCACCGCCTTCGCCCACCGGAGCGAGCGCTTTCTGCTGGAGCACATCGGCGACGGCCCGTGGGTGGACCGCTCATGGGCGGCCGCGCACGGCTCGGGTCACGTCTACCCGAATTTCCCCGATCCGGCCCTCGCCGACGAAGCCACCGCCTACCACGCCGGCAACCTCGCCCGGCTGAAGGCGGTCAAGCGGGCGTATGACCCGCACGGATTTTTCGTTTCCCACTTGATGGAGGAAAGATGAGCAAGGTCATCAGCGCCCACGCCGTGTCGGTCGACGGCTTCATCAGCGGCCGCACCCCCGACGGCCGGGAGGAGTTCGGCCGCGGCCTCGGCGACGCACCCACGCTGTTCGACTGGTACTTCACCGGGGACACGCCGAGCCGCGTGTTCGACGGGTTCAAGCTGAGCGAGCCCAGCGCCCGCCTGTTCGACGACCTCGCGAGCCGCCTCGGCGCGGTCGTCGCGGGCCGCACCACCTACGAGCACTCCGGCGGCTTCGGCAGCGGCAGCCCCCATCCGACCGCGCCGCTGGTCGTCGTGAGCCACCGCCCGGTGACCGACCTGGCCGGCACCCAGGTCCAAGCCCCGACCGTGGCCGACGCCGTCGCCACCGCCCGCACCACCGCGGCCGGCAAGGACATCGGCCTCATGGGCGGCGCCCTGGCCACGGAGGCCCTGAAGGCCGGCCTCGTCGACGAACTGGTCCTGCACCAGGTCCCCATCCTTCTCGGCGGGGGGCGGCCGTTCTTCCACGCACTGCCCGCGCACGTGTCGCTGCGCCTGATCGAGGCGGTCGTGGCGCCTGGTGTGACGCACTTGCACTACGAGGTGCTGCGCTGATCGCACCGGGTCGGCGTGCTGGGTCTGACGGCACACACCCCCGCCCGGCAAAACCCCCGCCCGGCCTGGGGGGGGCGTCCCTTGTCCAGTCTATCGGCCACCCCCGACAAAACCCGGGGCGAAGCCGCACAGCGGCCGAGTTGTCCACAACTGCGTGCCGTTGTGGACAACTTCGCTGATGCTCCGGTTGACCAGCGTCAGCGGTACACAGCCGGGTTGAGAACGGCGGCCGCGGTGGGTCGGAAAGGCCCCAGAACGCACGAAACCACCGTCGTCGGTTGATCAACCGACGACGGTGGTTTCGAGAGAAAAACTAGATCAGTTCCCGACGCTGGCGCAGCCGCTCGAGGGCCTCCGCGAGGATGGCTTCGCCGTCGGCGTCGCTGCGGCGCTCCTTGACGTACGCGAGGTGCGTCTTGTAAGGCTCGGTGCGAGGCGCGGCGGGCGGGTTCTGCTCGTCCTGTCCACCGGGCAGCCCGCAGCGCGGGCAGTCCCACTCGTCGGGGATTTCGGCCTCCATCGCGAACGACGGGCGGGCCTCGTGGCCGTTTGCGCACCAGTAGGAGATGCGGCGCCGCGGCGCCGACTCACCCCGCTCCGATTCGCCCGAAGGACCGGCACCCACCCGGGTGCCGCGAATCGCGTTACCGCCAACCATGAATCCTCACACCTAGGAATCGGCGGCGCGCCCCCCAATAGGCACGCCGATGCACGCGGGGCAGCGAGCCGCCCCGAGCGGGGAGTCCGGTCAGACCTTGAGCAGCAGGCCGAGGCCCACGATGCTGATCAGCCAGATCGCACCCAGCAGCAGGGTGATCCGGTCGAGGTTCTTCTCGGCCACGCTCGAGCCCGAGAGGCTGGACTGCATACCGCCGCCGAACAGCGACGACAGACCGCCACCCCGGCCGCGGTGGAGCAGCACGGCCACCACCAGCAGCACGCTGGAGACGATCAACAGGATTTGCAGGAACAGCTTCATGTCATCCTCTGTGGTCTTCGGAGAATGCAGGGGCACGGCTCGAAAGCAACCGTACCCCTGGACTCGTCCACTGCTGTGTGACGGACCGGATACACAGGTTACCCGGTAGTGGCCTCGATCAGGGCAGGGGGCCACCCGCCGCGAGTGCGCAGAGTTTGGTGAACTCGTCACCGTCGAGGCTCGCGCCACCCACGAGAGCACCGTCGATGTTCTCGCAGCCCACCAGCTCGCCCACGTTGCCCGACTTCACCGAACCGCCGTAAAGCACCCGAACGGCCGAAGCGATCTCGTCGCCGTACTTCTCCGCGAGCACCGTGCGGATGGTCTTGCAGACCTCCTCGGCGTCGGCGGGCGTCGCCACCTTGCCGGTGCCGATGGCCCACACCGGCTCGTACGCCACCACGACGTCCTTGACCTGCTCGGCCTTGAGCCCCTTGAGGGCCTCGAGCAGCTGGTTCGTCGCGTGCGCGTGGTGCTCGCCGGCCTCGCGGACCTCGAGCTTCTCGCCCACGCACAGGATCGGCGTGATCCCGTGCTTGATCGCGGCGCGCACCTTCTTGCCGACCAGCTCGTCGGTCTCGGCGTGGTACTCGCGCCGCTCCGAGTGGCCGACGGCGACGTACTTGCAGCCCAGCTTCGCGAGCATCGGGCCCGACACGTCGCCGGTGTAGGCACCGGAGTCGTGCGGGGACACGTCCTGCGCGCCGTAGGTGAGCGACAGCTTGTCGCCGTCGGTGAGGGTCTGCACGCTGCGGATGTCCGTGAACGGCGGCAGCACCGCCACGTCCACCTTCGCGTAGTACTTCTCCGGCAACGCGAAGGCGATCTTCTGAACCAAGGCGATCGCCTCGAGGTGGTTCAGGTTCATCTTCCAGTTGCCGACGATCAACGGCTTGCGCGCCACTAGTTCTTCTCCTCCAACGCCGAAACGCCGGGCAGCTCCTTGCCCTCCAGGTACTCCAGGGAGGCACCGCCGCCCGTGGAGATGTGGGAGAAGCCGTCCTCGGGCAGACCCAGCTGCCGCACCGCGGCCGCCGAGTCGCCGCCGCCGACCACGGTGAACGCGTTGCTGCGCACCAGCGCCTCGGCCACGGCACGGGTGCCGCCCGAGAACGCCTCGAACTCGAACACGCCCATCGGGCCGTTCCAGAACACAGTGGCGGCGTCGGCCAGCTTGCTCGCGAACAGCTCACGCGAGGCCGGGCCGATGTCGAGGCCCTGGCGGTCGGCCGGGATGGCCGTGGCCGCCACGACCTCGTGCTCGGCGTCGGCGGCGAACTCGGTGGCAGCCAGCACGTCGACCGGCAGCACGAGCTCGACACCACGCTTCTCGGCTTCGGCGAGGAAGCCCGACACCTGGTCGAGCTGGTCGGCCTGCAGCAGCGACTGACCCACCTCGTGGCCCTGGGCCTTGAGGAAGGTGTAGGCCATGCCGCCGCCGATGAGCAGGCGGTCGACCTTGGTCAGCAGGTTGGCGATCACGCCGAGCTTGTCCGACACCTTCGCGCCGCCGAGCACCACCACGTAGGGGCGCTTGACGTCGTCGGTGAGCTTCTTCAGCACGTCGAGCTCGGCCAGCACGAGGCCACCGGCGTAGGCCGGCAGCACCGCGGCGATCTCGTACACCGAGGCCTGCTTGCGGTGCACCACGCCGAACCCGTCGGACACGAACGCGCCCCCGGGCACCAGCGCGGCCAGCTCGGCGGCGAGCTCGCTGCGGTCGACGGCGTCCTTGCTGGTCTCGCGCGCGTCGAAGCGCACGTTTTCCAGCAGCACCACGCCGCCGTCGGCGAGGCCGCCGACGAGCTGCTTCGCGGAGTCGCCCACGAGGTCACCGGCGAGCGGGACCTCGGCGCCGAGCAGCTCGCCCAACCGCTGCGCGACCGGCGCCAGCGTGTACTTCGCGTCGGGCTCGCCCTTCGGGCGGCCCAGGTGCGCCGTGACGACGACCTTGGCGCCCGCGTCGGCGAGCTTCTCGATCGTCGGCAGGGCCGCGCGGACGCGGCCGTCGTCGGTGATCGTCGACCCGTCGAGCGGGACGTTCAGGTCGCTGCGCACGAGTACGTAGCGGCCCTGAACACCTTCGGCCAGCAGGTTTTCGAGGTTCTTGACCGTCATCGGGTTCAGGAGAGCTTCGAACCGACGAGCTTGACGAGGTCGGCGAGGCGGTTGGAGTAGCCCCACTCGTTGTCGTACCAGCCGACGACCTTGACCTGGTTGCCGATGACCTTGGTCAGCGGCGCGTCGTAGATGCACGACGCCGGGTCCGTGACGATGTCGGCCGACACGATCGGGTCGTCGCTGTAGCGCAGGTAACCCGACAGCGGGCCCTCGGCAGCGGCCTTGTACGCGGCGTTGACCTCTTCGAGCGTCGCGGACTTGGTGAGGGTGACCGTGAGGTCGGTGGCCGAGCCGGTCGGCACCGGCACGCGCAGCGCGTAACCGTCGAGCTTGCCCTGCAGCTCCGGCAGCACCAGGCCGATCGCCTTCGCGGCACCGGTCGAGGTCGGCACGATGTTCAGCGCGGCGGCGCGGGCGCGGCGCAGGTCCTTGTGCGGCGCGTCCTGCAGGTTCTGGTCCTGCGTGTAGGCGTGGATGGTGGTCATCAGGCCCTGCTCGATGCCGAACGCGTCCTGCAGGACCTTGGCCAGCGGGCCGAGGCAGTTGGTGGTGCAGGAGGCGTTGGAGATGATCACCTGCGAGCCGTCGTACTTGTCGTCGTTGACGCCCAGCACGATCGTCAGGTCCTCACCCTTGGCGGGCGCGGAGATGATGACCTTCTTCGCGCCGCCGGCGATGTGCGCCTTGGCGGCGTCGGCGTTGGTGAAGAAGCCCGTCGACTCGACGACGACGTCCACGCCCAGGTCGCCCCACGGCAGGTTCGCCGGGTCGCGCTCCGCGAGGGCCTTGATGGTCTTGCCGTCGACGACGATGCCGTCGTCGCTCAGGCTGACCTCGCCCGGGAAGCGGCCCAGGATGGAGTCGTACTTGAGCAGGTGGGCCATCGTCGCGACGTCGCCGAGGTCGTTGAACGCGACGACCTCGATGTCGTGACCGCTCGCCTTCACGGCGCGGAAGAAGTTGCGGCCGATCCGGCCGAAGCCGTTGACACCTACGCGAACGGTCACTGCTGCCACTCCTCTTTGTCGTGCTTTTCGAACCGGGGCCCGCGCCCCGGAAGACTTCGGACTCGGCGCAACCCTAGCGTGCGGGCACGGCCGACCCTGACTGCCCCGACGAGACTTCCACCACTGCGCCGAACCGTCAAGAATCGATTAAGAAGCCAGCTCACGA
Source organism: Amycolatopsis sp. NPDC004368 (assembly GCF_053602515.1). Taxonomy (NCBI): domain Bacteria; kingdom Bacillati; phylum Actinomycetota; class Actinomycetes; order Pseudonocardiales; family Pseudonocardiaceae; genus Amycolatopsis; species Amycolatopsis sp. NPDC004368. Next base: position 34,350 of record NZ_JBSGDT010000042.1, on the reverse strand, counting down.
GCTTGCGACAGGAAATCCGGGGGTGTCACGGACGTGGGTGTGGACCAGTGGCTTGATCGGTCTTGGTGCCGGGGTTCACGCGGCGGGTCGGGGGTCGGGTGCGTCCGGAAGGTCGGGTCCCGGAGTGCGGGATCGACGAGGCGGCAGGACGCGCCCGGAGCAAGGCAGCCCGCGGCGACCGCTTCGGGCCGCTGCCGGCTGCGGGGTGAGCGGCGACCGCTTCGGGCCGCTGCCGGCTGCGGGGTGAGCGGCGACCACGCGGACGTCTCGTGTGTAGACCGTCGCGGCTGCTCGGCGTGCTCGGTCGGCCGTCGTCCTGCCCGCCGCCGCGGCGAAGCACGCATTCACGCCGAGAGCTCCTTTTCCGCCGGTGTCCTGAACTTCGGCACCACCCGCGTCTCCCCCAGCCACGACCGCAGGCGCGCGGCCTCGGCCTCCAGGGCGGTGCGGCGGTCGGCCCCGACGTCCTCCAGGAGGCGCAGCGCGATGTCCCCGTCGGGGCGCTGGGCCCACGCGCCGACGACGCGGCCGTCACACCAGGCGGTGGGGCCGATGTTGCCGCTGCGGTCGAAGAGGGCGGTGCGGTGGGGGCCGAGGTACCAGTCGCGGGTGGACCAGCCCATCGGCGTGGGGTCGAGGGCCGGGAGGAGGGCGACCCAGGGGCCCGGTTCGGCGACCGGGTCGAGGTCGTCGGGCAGGGCGATGCCGGGACCCTCGTCGAGGTCGACCTCCGCCGGGGCGATCACCGCGAGGGCCTGTTTGGCCTGGGTGGCCGTCCAGCCCGTCCACCACCGGAGGTCGGCGACGGGTGCCGGGCCGAAAGCGTGCAGCCAGCGGCGGGCGAGGGCGACGCGGGCGTCCGCGGGGGAAACCGCCGGCAGGCCGCCGGGGAGCCAGCCGTCGAGCGGGGCCCAGTGGTACTGCGTGCTGAGCCAGGTGCCGCGCGGGCGGCCGCGCACGATGCGGCCGTCGACCGCGAGCTGGAAGAGCACGCGGCTGGTGACGTTGCCGATGGCGGCGTACGGCTTGCCCTGCGCCATGTGCAGCTGCTGGCGCAGGCGGGGCTCGTCGTCGGCGAGCTGGGCAGCTGTCGCGGATCCCCTGGCGCGCAAGGCTTTCTCCACGCTCGCGGTGACCTCGGCGAGCCAGCCCGGCGGATCGTCGACGTTGGCGGGGTGACCGATCGTGCCGAGGTGCTGTTCGAGCAGTTTCCGTTGCCGCACGGCGATGTCGGCCGCGCAGCCGGCCTGCACGAGCGCGGCCGTGGGCACGTCGGTGACGAACACCGTGCGTCGCATGCCGAGCAGGCGCAACAGGGTCCGGTCCTCGTACAGCGCTCGCTCGACGTCGGCCACCACGTCGCCGCCCGCCAGGCGCGCCCACGCGGCGAGGAACACCGACGCCGGGTCGGTCGCGTGCAGGGCGACGACCCCGGCGGCGGCTTGCTCGACGGTCGCCGCGGGGGCCGCGAGGTGGTGGCGCACGCCGAGCCGGGCGCGGCGCTGCGCGAGGGAGATCTTCACGGGCATGTTGTACCAGCGGGGTCCGACAGAAAACGTCTCGTCGCGGCGCCACCACGCGTTCTACGCTCGGCTGATGGTCACGCCTGCACACTTCGCGGCCTTCGCCGCCCTCACGTTCCTCATGGTCGTGGTCCCCGGCCCGAGCGTGCTGTTCACCATCAGCCGCGCGCTCACCGTGGGCCGCCGCGATGCGTTGCTCACCGTCGTGGGCAACGCGGCCGGCGTGTACACGCAGGTGGTGGCCGTCGCGTTCGGGCTCGGCGCGATCGTCACGACGTCGGCGGCGGTGTTCACCACGATCAAGCTCGCGGGCGCGCTGTACCTCGTCTACCTGGGCGTGCAGGCGATCCGCAAGCGCCGCAAACTCGCCGACGCCATGGCCACGGCCGTGCGCACCACGCCGGGCCGCACGCTGTCGGTGCTGCGCGTGGGCTTCGTCGTCGGCTTCGCGAACCCGAAGTCGATCGTGTTCCTGGCCGCGCTGCTCCCCCAGTTCGTCGACCCGGCCGCGGGCTCGGTGCCCGCGCAGATGCTGCTGCTCGGCCTCTGCCTGCCGGTGATCGCGCTGGCCAGCGACAGCGCGTGGGCCCTGGCCGCCGGCACGGCCCGCACGTGGTTCGCCCGGTCTCCTCGCCGGCTCGAGCTCGTCGGCGGCACCGGTGGGCTGGTGATGATCGGACTGGGTGCGACGCTCGCGTTCACCGGCCGCAAGGATTAGCGGGCAAAGCGCTTTTTTGCCTTTCTTGCCGTGGGCTTGCCTTGGCAAGCGAATATTCGCCGGGGCTTCGGACTTCGTTGCCTGAACCTCGTGTCGCTGCCTGAAAAGGTGATCGATCGGCGGCCGCTTCCGCGGTCCGATCGTCACCGAAAGGATCCCCACCGACATGAGCCACTCCGGCGAGCCCACCCTGAGCAGACGCAACGCACTGGCGCTGGGCGGGCTCGGCACCGCGGCCGTGATCGTCGGCGGGTCACTCGCCGACCCCCGCCCGGCAGCCGCCACCCCGCCGTACTTCGACCACCCGTTCAAGCTCGGCGTGGCCTCGGGCGACCCGCTGCCCGACGGCGTGGTGCTGTGGACCCGGCTGGCGCCCGACCCCCTCGCAGCGGACGGCAACGCCGGCATGCCGCCGCAGTCGTTCGGCGTCCGCTACGAGGTCGCCGAGGACGAGAAGTTCAGCCGGATCGTCCGGCGCGGCGCGGTCGAGGCCACGCCGGCGCTGGGGCACTCGGTGCACGTCGAGGTGTCCGGCCTGGCGCCCGCCCGCGAGTACTTCTACCGCTTCCGCGTCGGCCCGGCGATCAGCGCCGTCGGCCGGACGAAAACCGCGCCCGCCTTCGACGCCTCCCCCGAGCGGCTCCGGCTCGCGGTGACCAGCTGCCAGAACTACCCCGCCGGCTACTTCGTCGCCTACCGCGACATCGTCGCCCAGGACCTCGAGCTCGTCGTGCACCTCGGCGACTACATCTACCAGGGCCCGTCCGCGGGCGAGGCTTCGCTCGACCGCGCCCACGTGCCGCCGGTGGAGATCACCACCCTGGCCGAGTACCGCCTCCGGTACGCGCAGTACAAGACCGACCCCCTGCTGCAGGCCGCGCACGCGGCGATGCCGTTCCTCGTCATCCCAGACGACCACGAGGTCACCAACAACTACGCCGACGACATCGGCGGCGGCCAGTCCGGCGCCGCGTTCCTCGCCCGCCGGGCCGCGGCTTACCAGGCCTACTTTGAGAACATGCCGCTGCGGCGCGTGGCGATGCCGACGGGGCCGGACAGCCAGCTCTACCGCCGGGTGCGCTTCGGCACCCTCGCGCAGTTCCACCTGCTCGACACCCGCCAGTACCGCTCCGACCAGGCGAAGTGGACGGCCAAGACCGCCGTTGGCGGGTACGCCCCGGGTGCGCTCGACCCGAACCGCACGATCCTCGGCGACGCGCAGGAGAAGTGGCTGCAGGACGGCCTGGCGAGCTCGACCGCGCGGTGGAACATCATCGGCAACCAGACGAAGTTCGCGCCGTTCGACCACCAGGCCGGCCCCGGCGTCTCCTACGACTCCACCGACAACTGGGGCGAGGGCTACGTCGCCGACCGCGACCAGCTGTTGCAGTTCATCGCGGAGCACCGCCCGGCCAACCCGGTGGTGATCACCGGAGACGCGCACCGCAACTGGGTGTTCGACCTCAAGGCCGATTTCTCCGACCCCGCCTCGGAAACGCTGGCCACGGAGTACCTCGGCTCGTCGATCAGCAGCGGCGGCGACACCAACCCGACGACGGTGTTCGGGCCCACCGCGGACAACCCGCACCTGAAGTTCCAGAACAACCAGCGCGGCTACATCCAGGTCGACGTCACGCCGCTGCAGTGGCGCGCGGACTTCCGGGTGTCGGACACCGTGCTGCGCCAGGACGCCCCGCTCTACACCCTCGCCACCTTCGTCACCGACGACGGCAAACCCGGCGCCCGGCGCGTCTGACCACTCCCCGGCGGGGGCCGCCCCACCGCCCCCGCCGGGCACCTCCCCGCGATTTCGGCACGCCGCCGGAAAATGCCCGGCCGATCCCCTGGGTTCGCGGATTCATAACGCTGAAAACTGCGTGTATGCGGATCCCGAAGGGGTACACGGCGCTCCATCCGGGTGGCCGGCAGAGGCAGCCCATTTCGAACAGGGAGCTCAGTCATGGCCACCTCCTCACTGGCCGCCATCGACGTCGGGCGGGGGATCTCCGACGCGTGGAGCACCGTCGCGACGTTCGTGCCGAAACTGCTCGTGTTCCTGATCATCCTCGTGATCGGGTGGTTGATCTCGAAGGCGATCGCGAAACTGGTCGACAAGCTGCTGCACCGCGTCGGCTTCGACCGGCTCGTGGAACGCGGCGGGTTGAAAACAATGCTCGACCGCTCGAAGTTCGACGCGTCCAACCTCATTTCGAAATTGCTGTACTACGCACTTCTGCTGATCACGCTGCAGATCGCGTTCGTGGTGTGGGGGCCGAACCCGGTTTCGGACCTGCTGACGGCCATCGTCGCCTGGCTGCCGCGCGCGGCCGTCGCGATCATCATCATCGTGGTGGCCGCCGCGATCGCGCGGGCCGTGAAGGACCTGATCTCCGGTGTGCTGTCGGGCGCGTCCTACGGCAAGGTCCTGGCGACGATCGCGTCGATCTTCATCTGGGGCCTGGGCATCATCGCCGCGGTGAACCAGATCGGGATCGCGACCACGGTCACGACCCCGGTCCTGATCACCGTGCTGGCCACCGTCGGCGGCATCGCCGTGGTGGGCGCCGGCGGCGGGTTGATCAGGCCGATGCAGCAGCGCTGGACGCGCTGGCTCGACCGCGCGGACGACGAAATCCCGCGGGCGGCCGAACAAGCCCGCCAGCGTGGCCGCGAAGACGCCGTTGCGCGCTCCGACACCCCGACCGAGGCGTTCCCCACTCCATCGGGCACGGCCGGCGCGCCGCCCCGGCACACCCGGGCGGAGCAGTCCGGCGACGAGGCGATCCCACCCGACACCCGGCTGTGAGCGCTCAGGCCAGGGACGGCAGATCGGTCGGGGACGCGACGAGCGGCCCCGACCGGTGCTCCCGCGCCAGCCGGCACACAGCCAGCAGGCGCAGCTGGACCCGCGAAGCCGTGGCCCACCCCGCGATGTCGGCGACCGGGGTCCACGGCCGGCCGGTGTCCTCCTGGACCTGCTCGATGAGGCCGTGGGCGTAGGACGCCAGCAGCACCGTCGCGGCCACCGACGCCGACTCGTCGACGCCGAGCACGAGAATGTCGCGCACCGCGGCGGCGTGCTGGTCCACCGCCGCGGCGAGCGCCGGAGCCGCCGCCATCGCGGGCCAGCCCGTCGCCAGCCGATCCGCCAGATCCCGCAGCGAGCGCCGCGCCCGGCGCTCGAACCGTCCAGTCAGCACCGGCTCACGGTAATCCCGACGGACGCCGGCGCTCCAGGCCGGTCACGCGGATCGTTCGTCCACCGCCGCCACCTCGGGCTCGGCGGGCTCGGCGGGCTCGGCGGGCTCGATCGTCTTCGCGAACATCCGGGTCGCCGACAACCGGGCGACGCCGTCCGGATCCCCGAGATCCTCCAGCGAGCTGCGGATCGTCGAGTCCACCGACAGGTACTTGCGCCCCGCCCGCAGGTCGGCGTCGTTGCGGAGGCGAACGATCAACGGGAACTCCGCGAGAGCCCCGGCGTCGAACAGGCCCGTGGTGTAGATCAGCTGCACGCCCAGGGCCTCCGCGACGGCCCGTTGCAGCTCCAGCAGGTACCCGGCCGAAGCGCGGCCGATCGGGTTGTCCAGGAAGAGCACGCCGGAGTGGCGGTTGCGGGCCTTGCCGCGGTTGTTGGCGCGCAGGGCGGCGAGCGTGCAGTACAGGATGATCGCCGCGGTGAGCTGCTGGCCGCCGGAGAACACGTCGCGGATTTCGGACACGCGCTGGCGTTCGGTGCGCAGCACGGAGTCCGGCTTGAGCATGTCGACGCGGAAGCCCTTGGGCGCGGCCACCATCACGCCCCGCAGCACGAGGGACAGGCCGTCGCGCTTGACGTCGCGGCCGTCGGCCGTTTTGCCGACCGCGGCTTCGTCCACGACCTCGCCGAGTTTTTCCGCCAGGACGTTGTCCTCGAGCTCGGTGAAGCGGATGCGCAGGAACTCCTGCCCCGACCAGTCGCCGAGGCCGTCGGGCAGCCGGGACACGCGCTGGGCCGAGCGCAGGGTGCGCAGCGCGCCGTCGACCATGCCCTGCAGGCGCGTGATGATGCCGCCGCGGTGGCGGTCGATCTGGGCGAGGTCGTCGGTGAGGGTGCGCAGGCGCGGCCGCAGCGCTTCGGCCCACTCGGCGGCGTGGCCGGGCAGCTGGTCGCGCTTCACCGCGATCACCTGCTGGCGCACGGGCGTGCTCAGCTTCTCGAACCGCTTCTCCGTGGCGTACTGCGCCAGCTGGTCCGCGGCCGCCCGCACGCGGCGGTCGCCGGTGTCGGCGGCCTCCTGCGCGGACGTCAGCACGCTGTTCAGCTGGGAGTGCTTGGCCCGCGCCGATTCCACGTCGCCGTCGTAGGCCGCGGCCGGAGCTTCGGGCAGCAGGTGCGCCAGCGATTCGCCGAGCAGCCCGAAGCCGGACGCCGACGCCTTGGCCGAATCCAGCGTCGCCTCCGCCGCGGCACGACGTTCCTGCAGTTCTTCCCACGTGCGCGCGGCCGCCGACACCTCCAGCGAAGCCGCGTCGATCAGCTCCAGGCCGTGCTCGATGTCGCGCGGCCGCTCGCCCGGCGAGGCCGCGCCCGTGTGCAGCGGCAGCACGTCCAGCTCGGCCCGCCGCGTGGACACCAGCCCGATGGCCTCGGTGCGGTCCTCCTCCACGGCGTCGACCACGCGCCGGGCACGGGCCAGCGCCGCGGCGCGAGCGGACGCGTCGGAGCCGTCCGGTGTTTCCAGCAGCTCCGCCGCCCGCGCGCGCACGGCCTCGTCGAGCGACTCGAGCGCCGACCCGGCGGCCGCCTCCGCCGACTCGGCCTGCTCCAGTTCGGCCCGCAGGTCGCTGCCGACCTCGACCTTGGCGTACGCCTCCGACGCCGACGCGAACGTCCGCCGCAGTGCGTCCACGGGCTCGGCCGGCGCTTCGGCGTCTTCGGTCACCTCGGCCGCGCCCGGGACCTCGGCCAGCTCGGAGCGCGCGGTGGTCGCCGTGCGGCGGTGGCCGTCGGCGGTTCGCTGCTCCTCCGCCGCCTGCTCACGCAGCCGCGCCGCGCGGGCCGCCGCGTCGGCCGCCGTGGCCTCCGCGCGCTCGGCGATCTCCGTGGCCCGCTCGACCTCCTCGGTCCACTCGGCGACGCGCGTGGCCCGGGTCGAGAGCTCGCCCAGCCGGCGTGCCTTCTCCTCCCCCTCGGCCACCGCGGTCCGCAACGCCGGCACGCGCTCGCGCAGCACCGCCGCTTTCTCGCTCAACCGCGCGAACTCCGCCTCGCCCTGCCCCAGTGCCGTCTGCGCGGTCTCGCGCGCCACGCGGGCGCTTTCGGCCTGCTCGGCCAGCGTCGCGATCGCCCCGGCCGGGTAGTCCTCGCGCCAGGTCGTGAGCTTCCACGTGAGCGCGCCGTCGGTGGCGAGCGCGCCGGCCAGCTGCTCCAGCCGCCGCTGGCGTTCGGCGTGGCGCAGCGCCACGGCCTCGCGTTCGGTGTCGGCCGCTTCCTCGTCGTACATCGCCGGGTTCGGCGGCACGAGGAACTCCACCCCCGCCGCGGCCCCCTCGGCCCGCTGGAACGCTTCCGTCGTGCCCACCGCGATCACCGCGCTGGGCAGCAGCCGCCCGGCCGCCAGCACCTCACGCGCCCGCGGCACCTGCGCAGCGTCGTTGAGCAGCACCCCCGCGACGAGCTGCGGCAGCCGTTCCAGCACCTCGTCGCGCCGGGAAGCGTCCAGTTTGGACAGATAGCGCCAGCCCGACCAGGCCGTGATCCCGGCTTCCTCCAGGGCATCGAGGGCCATCTGCACATCGTGCGGGGGCGGCAGCAGGCCGCCGGAGCCGAGGGCGGCCAGAGCGCGCTCGTCGGCCGACTCCTCCATCCGCAGCGTCGTCTGCTCCTTCTCCACGGCCGCGCTCGCCTCGCGAAGGCGTTGCAGCAGCACGGGAAGGTCGCTCTCCAAGCGCACGTCGTCGGCGCCGAGCAGCTCGACGAGCCGCGGTTCGGCGGCCAGCGCGTCCGTACGCCGGTGAGCCCGGTCGAGGTCCTCGGCCGCGCGCACGAGCCGGTCCTGAGTGGACCCGGCGAGCTGGTTGGCCTCGTTCACGGCCCGTTGCGCCGCCTGGAGGTCCTCGCTCGCCCGATCCAGCTCCTGCTCTCGCCGCACCAGTTCGGCCGCGGCTTCGTCGGCTTCGGCGCGCGCGGCCCGGGAAGCCTCGGCGACGTCCGCGCCGGCCGCCAGGAGTCCACTTCGGACAGAGCCCGAGATTTCCTCCCGCAGTTCGGCGATCCGGGCCGCCAGGCCACGTGCCTCCGCCCGCCTCGACGCCGCCAGGTTCGCGGCCTCGTCCCGGTCGGTCTGCGCCTTCTCGGCCTCGGCGCGCAGCGCGTCGGCGTGGGCCTCGGCCTTGTCCGCCTGCCGCTGGGCGTCGCGGGCCAGCGCCGTGAGGCCGCGTGCCAGCGCCGAAGCCGCCGCGTTGCGGGCCGCCAGCGCGGGTTTCGCCTTCTCCTCGCGGTTGCCGACGAGCTCACGCAGGTCCTTCGCCTTGCGCGCCGCGTTCAGCTGGTTCAGCACGGTCGCGGTCTCGCGCCACGCCTCCGCCGCCGTCTTCGCGTCGGCGAGCTCGGCGTCCACGCGCTTGCGGGCTTCCTGCGCTTCCTCCAGCCGCAGCACGGCGACGAGCCGGCGCAGCTCCGTGACCCCCGCGGCCAGCCGCCGGTGGTCGCCCTCGGCCAGCTTCTCCGCCGAGGTCACCTCGTCGACGTGCGCCTCGAGCCCCGAAAGCCGCGCGTTCTCCAGCTCGTTGCGCGCGTGGATGCGCCCGGCGAGCTCACGCAGATCGGCGCGGGCCGACTCGGCGATCCGGCGCGACGCGGCGGCCACCCCTTCCTCGTCGGCGAGCGGCCCGAGCAGCTCGAGCGCGCCCTCCACGAAGTCCTTCTCCGCCAGCAGATCGCCGCGCTGCGCGAGGTTGTGCGCATAAGTCGACACGACCTCGGCGAGGTCCTTCGGCTCGTCCTCCGACACCACCGCGCGCAGCAGGAACTCCACGAACGCCTCGTCGGTGGAGAACTGGAACGCGTCGGCCGCCTCGCCCTCACCCGCGTTCATCGCGCGCTGGTAGCGGAACAGCTCCGTGTCGAGGCCGAGCGAGTCGAGCCGGCCGGTCCACTCGTGGTGCCGGCGCGTCCACGACAGCTCCAGCTCCGGTTCGGCCATGGCCGCCGCCGCGATGCGGTCGTGGAAGCCGGACATGGTGAGCAGCCGGCCGTCCTCGGTGAGCGGCAGGGAATCGAGCCCCAGCTCCTGCGTCGGACGGAAGCAGTACCAGGAGTCCACGAGGTTCTCCGAGTCCGCCGACGTCACGTGCCCGCGCCACTCCGACACCTTGCCGGTGATCACACGGTGGCCGGTCTCCACGTGCAGCCACTCCAGCGCGACGTGCGAGACGTCCTTGGCCGCCACGAACTTCTCCAGCACCTTGGTGCTCGTGGTGCCCACGACCTGGCGGCGGCCGGGCAGCATCACGGAGAAGATCAGCTTGATCAGCACCGACTTGCCGCCGCCGTTCTCCAGGAAAAGCACGCTCGCGGGCGAGGGCCGGCGCACCGGTCCCCCGGCGTGGACACCGGCGTTGAACAACGCGTCCTGCTGCGGCGCGGTGATGGTGGCGCCGACGCCGCTGAAGTCCAGCACCACGTCCTGGTAGCGGGCGCCCGCGGGGCCCACCGAGTGCAGGCGGACCCGCGAAAGCTCGTACATCGATTCCCCTCTACTGCAACGTGTCCGACGTCCTCGTGCGCAGCGTGCCCCCCGCGCTCGCGACCGCGACGACGTCGAGCGCGAGCAAGTCGTCGAACGCCGCGTCGGCGGCCAGCTCGCGCACCTGGATCTGGTACCGGGACGTGGTGCGGTAGGTGCCGCCCTGCTCGTCGCTCACCGGCACCAGAAAACCCTGGTCGGCGAGGAACCGCAGGGCGCGCGAGACCATGCCCCGGGTGGTGTCGGCGGCCATGCGGCCGTCCTTGGTGGCCGCCGCGGCCGGGCGGCGGGTGTAGGCGCGCCACGCCTGTTCCAGCTCCGGCGCGTCGGCAAGCGGGTCGTTGTTGGCCTCGGCCTGCTGCGCGCGCTCGTCGAGGATGCGCGATGCCTCGCGCACCATGGCGTCGACCTGCTCCACGCTCACGCGGCCGATGTAGGTGTCGTTGGCGAGGTCGTCCGGGCGCGGGTACGCCAGCGCCGCGGCGGCGAGGTGGATGAGGCCGTGGATGACCTTCTCGGTCTCGCGGCGTTCGCGGATCTTGGCCTGGCGGGCGTAGCTGTCCATCTTGATCTCGAAGATCGACTCGTCGACGGCCGCGAGCACCGCGCCCGCCTGCTGGTTGACCTCCAGCACCATGAGCCCGAGCCCGGCCGCGACGGCGTGCGTGAGCGCCTTGAACGCGTTGTCCTCGCCGTAGCGGCGCACCAGCTCGCCGTAGACGACGTCGCGCGCGGGCAGCTGCTTCGGGCGCATGCCGAACGCCACCAGGCGCGCGGCGGCCTCGGCGTCGACGCTCGTGTGCGTCACGGGCATCAGGCGACCTCCTCGGTCTCTTCGGCTTCTTCCGCCCGTTCGACCTCGGCGGTGGACAGCAGCAGGTCGGCGCCGCCGAACTCGGGGTCGTCGAGCAGCGTGCCGTCGTCGACGGCCAGCAGCACGTGGCGTTCCCCCTGGCGGCGCGCGGCGCCGACCTCGGGACTGTAGGCGTGCAGGGCGCGCAGCGCGACCAGGCTCGCCAGCCCGGGTTGCTTCGTGCGGCGTGCGTCCTCCAGCAGGCCCGACAGGCGGCGCGGCACGTCGGGCAGGTCGAGCAGGTCGTCGGCCAGGCGCCACACGTCGTCGCCGAAGCGGTCGGTGTCCTCGGCCGGCATCAGCTCGGGTTCGGGGACCTCCCCCACGAGCTGGTCGCGCTCGGGCGCGGGGCGCAGCAGCAGCGACACGAGCGAGGACAGTGCGGGCACCACCGGCGGCGTGATGCCGGCGACGGCGTGGAAGAAGTGCTCGGCGGGGGCGACGGCGTCGGCCAGCGGCAGCCCGAGGGTGGGCACGAGCAGCTGGCCGAACAGGTCGATCGTCGCGCGCTGCGGCGGGCCGGAGAACTGCTGGCGGTCCTGCTCGGCGCGGAACACCGCGCCCGCGGCGGCCAGGCGCGACTGCAGCCGGGTGTGGCGGCGGATGCAGTCGGCGACGATGTCCACCAGCTCGGCCGCGCGGCGCTTGTGGTCGAGGTCCTCGGACTCGTCGCGGGCGGTGGTGATGTTCTTGAGGATCGCGTTCTCCGCGCGGAAGCGGGACTCGATGTGGCCGAGCGCGGTGTCGAGCAGCTCGGGCACCTCCCGCTCCCAGTCGACGGCGCGCACGTCGCGGCGGGTGGCGTCGAGCTTGGCCCGCAGCGTCTCGCCGTACTGCACGGTGCGGTAGCGCGCCTGCTCGGCCGCGAGCTTCGCGTCGGCCAGCCGGCCGCGGTTGATGAGGTTCTCGAGCTTCACCTCGGCGGCGATCTGCGCCGACTCGACGTCGGTGTCCAGGGCTCCGACGAGCACGTTGATCGCCTCGTCCGTGGCGCGCAGGTACACCTCGCCGTCGGGGGCGGCCAGCTCCACGAGCAGCTTGAAGTCGAACTGTCGGCGCTGGTAGCCGCCCGGCCCCATCGAGCCGTAGACGCGCCGGAAGCCGCGGTCGGTCGTGCCGACGTTGATGAGGTTGTCGAGCACCCACTTCGCCACGCGCACGTGCTCTTCCGGCATGCGCGAGGGCGCCTGCTGCGCGATGAACGGCAGCAGCCGGTCGATGACCTGGTCGTGACCGGCGCCGGTGTCGAAGTCCATCGCGATGGTGACCTGGTCGATCGTGTGCAGCGCGATCTCGGCCATCTGGTAGATCGTGGCTTCGGCCCAGTCCAGCTTCGCCTTGCGCGCGTCGAGGTCGTGCAGCGGCGCGGTGCACGCGAGCGCCTTCAGCCGGCGGGTCAGCCCCTCGTCGGCCAGGCCCGCGATCTCCATCTCGTCGTCTCGCACAGCAGGCCAGGCTAGTCGGCCTGCTCAGGCGCCCGCACACGCGGACGGCTAGCGTGACCCACATGCGTGAGATGAGCAGGGCCGAGTGGTGGGCTTTCGCGAGCGAGGGCACGAGGACGGGCATGCTGGGGATCGTGCGCGCGAACGGCGCCCCGATCGTCACGCCGATCTGGTTCCTGCTGAACGAGGGGCCCGACGGCGACGAAATCGTGTTCAACACGGGCTGGAACACGCTGAAGGGCAAGGCGCTGCGCCGCGACCCGCGGCTGTCGCTCGCCGTCGACGACCAGCGGCCGCCGTACTCGTACGTGCAGTTCACGGCCGAAGCGACGTTGCACGACGACCACGACGAGAAGCTCGAATGGGCGACCCGGCTGGGCGGCCGGTACATGGGTCCGGACCAGGCCGAGGCGTACGGCAAGCGCAACGCCGTGCCGGAGGAATCGCTCGTTCGGGCGAAGATCACGAAGGTGATCGCGCGGGCGGACATCGCCGGCTGACGCGAGGCGGTCGGCTGCGCCTGGGCAGGCAGTGGTGCGGGCGGGCCGCTGTCGGCAGTTCGAATGGCTGTGCACCTGATGGCGGCCGGGTTGACGGACGGTGATCGAGCCGTCCGGTGTTGACACCACCCCGTTCGGGATGGTGTCATTCTTCCAATAGATAGGAAAGTTTCCTAACTATCGCCTCGGACCAGTCCCCCGCACTTCCGCCCCCACGTCCCGCCCCGCCTCTCGGCCGCACCGCCGCTGCCGGATCCCCTGTCCCGCAGGGCTTCCCGCCGGCGTGTGGCCCGTCGGCGAACCCCGCGACGGCGACGGGCCGGAACCCAGGACTGCGCCAGGGGTGACCGGAGCGGCGCCGGTCACCCCTGGCGCACACCAGCGTCCGCCTTTCCCGTCGGGCGCACCCCGGACCGCGGCCGGGACGACCGGAGCGGCGCCGCGGCCAGATCCTCGACGGTGAGGCACCGCCCGACGTCGGCCGGCGACCTCGCGAGCGCGGCCGCCAACCGCTCGGCCCGCTCCTGGCCCCGGTGCCGAAGTCGCGCACGGTCGTCGTGTGCCGCAACCGAGTTATGCAGCTCAAATCGGTTGTGCCGCATGGTGTTCTGGAAGGGTGACCGAACCGAACCGCCCGTACCGCTGGGATCTCGTGCGTCCCGAACAGGTCGGTGCCCTGCCCGCCGGGGTGCCGGATTTGTGGTTCCTCGACGAGCTCACGGACTGCGCGGCGAAGGTGCTGGCGCGAAGCGGCGACGGGGACCTGCACTTCGTCGGCCGGTCCGCCGACAGCGTGTACGACCTGTTGAGCGGCGCCCTCACCGACCGCAGCCGGCTGCGGTTGCTGCCGCTTTCGTTGAGGATGGTCGGGCCCACGGCGCCGCTGGCGGCTGCCGAAAAGGCGCAGCTGCGGGCGAACCTGGCCGACGCCGGCATCTCCCCCGCCGTGCTCGCGGCCGGCGGCCCACCGGTGGTGTTCACCGATCTCGTCCACCACGGTGACACGGTCAAGACGCTCGTCGCGCTCCTGCGCGACTGGGCCGCCGACGACGGTGTCGCCTGGGTGGAAGTGCGGCGGCGACTGCGGATCGTCGGCATCACCTGGCGGTTCGACACGAGCCCCAAGACCTGGCGCTGGCACCGGAACGCGGCCTGGACCACCGACCTGCCGACCGGCGCCATCCGCAACGTCTCACTCCACGGCAACGTCTGGCACTACTTCGGCAACTGGCAGCCGAAACTGACGCGGTCCTTCGGCCGGACCCGCCGATCCCGAAGCGCCCCGCCACGACGAAAAGACCCGCGAAGCCCTGACCGAAGCGCTGGCGATCGTCGTGGCCGGCCGCACCGCGGCGGTGCGGGACTGGCTGGTGCGCACGATCGTGAAAGAGCCGGCGATCGCGCAGCCGTGGCTGCGCGCGCTGGTCACCGAGCTCAAGCTGCCGGGACAACGCAAGCCCTAGGCTTCCTCTTCCTCCAGCATCTCCGGGGTCACCGCGGACTCGGTGTCCGGGATGTTCAGGTCCTTCGCCCGCTTGTCCGCCATGGCGAGCAGGCGGCGGATGCGACCGGCGACCGCGTCCTTCGTCATCTGGGGGTCGGAGAGCTGGCCGAGTTCCTCCAGCGACGCCTGGCGGTTCGAGAGGCGCAGCTTGCCGGCCGCCAGCAAGTGGTCCGGGGCGGTGTCGCCGAGGATGTCGAGGGCGCGTTCGACGCGGGCGGCCGCCGCGACGGCCGCGCGGGCCGAGCGGCGGAGGTTGGCGTCGTCGAAGTTGGCGAGGCGGTTGGCGGTGGCCCGGACCTCGCGGCGCATGCGGCGTTCTTCCCACTGCAGCACGCTGGCGTGGGCGCCGAGGCGCGTGAGCAGGGCGCCGATGGCGTCGCCGTCGCGCACCACCACGCGGTCGGCGCCGCGGACCTCGCGCGACTTCGCCTGGATGCCCATGCGGCGGGCGGCGCCGACGAGCGCCAGCGCGGCCTCCGGGCCCGGGCAGGTGACCTCGAGCGACGACGAGCGGCCCGGCTCGGTCAGCGAACCGTGGGCCAGGAATGCGCCGCGCCACGCTGCTTCGGCGTCGGCGACCCCGCCGGACACCACGGCGGCGGGCAGGCCGCGCACGGGCCGGCCGCGCTGGTCGATCAGGCCCGTCTGGCGGGCGAGGCCCTCGCCGTCCTTCACCACGCGCACGACGTAACGCGTGCCCTTGCGCAGGCCGCCGCTGGCGGTGATCACGTGCACGTCGGACTGGTGGCCGTAGAGCTCGTGGATCTCCTTGCGCAGGCGCCGCGCCACCGAGCCCGTGTCGAGCTCGGCCTCCACCACCACGCGGCCGGCCACGATGTGCAGCCCGCCCGCGAAGCGAAGCAGCGACGCGACCTCCGCCCGGCGTGGCCCGATCTTCGTGATCTCGAGCCTGCTCAGTTCGTCCTTCACCGCGGCGGTCATCGCCATGTACTGCCCCTCCTGCCTTCCGCTGCGCGCCCGCCGTCAGCCACGGTGCTGTCCCCCGTCGAGGCCGAGAGCCTCTCGCATGCACCGGGCGAGCGCATCAGGATCATGCCGTCCCTCCACGACCGGGTCGGCCACCGCCCCCAGATGGGCGCGGCCGCCGAGCCGCTGCGCCGCCCGGCGCAGACTTGCCGGGTCCGGCACGGAATCGCGGTCCGCGATCACGGCGTCGACCCGCAGCGCGGGGGCGTGTTCGAAGAGTACGTCGAGATGGCGCTCCGGGGAGAACCCGGCAGTTTCCCCCGGCTGGGGGACAAGGTTGAGGACCACCACCTTGGTCGCCTTCGTCCGCACGAGCGCGTCGTGCAGATCCGGCACGAGCACGTGCGGCAGCACACTGGTGAACCACGAACCGGGTCCGAGGAACACCACGTCGGCACCCAGCACGGCCTCGATGGCCTCGGCACAGCCGTGCGGCGGCCGCGCCTGGCGCCCGACCGGGTGCAAGCTGATGCGGTGCACCTGCCCGGGGGTGCTCGCCACGGCCACCTGCCCGCGGATCCGGCGGACCGCGCCCGGGTCCTCGCTGTCGAGCCCGCTCACCTCGGCCTCGATCTCGAGCGGCTCCGGCGACATCGGCAGCACCCGTCCGGAAATCCCCGTCAGGCGGCTCGCCTCGTCGAGCGCCGCCACGGGATCGCCGAGCACCTCGAACAGGCCGGCCAGCAGCAGGTTGCCCACCGCGTGGCCGGCCAGCGCGCCGTCGCCCCCGAAGCGGTGCTGGAAGACCTCGGCCCACAGCGTGCCGCCGTCCTCCGCCGCGAAGGCCGCGAAGGCCTGCCGCAGGTCGCCCGGCGGCAGGAGCCCCAGCTCCCGGCGCAGGCGCCCCGAGGAGCCCCCGTCATCGGCCACGGTGACGACCGCCGTGACCTCCCGGGTGACCCGGCGCAACGCGGTGAGCGTCGCGTGCAGGCCGTGTCCGCCGCCGAGCGCGACCGCGCGTACGTCACTCACGGCCAAGGTCGCGGTGCACCACCTTCACGGCCATTCCGTCCTCCTTGGACAGTCGGTGCGCGAGCTCCTCCGAAATCGCGACGCTGCGGTGCTTCCCGCCCGTGCAGCCGACGGCGAGCGTGAGGTACCGCTTGCCCTCGCGCTTGTAGCCGGCGCCGATCAGGCGCAGCAGCTGGTGGTAGCGGTCGAGGAACTCCTCCGCGCCTTCCTGCGAGAGCACGTAGTTGCGCACCTCGCCGTCGAGCCCCGTGTGGTCGCGCAGCTCCGGGATCCAGAACGGGTTCGGCAGGAACCGCACGTCCATCACCAGGTCGGAGTCCATCGGCAGGCCGTACTTGTAGCCGAACGACAGCACGGTCACCCGCGTCTGCGTGCTCGCCTCGGACCCGAACGCGTCCTCGATCTTCGCCCGCAGGTCGTGCACCGACAGCGCGGAGGTGTCGAGCACCAGGTCCGCTTCCTCGCGCAGCGGGGCCAGCAGCTTGCGCTCGGCGGTGATGCCGTCGGCGAGCCGGCCGTCGCCCTGCATCGGGTGGCCGCGGCGCACCGCCTCGAACCGGCGCACCAGCACGGCGTCGGTGGCCTCGAGGAACAGCACGCGCGGCTTGTACCCGCGCGCGTCGAGGTCCTTGATCACCGAGGCCAGGTCGTCGGTGAACGCGCGCGAGCGCACGTCCATCACCACGGCCACCTTGGTGATCGCGCCCCGCGCCTGCGCGCCCAGCTCGACCATGGTGGCGATGAGCTCCGGCGGCAGGTTGTCCACGACGAACCAGCCCAGGTCCTCCAGGCACTTCGCCGCCGTCGAGCGCCCCGCTCCCGAGAGGCCGCTGACGACGGCGACCTCCATCCCGGTTCCCCGGCTGTCCTCTTGCGCACTCACGATGGTTCCTTCCCCGATCACGACCCCTTGTCCCCTCCCGAACCGGCACCGGTCTCCCCGGCCAGTGCCGCCACCACGGCCTCCGCGGTGCGCCTGCCGAAGCCGGGCACCGCCTCGATCTCCTCGACCCTGGCTTGCTTGAGCTTCTTCACCGAGCCGAAGTGCTTGATCAGCGCGGTGCGCCGAGCCTGCCCCAGCCCGGGCACACTGTCCAATTCGGACGCCGACAGCCGCTTGGACCGCTTCTCGCGGTGGTAACGGATGGCGAAGCGGTGAGCCTCGTCGCGCAGGCGCTGCAACAGGTACAGCGCCTCCGACGTGCGCGGCAGGATCACCGGATCGGGGTCGGCGGGCAACCAGACCTCCTCGAGCCGCTTCGCGAGCCCCACCACGGCGATGTCGGTGATCCCCAGCTCCGCCAGCACGTCGGCCGCCGCGGTCGCCTGCGGGCCCGCGCCGTCGACCACGAGCAGGTTGGGCGGGTACGCGAACTTGCGCGGACGGCCCGTGTCCGGGTCGATGCCGGGACGCGCGGGTTCGATGGCCCCGTCGTCCGTGCCGTCTTCGGCCACTGCGTCGCCGGAGCCGCTCGGCTCCGCGGTTTCCTTGAGGTAGCGGTGGAACCGGCGGCGCACGACCTCCGCGATCGACGCGACGTCGCCTTCTTCCGCCGCCTCGCGCAACGCGAACCGGCGGTACTCGGACTTGCGCGCGAGACCGTCCTCGAACACCACGAGCGACGCCACCACGTCACTGCCCTGGATGTGGCTGATGTCGATGCACTCGATGCGCAGCGGCGCGCTGTCGAGCGCGAGGAAGTCCTGCAGCTCCTGCAGGGCCGCCGAACGCGCGGTGAGGTCGCCGGCCCGGCGCAGCTTGTGCTGGGTGAACGCTTCGCCCGCGTTGCGCTCCACCGTTTCGGCGAGCGCCTTCTTGTCCCCACGCTGGGCCACGCGCACCCGCACCCGCGAGCCGCGGATCCCGGAGAGCCACTCACCGAGCGCCTCGGCGTCGGCGGGCAGCTCCGGCACGATCACCTCGCGCGGCACGACCGGCCCGGCGTCGACGCCGTCGCGCGCCGCGCGGTCGGACTCCTCGCCGTAGAACTGCGTGATGAACTGGTCGACCAGCGCCGCGACGTCCATCTCCTCGGCCTTGTCGATGACCCACCCACGCTGCCCGCGCACGCGTCCGCCGCGCACGTGGAACACCTGCACGGCCGCTTCCAGCTCGTCGTGGGCGAAGGCGACCACGTCGGCGTCGGTGCCGTCGCCGAACACCACCGCCTGCTTCTCCATCGCGCGGCGCAGGGCACCGAGGTCGTCGCGCAACCGCGCGGCGCGTTCGAACTCGAGCTCCTCCGACGCCGCCGCCATCTCCTGCTCGAGCCGGCGGATCATCGCGTCGGTGCGGCCCGCGAGGAAGTCGCAGAAGTCCTCGACGATCCCCCGGTGCTCGTCGGCCGACACGCGCCCGACGCACGGCGCCGAGCACTTGTCGATGTACCCGAGCAGGCACGGGCGGCCGATCTGCCCGTGGCGCCGGAACACACCCGCCGAGCAGGTGCGGGCCGGGAACACCCGCAGCAGCAGGTCGAGCGTCTCGCGGATGGCCCACGCGTGGGAGTACGGCCCGAAGTAGCGCACGCCCTTCTTGCGCGCCCCGCGGTAGACGTGCAGGCGCGGGTACTCCTCGTTCAACGTCACCGCGAGCACCGGGTAGCTCTTGTCGTCGCGGTAGCGGACGTTGAAGCGCGGGTCGAACTCCTTGATCCAGTTGTACTCGAGCTGCAGCGCCTCGACCTCGGTGGTGACCACGGTCCACTCGACGCTCGCGGCCGTGGTGACCATCTGGCGCGTGCGCGGGTGCAGGCCCATGAGGTCGGCGAAGTAGGAGTTCAGCCTGCTGCGCAGGCTCTTGGCCTTGCCGACGTAGATGACCCGCTTGGCGGCGTCACGGAATTTGTACACGCCAGGGGCGTCCGGGATGCTCCCCGGCGAGGGACGGTAGGTGGTCGGGTCAGCCACGTCTCGAATCTACGCAGTGGCGCGTAGCGCCTCCGCTGAGGGTGGAGGTGGGGGCATGGGCGGACCATGGTCCCGCCCCGACAACTTTGCGGGCCCCCGGTGCGAGCGGCCCGTTCGGCACTCGGCTGGTGCCCACCGCCCGCCCCGACCCGACGGAAGTCGGGTGATTCGGACACGCGCGACCTTCGTCGGTTCCCGGCCGGGTGACGCGCTGATTACCGTCCGTTCCAGCCGAGACCCGGCACTTCCGGTCCCCACCGAAAGGAACTCCCGTGCGCAGAACCCGTTTCGCCGGCGTGGTCACCGCCGCCGCCGTCGCGTGCACCCTGGCCGGCGGCACCGCCGCCACCGCGCAGACGAACATCGTGGGCGGCGGCACCGCGCCCGCTGTCAGCTGGGGCGCCCAGGTGTACGTGAACACCCCGGGCCGCGACTTCGAGGGCTTCAACTGCTCCGGCACGGTCATCGCGGCGCGCTGGGTGATGACGGCCGTGCACTGCCTCGACGAAGACGGCAGCGGCATGTACGTGCGCGTCGGCACCAACACGCTCTTCGGCGGCACCAAGATCGCCGTCGACCGCGAAGCCGAGTCGCCCAACGGCGACATCGCGCTGCTGCACCTCGCGCAGGCCACCACCGCCAAGCCGATCACCCTCGGCAGCGCGGACCCGGCCACGGGCAGCACCAACCAGCTCTACGGCTGGGGCCGCACGACTCCGACCGGTCCCCCGGCGTCGGCGCTGAAGGTCGCCAACGTGCAGGTCACCGGCCGCTCCACCGACGCCTACGGCGGGCGCGCGATCCAGAGCGTCGGCATCGACGGGTCGGCGTGGAAGGGCGACTCGGGCGGGCCCGAGGTCGCGAACGGCGTGCAGGTCGGCGTGGCCTCGACCGTGCAGAACCAGAGCGGCACGAACACCCGCGGCACCAACAACTACGCGAGCGTCGCCACCAGCCGCTCGTGGATCCGCAGCACCGCGGGCGTCTGAGCCGGACCGACCGCACCCGAGCGGGGGTGCGTGGCCGGGTGCCCCGGGCCACGCACCCCTATCCTGGCGGTCGTGAGGATCGCGACCTGGAACGTCAACTCGATCGTGCCGCGGCTGCCGCGCGTGCTCGACTGGCTCGAGCGCTCGGCACCCGACGTGCTCTGCTTGCAGGAGCTGAAGAACACCACCGAAGCGTTCCCGGCCGACGAGCTGAAGGCGCTCGGGTACGACGTCGCCGCGTACGGCCTCGGCCGGTGGAACGGAGTCGCGATCGTCTCGCGCGTGGGCCTCGACCACGTGGTCCGCGGGCTCACGGGCGAGCCGCGGTTCGACGGCGCCGCCGAGGCCCGCGCCGTCGGTGCCACTTGCGGCGGCGTGCGGGTGTGGTCGGTGTACGTGCCCAACGGCCGGGAGCCCGACAGCCCGCACTACGCGTACAAGCTGGAGTGGCTGGAAGCGTTGCGCACCACGGTCGCGAACGAGCTTTCCGACGCGCCCTTCGCCGTGCTCGGCGACTTCAACGTCGCCCCCACCGACGCCGACGTGTGGGACCGCTCGCTGTTCGACGGCTCCACGCACGTCACCGAACCCGAGCGCGCGGCGCTGGCCCGGCTGCGCGACCTCGGCCTGACGGACGTGTTCCCGCGCCCGCTGAAGTACGACCACCCGTTCACGTACTGGGACTACCGCGCCGGGAACTTCCCCAACAACCGCGGGATGCGCATCGACCTCGTGTACGGCAACGAACCGTTCGCCGGGGCCGTGCGCGATTCCTATGTGGACCGTGAGGCCCGCAAGGGCAAGGGCCCGTCGGACCACGCCCCGATCGTCGTCGACCTGGAGCGGTAGCCCGAACGGTCAGGAACCCGTGGCCGCCTTGTGCAGCTTGCGCAGCGCGCGCACGGCGGCCACCGCGCGTTCGCGGTCCACGGCCTGCACGGCCATCACCGAGAAGTACTCGTCGTCGGGCAGTTCGAGCCGGGCCCACGAAGCGCCGTCGGGGAAACTGACGGACAGCACGTCGCTCCACAGGAACCGGCGGGTCGTGATCACGTTGCGGACCTCGATGCCGGTCGCGTCCGCGCGCACCCGCGCGTTGGCGAACAGCATCGTGCCCAGCGCGAGCAGCACGCCGATACCGATCATCGCGACCTGGTCGGACTTCTCGAAGACCACGCCGGTGTGCGAGTTGCGCAGCAGGATCGCGACGACCACGAACACCGCCAGCAGCACCACGGCCAGCACGCTGCACATCACCAGCGCCCGCCGCGGGCGGAGCACCAGAGTCGTCTCCTGCTCGGTCACGGCGGGGCTCACACGAATCCCCGCTCGGTCCACGGCTGGCGAAGGCTGCGCAGCACGTGGGCGGAGTCGAGCGCCGCGACCGTGGCCTCGTAGCCCTTGTCCTCCTTCGACCCCGGCAGGCCGGAGCGGTCGAGCGCTTGCTGCTCGTTGTTGACCGTGAGCACGCCGTTGCCCACGGGGGTGCTCTCGTCGAGCGCCACCCGCGTGAGGCCGGCGGTGACCGAGTCGCACACGTAGTCGAAGTGCGGGGTCTCGCCGCGGATCACCACGCCGAGCGCCACGACCGCGTCGTGGTGGCGGGCCAGCGCCTGCGCGACCACCGGCAGCTCCACGGCGCCGGCGACGTGCACCACGGTCGGCTCCTCTTCGAGCTCGGCCGCCTTCGCGGCCGCCAGCGCCCGCCCCAGGAGCTTTTCGGTGATGTTCGCGTTCCACCGAGTGGCCACGATCCCGAGCTTGAGCGCCTTGCAGTCACTCAGGTCGAGCTCGAACTCGGGCCGTCCCTCACCGCTCATCGGGTGTTGTCCCCTTCTCCGCCTGGTCGGCGGCACCCACCTGTTCGTAGTGCTCCAGCTGCGCGAGGTCGTGGCCCATGCGGTCGCGTTTGGTCCGCAGGTACCGCAGGTTCTCGGGGTTGGGCGAGATGGGCAGCGGCACGCGGCCGGTGACCCGCAGGCCGTACCCCTCGAGGCCGACGCGCTTGGCCGGGTTGTTCGTGAGCAGCCGCATCGACCGCACGCCGAGGTCGCACAGGATCTGGGCGCCGGTGCCGTAGTCGCGGGCGTCGGCCGGGACGCCGAGGGCGAGGTTGGCGTCGACGGTGTCCGCGCCGGCGTCCTGCAGCTGGTAGGCCTGCAGCTTGTGCAGCAGGCCGATGCCGCGGCCCTCGTGGCCGCGGATGTAGAGCACGACGCCGCGGCCCTCGTCGGCCACGGCCTGCAGCGCGGCGTCCAGCTGCGGACCGCAGTCGCAGCGCAGGGAACCGAAGACGTCGCCGGTGAGGCACTCGGAGTGCACGCGCACGAGGATGTCCTCGCCGTCGCCGATCTCGCCGTAGACGAACGCGATGTGCTCGATGCCGTCGAGCAGGCTGTCGTAACCCACGGCGCGGAACGTGCCGGCGGCCAGCGGGATGCGGGCCTCGGCGACGCGCTCCACCTGCTTCTCGGTGCGGCGGCGGTAGGCGATCAGGTCGGCGATCGTGATCACCCGCAGGTCGTGGTCGGCGGCGAAGACCTCGAGCTCGTCGCGCCGCGCCATGTCGCCCTCGTCCTTCTGCGACACGATCTCGCAGAGCACGCCCGCGGGGTGGAGCCCGGCCATGCGGGCCAGGTCCACCGACGCCTCGGTGTGCCCGGGGCGGCGCAGGACGCCACCCTCCTTCGCGCGCAGCGGCACGACGTGGCCCGGCCGGCGGAAGTCCTTCGCCGACGCCTCCGGGTCGGCCAGCAACCGCATCGTGTGCGCGCGGTCGGCGGCGGAGATGCCGGTGGTGATGCCCTCGGCCGCGTCCACGGTCACGCTGTACGCGGTGCCGCGCACGTCCTGGTTCGTGTGGTACATCGGCGGCAGGTCGAGGCGGTCCGCCTCGGCTTCGGTGAGCGCGACGCAGACGTAGCCCGAGGTGTACCGGACCATGAACGCCAGCAACTCCGGCGTCGCCTTCTCCGCGGCGAAGATCAGATCGCCCTCGTTCTCGCGATCCTCGTCGTCGACGACCACCACGGCCTTGCCCGCCGCGATGTCCGCGATGGCCGCCTCGATGGCGTCAGCGTCGAACACCGCGCCGGCACCGCAGGGCGTCCAGCCCGTCCGCGGCTCGGCCGCCTTCGTCTCGCTCACGGCTGCTCCTTCGTACCGTCCGACCGAACGTCACACATTGTGCGCGCTCGCGGCCAGATGTGGGGTCGCCAGCTTCTCCACGTACTTCGCGACCACGTCGACTTCGAGGTTCACGAGGTCACCCGCTTCGCGGCGGCCGAGGGTCGTGGCCTCGAGCGTGGTGGGGATCAGCGCCACGGAGAACTGCTCGTCGGTGATCGACGCCACGGTGAGCGAGACGCCGTCGACGGCGATCGAGCCCTTCTCGACGACGTACTTCGCCAGGCCCTTGGGCAGGGCGAACGTGGTCACGCCCGTGTCGTCGCGCGAGAGGAAAACCCCCGTGCCGTCGACGTGGCCCTGCATGATGTGCCCACCGAGCCGGCCACCCGCGGGGGTGGCGCGCTCGAGGTTCACGGCGTCGCCGACGGCGACCTTGTTGAGGCTCGAACGCTCGAGTGTCTCGTTCACCACATCGACGGTGAACGTGCCCTCGGAAGAGGTGACGACGGTCAGGCAGACCCCGCTGACGGCGATCGAATCGCCGTGGGCCGCGTCCGACGTGACCAAGGGGCCACGCACCGTGAGCCGGGCCGTGTTCGTGCCCTGCTCGACCTCGATGACCTCGCCGATCTCCTCGACAATGCCGGTGAACACCGCTGCTGCCTCCTCGCCGCCGTCACCGCCGGAAACCCGGTGATCCCACCATCCAACACCCGCGCGGACCCGGTTGCTTCCCGGGCCCGGGGTCAGTCTCGACGGCTGCGTGCCGCTTGTTCCCGCAGGGCCGCGACCGCGCGGCCCGGGTCGTCCGCACCGTAGACGGCGGACCCGGCGACGAAGCAGTCGACGCCCGCTTCGGCGGCCTGCTCGATGGTCTCGGCGTTGATGCCGCCGTCGATCTCGACCACGAGCTTGAGGTGGCCGGTGTCGACGAGGCGGCGTGCGGTGCGCACCTTCTCCAGTACGTCGCGGATGAACGACTGGCCGCCGAAACCGGGCTCGACCGACATCACGAGCAGCGTGTCGTAGTGCCTGAGGGTCTCGACGTGGGGCTCGAGCGGGGTGCCGGGCTTGATCGACAGGCCGGCCTTCGCCCCCGCCGCGCGCAGGTCCTTCGCGAGCTTGACCGGGTCGTTCGCGGCTTCGACGTGGACCGTGACGTTGTAGGCACCGGCCTCGGCGTAGCCGATCGCCCAGCGGTCCGGGTCGTCGATCATCAGGTGGCAGTCGAGCGGCACGTCGGTGGACTTGATCAACGCCTCGACCACGGGCAGCCCCAGCGTCAGGTTGGGCACGAAGTGCGCGTCCATCACGTCGACGTGGACCCAGTCGGCGCGGGTCTCCCCCGGCCGCGCGATCGCCGCGATCTCCTCGCCGAGCCGGGCGAAGTCCGCGGACAGGATGCTGGGTGCGATGAGAGGTCGGTCAGCCACGGCCCGAGTCTAGGTCGGGCCTGGTCACCGTCGTGAACCGGCCGTAGGGGTCCGGTGTTCTCTTTTCGGACAGATGCTGATCATCCGGAGTCTTCGTGCGCAACACATGCACAAGAACTAATGACGCAAGCCGGAGGTTCCGGATTAATCACCATCCGAGGAGAAATTGCATGAGAACGCTCTTCGCCGGCCGCCGCAAGTGGCTGACCGCGGGCGCGCTCGGCGCCGCGCTGATCGCCGCGGCCCCGGTCGCGCTGGCGACCCCGGACACGTCGGACACCGCCGCTCGCACCGCTTCCACGGGCGACCGCACGCAGGAAGTCCGCAACGCGATCGAGGGCGGCACCGCCCGCAACGTGATCCTGTTCATCGGCGACGGCATGGGCCAGTCGGAGATCACCGCGGCGCGCAACTACGAGCGGGGCGCGGCCGGCCGGCTCTCGATGGACGAGCTGCCGCTGACCGGCGACTACACCACCTACGCCGTGGAGCAGAACAACCCCGGCAAGCCGAACTACGTGACCGACTCGGCCGCGTCCGGCACCGGCTGGGCCACCGGCACCAAGACCTACAACGGCGCCATCTCGGTCGACGCGTACGGCAACCCCGTGCCGACGATCCTCGAGCTGGCCAAGCGCGGCGGCCTGCGCACCGGTGACGTGACGACCGCCGAGGTCCAGGACGCGACCCCGGCCGTGCTCGGCTCGCACGTCGTCAGCCGCGACTGCAAGGGCCCGGTCGAGACCACCGCCAAGTGCGCGGTCAACGCCAAGGAGAACGGCGGCGCCGGCTCGATCTCCGAGCAGCTGGTGCAG
The DNA here is from genome assembly GCF_053602515.1 of Amycolatopsis sp. NPDC004368. Classification (NCBI taxonomy): domain Bacteria; kingdom Bacillati; phylum Actinomycetota; class Actinomycetes; order Pseudonocardiales; family Pseudonocardiaceae; genus Amycolatopsis; species Amycolatopsis sp. NPDC004368. Next base: position 8,842 of record NZ_JBSGDT010000042.1, on the reverse strand, counting down.
ACCCGCCCCGACGTGCTCCTCGGCGGCGGCGCGGCCTTCTTCGACCAGAAGGTGACGGCCGGCAAGTACAAGGGCAAGACCGTGCTGGACCAGGCGAAAGCGGCGGGCTACAACGTCGTCAACACCGCCGCGGACCTGGCGAAGGCGAAGAAGGGCAAGCCGGTCCTCGGCCTGTTCGCGCAGAACAACATGCCCGTGAACTGGACCGGCCCGGCCGCCGTCCACGGTGGCACCAAGCCGGCCCGCTGCACGCCGAACGCCGCCCTGCCGAAGACCCAGCCGAAGCTCGCCGAGCAGACCCGCAAGGCGATCGAGCTGCTCGACGACCGCCACAGCGACAAGGGCTTCTTCCTCCAGGTCGAGGGCGCCAGCATCGACAAGCAGGACCACGCGGCCGACCCGTGCGGCCAGATCGGCGAGACGATCGACTTCGACTCCGCGATCGCCGCGGGCCTCGCCTACGCCCGCAGCCACCGCGACACCCTCGTGCTGGTGACGGCCGACCACGGCCACAGCAGCCAGATCGTGGAGCCCACCGCCACCCCGGGCCTCACCGCGACCCTCGTCACCAACGAGGGCGCGAACATGACGCTGGCCTACGGCACCGCGGAGACCGGCGGCTCGCAGTCGCACACCGGTACCCAGGTCCGCATCGCGGGCTACGGACCGCAGGCCGCGAACATCGTCGGGCTGACCAACCAGACCGACGTGTTCTCGACGCTCAAGCGGGCCCTGCGCCTGCGCTGACCCTTCGCCGGGTGAACGGGTGCGTCTCCTGGTCCGGAGGCGCACCCGTTTTTTCGGGCGCCGGGTTCACGCGCCGGGCAGGAGGTCCAGGACTTCCGACCACGGCCGGCGCGGGTCCAGGCGGTGCAGGCGGACGCCCGCGGACGTGAGCGTGTCCAGGTGGCGCTGCCAGGCCGGGTGGTGCACCCGGGTGTCCTGGATCTGGTACGCCACCACGATCGTCATCCCGGGTGCGCCCAGCACGTCGCCGAGCACCGTCAGCGCCTGGTTGTCCGCGATGCCCAGGGCGAGCTTCGCCACGGAGTTGGCCGACGCGGGCGCGAACAGGAACACCGCCGGGTCCGGGTGCGGCCGTGGCTCACCGGGCAGGCGCGACACAGTGCGCACCGGCAGATCCGTGGTGGCGGCGAGCTCGGTCAGCCCGCCCGTCGCCTCCAGCCAGCGGTGGGCGACGGGTGTGAGGGTGACGGCGAGTCGCCAGCCGCGTGTGACGGCCGGCCGCGCGAGCTCGGCGGTGAACCGGGTGTCCAGCCCACCGCACGAGCTCGCGACCAGGCCGAGGTCCCTCACGGTTTGCGCCTCACGGTTTACGCAGCGCGGCGCAGAACATCGCGTCGGTGCCGTGGCGGTGGGGCCACAGCTGCACGTACGGGCCGTCGCCGAGCAACGGCACGCCGGGGAAGAATTCGCGCGCGTCGAGGACCTCGGTCTTGGTGCGGCGGGCGATCTCGCCCACCACGCCCTCGGTCTCGGCCAGGTGCGGCGAGCACACGACGTAGGTGACCACGCCGCCCGGCCGCACCAGGTCGAGGGCGGCGGTGAGCAGCTCGCCCTGAAGCTTGGTGAGGTCGGAGACGTCGCTGGGCTTGCGCCGCCAGCGGGCTTCCGGCCGCCGCCGCAGCGCGCCGAGGCCGCTGCACGGCGCGTCGACGAGGATGCGGTCGTAGCCCGGTTCGAGGCCGGACTCGCGGCCGTCGGCCACGTGCACCTTCACCGGCAGGCCGCGCGTCGCGTTCTCCACGAGCTTCGCGCGGTGCGGGGCCTTCTCCACAGCGTCCACGGTCGCGCCGCTGATCGCGGCCAGCGCGCCGAGCAGCGCGGCCTTGCCGCCGGGGCCCGCACACAGGTCGAGCCAGCGCTCGTCGGAGCCCGCCACGGGCACCTTCGTGGCGGCGATCGCGCACAGCTGGCTGCCCTCGTCCTGCACGGCGGCGAGGCGTTCGCGAACGGGCTCGGCCTCGGCCGGGTCACCGGCGCCGGCGGGCAGCCGCACGCCGTAGGGCGAGTACGGGGCGACGTCGCCGCCCGTGATCGCGGCCAGCTCGTCGGCGCTGATCTCGCCGGGGCGGGCGACCAGGTGCACCTCGGGGCGGGCGTCGTCGGCTTCCAGCGCCGCCTTCAGCTCGGCGCCCTTGTCACCCAGCGCTTCGGCGAACGAGCGCGCGACCCAACGCGGGTGCGCCGTGCGCAGCGCGTACGAACCGATCGGGTCGGCCGACTCGTCGGGCGCCAGCTCGTCGAGCCACTGCGCTTCGTCCTTTGCGGACACCGAGCGCAGGATCGCGTTGGCGAAACCCGTGGCCCACGAACCGGCTTCGGCGCGAACGAGGTCCACAGTGGACCCGACAGCCGCGTGCTCCGGGATGCGCGTGCGCAACAGCTGGTAGACGCCCAGGCGCAGTGCGTCGAGCACCACCGGGTCCGTCTTCTCGACCGGACGCTCGGCGCAGGCGCCGATCACGGCGTCGAGCAGCCCCTGGGCCCGCGAAGCGCCGTACGTGAGCTCCGTGGCCAGCGCCGCGTCGCGGCCGGAGATCCGGCGCTCACGAAGCAGCTGCGGCAGCACGAGGTTCGCGTACGCGTCCTTCTCACGCACCGCGCGCAGCACGTCGAACGCGACCTGGCGGGCCGGGTCGACCTCCGGCGGACGGCGCGGTCCGTCCTTGCGCGGAGCCGGCCGGCCCCGCTGCGGCCGCGACGGCCGCCGTTCCCCACGCTCGTTCACCGCAGGCGCTCTCCCTCTTCGATCCGTGTACCGCGCGCCCAGTCGGTGGCCGCCATCCGTTTCTTGCCCGATGCCTGGACCTCGCCCAGCCGCACCGGTTTCGTCACCGTGCCCACGAGCACCCGCTTGCGTTCGACCACGAGCTCGCCCGGCGGCGGGCCCGGTTCGTCGACCACCGTGACGGGGCCCAGCTTGAAGCGCTCGCCGCGGAACTCCGCCCACGCGCCCGGTTCCGGCGTCACCGCGCGGATGTGCCGGTCGACGGACGCGGCCGGGTCGGCGAACGACACCCGCGCGTCCTCGACCGTGACCTTCGGCGCGTAGGTCATCCCGTCGCCCGACTGCTCGACGGCGCGCAGGGTGCCGTCGGCGATGCCGTCCATGGTGGACAGCAGCAGGTGCGCACCCGACTCGGCGAGGCGGCCCAGCAGCGTGCCCGCCGTGTCGGTGGCGCCGATCTGCTCGGTGACGACGCCGAACACCGGCCCAGCGTCGAGCTCCTTGACGATGCGGAACGTGCTGGCGCCGGTGATCTCGTCGCCGGCGCGGATCGCCGACTGCACGGGCGCGGCGCCGCGCCACGCCGGCAGCAGCGAGAAGTGCAGGTTCACCCAGCCGTGGGCCGGGATGTCGAGCGCGCTCTGGGGCAGCAGCGCCCCGTACGCGACGACGGGGCACGCGTCGGGCGCCAGCTCCTTGAGCCGCGCGAGGAACGCGGGGTCACCGGCCTTCGCGGGCGTGAGCACCTCGATGCCGTGCTCGTCGGCGAGCGCCCCCACGGGCGAGCGCACGACGTGCCGGCCGCGCCCGGCCTGGGCGTCGGGGCGCGTCACCACGGCGACGACCTCGTGGCGGTCGGATTCGAGCAGTGCGCGCAACGACGGCACGGCGGGTTCGGGGGTGCCGGCGAAAACGAGCCTCATCACCGCACCTCCGGAAGCGATTCGTACTGGTTGGACATCGCGGTCGAGTCTAGAAGACCCGCGCGTGGCGGCAGCGGTGGTGCCAGGATCAGGGGATGACCACGCTCAAGCAGATCCTCCACGACGACCTCACCACCGCCATCAAGGCGCGCGACCAGCTCCGCTCCGCGACCCTGCGGCTCACGCTCTCGGCCATCGCCTACGAGGAGACCGCGGGCGACGCCCACCGCGAGCTGTCGGACGACGAGGTGCAGAAGATCATCACCCGCGAGGTGAAAAAGCGCCGCGACGCCGCGGAGGCGTTCGCGGGCGCCGGCCGCGCCGAGTCCGCCGAGCGCGAGCAGGCCGAGGCCGAGGTCCTCAAGGCCTACCTGCCGGCACAGCTTTCCGACGACGAGCTGGCCGCGCTGGTCACGGACGCCGTGGCCTCGACCGGGGCGTCGGGCATGGCGGGTATGGGCGCGGTGATGAAGGCCGTGCAGCCGAAGGTCGCGGGACGCGCGGAAGGCGGGCGGGTGGCGGCGGAGGTGAAGAAGCAGCTGGCCGGGTGAGCCGATCGCCTGCGGCAAAAGAAAACCCGGTGCCCGCCGAGCGCGGGACCGGGTTCGCGGATCTTCGGGTCGGTGCGCTAGCGGAGCGCCACCAGGGTCAACGTCGCCAAGCCGCCGAGCCCGCCGACCGCCATCACGACGCCGGCGAGCGACGCGACGAGCGCGGCGGTCTTCGCGAGCCACCCGACCAACCGCCACACCAGCCGGACCAGCAGCACGAACACCACCAGCCCGAGCACCAGCACCACCTCCGACGAACCACCGTCGGCGGCCGCGACCGCCAGCGCGGTCACCAGCGGCCTCGCCCGGCCGGGAGCCGCTCGGCCGGCGGCGTCTCGCGCGCAGCCGCGCGCCACGCCTCGACCTCACGCCGGATCTCGAGCGCCCGGCGCCGCTCCGTGCCCAGCCGCCACGCCCACCGCCACCCGACGGCGAGCGAGACGACCGACCCGAGCACGAGCACCAGAACCGCTTGCGCGACAAGGCCGGTGAAGTCGGCCAGGCTCAGGAGCACCAGCAGCGCCCACGCCTGGATCACGGTGAACGGAATCACGATCGCGGCCGCGTAGACCCCGCGACGCCAGCGGATCGGTTGCGGGGCGGGAAGAAACGGGTCCATGGTTACCTCCGTGGTGGGTGCGTGACTCCAGGATTCCGCTGCGGGACAGGGAAATCTGTGTCTGCAGACACCTTCGAAGGAAATCGCCGGACCCGATTTCCGGCCGCACGCGGCGTCGAACGCACAGGAATGCCCGAGGCACAAGGAAATCCCCTGCCGATCGCCATCGAAACGGCCGTGGCACCGGGAAATTCGGGGCCGGTCAGGGCGTCCGCGACGAACTCAGCGCGCGAGCCGGCCGAGCTCCGCGAACCGGTGGACCACCACTTGCCCCCGCGAGGTGCTCACGACCCCGAGCCGGCGCAGCTCGCGCGTCACCCGCGCCCACGATTCGCGCGAAATCGCCGCCGTGGTGGCGAGTTCGGCCTGCGTGCCGGGGATCGCGATCACGATGTCGTCGCCCCGGCGTACGCCGTGCTGCACCGCCAGCTGCATCAGCAGCGCGGCGACGCGGCGGGTCATCGTGCCGCCGCCGACGTCGAGGCGCTGACGGCCGGCGTCACGCAGGCGCCGGGCCAGGACCAGCAACAGCGCCCACGAGATGGTGGGCTCTCGCCGGCACAACGCGGCGAACCGCGGGGCCGGCACCACGAGCGCGTCGAGGTCGTCGAGCGCTGCGACGGTCGCCGAGCGCGGGCCGCCGTCGATGGCGCCGAGTTCGCCGACCACGTCGCCCGCGCCGCGCACGGCGATCACGACCTCGCGGCCGTCGGAGGTGGCGTTGGTGATCCGGACGTGCCCCTTCAGCAGGAGCACCACCACCGCGGCGTGATCACCCTCGCGGCACACGACGTCGCCGCGGCGGTAGCTGCGCCGCACGGCGAGCTCGGCCACCTTGTCCCGCTCGGTCGCGCCGAGCGCCGGCCAGAATCCGGTCGTGTCCATGGCCCACCTCCCTGGCTCGTCAGGCGGTGAGGCCCGCTCCGGGGAGACCCGCGAAGTCGGCGGTGCGGAGCCAGCCCCGCATGCGCTTGCCGCCCACGCGCACGTGGAACGCCTGGGTGAACTCGGCGCGATCGATGCCGTCGTAGCCGTGGCGCACCACCGACCAGTGGATGGCCTCGGACACCGCCAGCGCCAGCGGCCCGGCCTCGCGCAGGCGGCGGCGCACCTCCGGCGCGTCGAGCAACCGGCAGGCGAGGTCGACGTCCTCGCCGTAGGGGCCGTGCAGGTCGTAGTGCACCTCGCCGGCGTGGATCGCCACCCGCAGCCGGAACGCCTCGTCGGGTCGCTCGGCGTTGTGCCGCGCGAGCAGGTCCTCGAGCGCGGGCACCACGCCGGCGAGCAGCAGCGTCTTCGGCGCCTCGTCGACCGGCCGGACCAGGCACAGCGCACCGTCTCCGCGATCCACGAACGGGTCTCTGGACCCCTCCGCGATGCCGCCGGCGCGGAACGCCTCGTCGAGCAGGTCGAACACGATCGCACGCAGCCGGGCCCGGGCGGGGTTGGTGCGGGTGGTCGACCCCTCGATGTCGACCACCACGATCGCCCGGTGCAGCGGTACGTGCAGAACAGCGGTGTCCATGGCAGACCCCCTTGTTCAGGTCGCTACTGAAATCTAGTAGACTTCCACCGAACCAACTGTAAGGGCTCAGCCACTGGCTGAACAGGGCCACTTCCTTAAGTTCTGACTAAGAAGTTCGCCAGCTCGATCAACTGAACAACTCCCCGAACCCGAACAGACCAGCCACAGTGAGTCTGATGGGCCAGGGAGATACTCCCCGTGTACAATCGCCGTCACTCACGTTCCAGTGAAGTTCACTGAAGGGTGTGAAGTCGTGTCCCAGCCGAGTCCCGCCCTCGCCGGTCGCCTCCGTGCGCTGCGCAAGCAGAGCTGGCCGGGTGTGGTCATCACCCAGCGCCAGCTCGCCGAGGCGTTCGGGGTGAGCAACGCGCTGCTCTCGTCCTGGGAGAACACCGGCAGCCCCGCGAGCCCGCCGGAGCACCGTCTCGACGCGTACGCCACCTTCTTCGCCACCCGCCGTTCGATCGAGGGCCGGGACTTCCGCATCCTGCCGGAAGAGCAGCTCACCGACGAGGAACAACAGCGGCGCGCGGACCTGCTCGCCGAGCTCACCGACCTGCGCGGCAGCACCGCCGACACCACCGACCTCCGCGGCGGCGCCCCGAAGGTCACGCGCTCGGAGGAGATCGGCCCGGACAACCTGTGGCGCTTCGCACCGAACCAGGACGTCGTGATCGTCGACGCACAGCTGCCACCCGACCTCCAGATCAAGTACGCCGACCCGGCCAATCCCGACTATTCCCGGCTCTTCAGCTACGCTGACCCGGACGCGCTGATCGAGCTCTACGGTCACATCCGGGCGTGCAACCCCGGCAACCACGTCTCGTTCCGCACCGCCAACCCCCGCGTTCCGCTGCGCCCCAAGGACTACACCGCCCACCTCGTGCTGCTCGGCGGAGTGGACTGGAACCCGCAGACCCGCGAGCTGCTCAACCTCATCGACGCACCGATCCGCCAGATCGGCCGCGACGAGCCGGGCAAGGACGAACGAGGGGGGTTCGAAGTGACCCACCCCGACGGCACGACCGAACTCTTCACCGCGCGACTGTCACCGGAGAAGACCCTCATCGAGGACGTCGCGCTCTTCTACCACGGAGTCAACCCGCTCAACCGCAAACGCACCGTCACCGTGTGCAACGGGATGTACGGCCGGGGCACCCTCGGAGCCGTACGAGCGCTCACCGACCCGCGGTTTCGCGATCGCAACCAGGATCACCTGAACTCGCGATTCGCTGCCGCGAAGTCCTACAGCATCATCAGCCGAGTGCCGATCTTCAACAACCAGGGACTCACCCCCGATTGGACCCTCCCTGAGCACCGGCTGCACGAATGGCCAGAAACGAGCTGAAATGACCACTGCCGTCGGAGCGCCGGCGCAGCTACCCACCCACCGGCGCCTGGTGGCCGAGGTCGGCGCCGGCACCACGCCCGAAGTGGCGCTGGACGCGATCGTGGTGCCCAACGGCCGTGACGAGCACGCGCTGGTCCACGTCTGGGACATCGCCCGCGAACTCGAGGTGCCGGTCCTGCTGCTCTGCAGCCACGCGGCAAGCGCCGACCGGGTCGTGCTGTCGGCGAAAACGGCCGGCGTGCAGGCCTTCGCGATCGACACCGACGGCCTGCCCGAGCACGTCATGCCTCGCTTCGCCACGACCGAGCTGCTGCGCGTGAACGGACTCCTCCGCGGCGCCGACACCAGCCTCAAGCGCAACCTCGGCCTGCTCGTCGCCGGCCTGGCGCGCTGGGACCGGGTGCTGTTCCTCGACGACGACATCACGCTGCCCCGCCCCGCCGACCTGCTCGAGGCCGCGGGCTTGCTGGGCGAGTACGCGGCCGTCGGCCTGAACAACATCGGCATGCCGGACAACTCCGTGGTCTGCCACGCCTACCGCGAATCCGGCGGGTGGCAGGACACCTTCGTCGGGGGCGGGGCGCTGGTCGTGGGCGAGCGGTGCCTCGATTCGTTCTTCCCGGACATCTACAACGAAGACTGGTTCTTCCTGCTGGGCGACAACGGGTTGCGGCGCACCGCGCTCACCGGAAGCGCGTTTCAGGCGGACTACGACCCGTACAACCTGATCCGCGCCGAGAACGAGGAGCTGGGCGACACCCTCGCCGAAGGCGTGTACGCCCTGCTCGACCGGGGTCTCGGCCTCAGGGCCGCGACGGAGGGCTACTGGGCCGATTTCCTCGTCCAGCGCAGGAACTTCATCCGCAAGGCGATGCTGCAGGTGCAGGAAGCGAACGGGCTGGATCCGGCCAGGCGCGACAACATGATCGAAGCGCTGCGCACGGCCTTGCGCCAGAGCGAGAACGTGCTCAAGCCGCAGTTGTGCGCGAGCTACCTGCGGGCTTGGCAGGAGGACCGCGCGACGTGGTGCGCGCACGTGGCCGAGCTCCACGAACAGCACGCGGCCGACGGTGTCGACGGCGCGTTCCGCACCCTCGGCATCACCGGGCTGGTGCAGCAGA